>JBOHAB010000001.1:0-52840 GCA_050697655.1 Gaiellaceae bacterium
TCGCGAGCGCGGGCGAGCCCTGCCACACTGGCTCGACCACAACAACCACGCGCGGCCGCACAGCTCGCTCGGAGGCAAGCCCCCGATCAGCCGCGTTCACAACGTCTGTGGGTAGGACACCTAGCTCGCTGGTCGGACCGGGGAGTGATATCCGCGATCAGCTCGGTCGCGCGCCAGGCGATGCCGCACTCTCGTTCCTCGAGGAGTGCGTGCCATGCCGCTACGCCACGTTCGCGGATGAAGGCGTCGGGGTCTTTCGACGGGGCCAGCAAGTCGGGGTCGACGACGTCGACCGCCGGGGTCTGTTCGGCTCGAGTAGCTTGCTCGACCGCACGCGCCGTGGCGGTGCGGCCGGGCTCGTCACGGTCGAAGCAAAGCGTGAGCCGCTTCATGCCGAGCCGGGCGAGGCGCTCAAAGGTTCTCGGTTGGATTCCAAGACCGCCGAGCGCGACTGCGTTTTCAATCCCATGCGCTCGCAACTGGTGGACGTCCATGACGCCCTCGACAAGGACGAGGTCGCGCCGTGCTTCGCCGCGGCTGGCGAGGACGTCCGAGAGGCCATACGGTGGGAGGTTGGTTCGGCTTCGGCCTCGCAGGTAGAGGTAGCGGGTGTCGGCGCTATCGTCGTCCGAGAGCGTGCGCGCCCAGAGAGTGCCGACCTGTCGGTACTCGTCGCGCCAGGCGCCGCAAAGCCGTCCCGGCCAGCGTGAGTCGGAGAGGACGCCAGCCTCGGTCACCTCCGCCTCTTCGTACCCTGCGCGTGTCAGGGCCTCGCGGGTGTGCTTCGGCGTGGGGACGAGTCCCAGCCCCGAGTTCTCGATCATCTCGGCTGGGAGCCCGCGTCCCTCGAGGTAGGCACGCGCCTTGACGCCTCTCTCGCTGATGAGCTCCCGTTGACTGAGCTCGAAGAAGTCGCCCAGGAGCTCCGCGCAACGGTCTCGTGGCTCGTTCCGGTCGAGCGGCGCAAGGTCGACCGATCGTCGCGTAGACGACATCCTCGAAGTCGAAGCCCTTGACCGCGGTCCTATCGATCGTCGCCGCCTCGCCCTGATCGAGACCGAGTCGGAAACTGAGGTCGTTGAGAAGCCGCTCGACGGCTTCACCGCGATCGCGGACCTCGCTCACGATCTCGGAGCGCCAGCGATGGAGCGGGCTGTCGCTGGTTTCGGGATCGAGTTAAGCGCCGCACCGCGGCCACCTGCTCCGCGCGCGCCGACTCGAGCAACGCCTCGAGCTTTGCGATGGCGCTCTTCTTACTCGTCTCGTCGAAGGTCGCGCCGAGAGCGTTGGTCACGTCCGTCAGCCACGTGCGCAGTGCGGCCGTGAGCTCGCCGTTCTCGTCGTCGAGCAGCGCCCGGGCGGAGTCGTCGATCCGCTGCGCGAGCGCATCGACGCTGCGGTCGAGGCTCTTCGTCATCTCCTCGAAGCGGTGCTCGACGACCTGGGTGTCGACCGTCGCGTTCGCGAGGCGCAGCACGCGCGCCCCCATCTCGACGCACCGGACGAGCGCGAGTTCTGGATCGTCGCTCGAAGCGACGAACGCGATCGCATCCGGATCGGTGATCCGAAGTTTGTCGACGACGAGCTCGTCGTCGACGATGAGGACTGCGCTGGGCTCGGTGGCGAGGATCGTCATGCACCTTCTCGTCGTCGACGATCGGCTCTCGTCTTATGTGCCTCCCGCGAGGCGCGCTAGATGTTGCTCGACGCGGAGTCGCTGGGCCGTCACTGCCTCGACGCTGTGTCTGTCCCCCGCCTCCTCGAGCAACTCGCAGAGGTCATCAAGCTTCGAGATCAGTGTCCTGAGCTGTCGGAGGTTGTCCCGCGCACCGGGGTCGCGCTCGGCGGCGCGAAGAAAGCAATCCTCGGCCTTCTTCGCGAGCACCACGTCTCGGTCGCGAACGGAAAGGTGAACGTAGACGGCACCTAAGGCGTTGAGGACAAAGGAGTCGTCGGGGAAGCGCCGGTCCAGCTCCTCGCCGTGGCGGCGTGCGTCGTCGAGGCGCCCTATCCGCCGCAGCGTCGCCGTCCACGACGTGTAGACGACTCTGTTCCGCTCGTAGTCCGGCTCGATCTCGATCGCACGCTCGTAGGCGGCGAGCGCGGAGGGGAGATCGCCAGCGTCCCGGTACGTGGGAGCAAGCACGGCGAGCACGGAGAGCGTCTCCTCCCACGTTGCTGCAACCTTCAGGCCTCGCTCCAGGAACGCGATGGCGAGCTCGTTGTCCTTGCCTCGGTACGCCGCGCCGAGAGCCTGCGCCTCTTGCGCGCTTGGGATGGTGCGCGCCGACGCGAGGATCTCCCGTCGCTCTTGCAGCGCGGTTCTCTCGCGCTCCCAACGGCCTCGGTCCTCGGCAGCCTTCGCGACTGCCTCGGCACGAAAGCGGTCGACGTACGCCCGATCTGAATCGTCGAGCCCGAGCGCGTCGAGGCGCTCGACGAGATCGGCTGCCTGGAAGTATTCGGAGCGATGCATGCGGCAGCGCAGAAGGCGCAAGAGGGCATCGACGTTCTCGGGGTCGACGTCGAGGACGGCTTGGTTGGCACGCACAGCCTCGTCGCTGAAGACCCCGCGCTTGGCAAGCTCGACTGCGGCCCGGCCGAGTTTCGAGAGGTCGGGGTCAACGGTTTCGCGGAAGGTCACTCTAGTTCTCTTCGGCATCCGTGCAGTTCGTCCTCAGGGCGTTCGCGGTCGGCCCGCCTGAACACCACGAGGGAGCGGCTCGGCTCCTCGTATGAAGGCGTCTCTCCCGAGGGCGGCCGAGCGACGCCCACCGGCGCGAGGAACGGTCGCAAGCAGCTCCGCCGGCCGTACGGCGACAGGCTGCTCCTCGTTATCCGTCCGACATTCACACGCGCCCGATGAACCGTTGGGCCGCTCGTGATTTGATTGCGCTATGGATGCCCGCGCCCAATCCTTCGATGCGATATTCCGTAGAGACGTCCGGTACATGGTGCCTGTGTTCCAGCGTCGCTACGCGTGGGAGCGAGACCGGCAATGGGATCCGTTCTGGCGGGATGTGCTCGAAGTCGTCGAGGCCTACGTACATGCCGCACGATCAAGTCAGACGGCGCCGCGCGGCGACGAGCTGCCTGTCCACTTTCTCGGTGCCATTGTTGTCAAGCTCATGCCTTTCGGCGCCGGTCAGCTCGAACTCCGAGAAGTCATCGACGGGCAACAACGCCTCACCACGATCCAGCTGCTCATCGCGGCGGCGTCATCTGCCCTCGCGAACCTTGGTGCTTCCGAGCAGGCTGAGGTCTTGCGCGATCTCATTGAGAACCGCCCATATCTCACGAAGGGCCAGCCCGACGCCGTCCTGACAACTTGCAGTCGTCAGGACTCGCAGCCAACCCCGTCGCCCGTAGCCATCGAAGCCAACGGGATCCGGCGGACGCACCGCGAAAGTTGCGTGTAGTGGTTGGTCGTCGTTGACGTGATCAGCGCTGCGAGTTATCTCGTTGTGAATGCGATTACTCGTCAAGGATCGTTACACGAGGCCAGCGCTCAAATGGGCGCTTTCGCTCGAGCCGCTGGCGAAAGTCCTCGGCGGTCACGCGACGCGGGTTTCGCCGCAACACCATCCCGAGCAGGTCGCCAAGCCCGAGAGGCGCAACGACACGCAGTGAGTCGTCCGGCAGCAGGCGCACGGCGACGGCCGTCGCCGTCTCCGGCCACGTTGCGACGGCGTCTTCGATCGAGGTGAGAGGCTCTACGGGATAACCGAACTTGGCCGTGTACCACGTGTGGACGGCCGCCTGATTCTTGGCGTCCCAGTCGATCGTAGGCATCCGCGTCCGCAGGGCGGCTTGGACGTCGTAGTCTTCGTTCGGGCGCGAGATCGTCCTGGTCGAAGAAGGCGACGTCCACATCCTTCACGTCCCTGGGTTCGGCGAAGCCGTGGAGACGATCCCAGACGATGTCGCGAATGACACCGGCGCCTACTACCCACTCCGGCGGGTCGACGTCACGGACGGCTCGGAGCACCGAGACGAACCAGTCACTGGTGCGGAGGATCGACGCCAGCTGCCGTTCCTGATCAGCGGCCGGATCCATGGCCTGACCGTAGCGGCGGTATCAGCGGTTTCGCCTCCGCCCGAATGCGTCCACGATCACTGGCAACCGGGCGTCGCCGATCATCCCGCGGTCGCCTAGTACCCACTCCGCTCGACCATGCAGCGCTAAACCGGTCGGCTTAGTCTCTGCGTCGATGACGTACTCGGTGACGCTCGAGCACGGAACCGACGGGAGTTACCTTGCGTGGGTCCACGAGCTGCCCGGCTGTTTCGTGCGCGGAGAGACACGTGGCGACGTTGACGAGCGGCTGCCCGCGGCGATCCAGCATTCCACGACTGGCTGCGGATGCTGGGAGTTCGCCCGCCCAACGTCCGCCCACGGCACTGAGATCGTCGCGTTCCCTTCCTCGTCGAGGTGCCACGCAGGGTGAAGGACGCGGACGCACGCGGCGAACCCAGCTGGGACGAGTGAGAGCACCGATTCGCCGAAGATCGCCAGGACTTCGACGAGCCAATCCCCCGCACTCACGTCATGCGCCGGTGTTAGTTGCGTGACCCTCTTCCTGCGACCGCCCCACATGATCGCGCCCGAGTCTTCCATGCATACAAGGCAGGCCGAGGTGCTACCGGCGTGGAGTATGGGATCAAGTCAGAGGTGGGAGCACAACCGCCGCGCACTGGTGGCCGCGCTTGAGTTCATCGTCCAGTCACGCTGCGCCACCTAAATAGACGGTCAATGCTCGACGCCCTCAGGGAAGCGGTCACGGACTAGGTTGAGTTCGATGCCGTGCTCGAGCCACGCCTTCAGTCCGGCGAGCACGAGGGTGAAGCCACCGGTCGCCTCGATCGCCTGCTTCGCGATCGATTCCTGATCGCCCGTGAAGCCGGTGTTGGTGACGGTGATGAAGGTGTTGTCGCCTCTAGGCGCGAACGCCCATGCAACCGCGGTCTGGCCACCTCCACGGTAGGCAGGCCACCGCATCACGATCCGCTCGTTCTCCTCAATCAGATCGACGTCGACGTCGACGGACTGGTCGTACATCTCCCACTCCCAGCGCACGCGCTTACCGGGTTTGAGCTTCCCGCTGCTGCGCGTGAACCAGAACTTGGTCGTGACTTCCGGATCAACGACAGCCCTGAACACCTCGGCCACCGGCCGGCGAATAAGCATTCCTGCCTCAGCCGCAGTAACGTCTTCATTCATCGCCGTGTACCTCCTGATCGGAGTTTCATCGCGTCGTGGGGCCTGAGCCTCGCGCTTGGCGGCCTCGATGCCTCGCTCGAGGAACCTCGCGACCATCCGCCGGCCGACCTCGGGATCGAGTGCGAAACGCTCGGCATCGCGCTCGTGCCAGTCGGCGACCGGCTCGTAGGCCTTCTCCTCGGGGCAGGGTGGCCGTAGTGGTGGTCGATCATCGCGATGCTCGAACCCGTGAAGCGCGAGACCGCGAAGACGGGGATCCCGGCGCGTCCACGCGTGAATGGCCCCACGCGAGGCAGGTCAGCTGCATTCGCTATCGCCGACGGCTTGTCTGGCCGAGAACGTGCGCGAGGAGCGCCGAGTAGTCGTGTTCGCCCCAGCCGGAGTCGGCTGCATCGCGCAGCCAGGCGCACGAAGCCGTTGCAAGCCGCATGTCGACGTTCGTGAGAGCGGCCGCTCGGACGATGAGCTCTGCATCCTTACGGGCCAGGGAGAGCGTGAACCGGGCTGGATAGCGACCGCTCTCGATCATGGTCCAGCGCCGTGCCGCCTGGGCGGCGAGCGGAGTCCGTTCGAGGACAGACTTCGTCGCTTCCCGCGACAACCCGAGCCCGTCTGCGAGGGCGATCGCCTCGGCCAGTACGGCCAGAGCGCCGATGAGCGTCGAGTTCGCGACCAGCTTCGCCGACGCCCCTGTGCCGAGAGGACCGACGTGCTCGACCGTTCCGAGCGTGGAGAGCAGAGGTCGATGCTTCGACATGAGCCACTCCGGTCCGCCGACGAACATGACGAGAGTGCCCGCCTCAGCCTCGCGAATGCTGCCCAGCACTGGAGCATCGAGCACGTGTACGCCTCGAGGCACGTTGACGCTCAGCCGGGCGATTCCCGCCGGTCCGACGGTGGACAGTTCGATGATCGTCGTTGCGTTGCGCACTCCGGCCACGAGTCCCGTCGGGCCGTCAGTTACCGCCTCCAGGGCGGCCTCGTTCTCGACCATCGTCAGTACGACTTCCGCGTTGGCTGCTGCTGCCGCCGGAGTGTCTGCCACGGCAGCACCGAGCGCCTTCAGGGGAGTGGCCTTTTCCCGCGACCGATTCCAGACGACGACAGCATGCCCGGTGCTGAGCAGGCGAGTGGCGATACGGCTGCCCATCGCACCAAGGCCGATCACGGCGACGGGTGCTGCGTCGGCGGGCATCACGCAGCGTCGTTCGCGTCGGACCTCAGCCAAGCCAGAACCTCGGCGCCGTGCGTCTCCGGCTTGGCCACGGGATGGAAGATCTTCGTGATGCTGCCGTCGCTGATGATCGTCAGGCGCTCGTAGAAGCGCCGGCCGGCGACCTCGAGTGTCGGTAGCCCAAGCGCCCCGGCCAGGAGGAACCCGGGGTCGCTGAGCAGTGGGTACGGGATCGACGCACGAGTGGCGAACCGGCGCTGCTGCTCAAGCACCTGTGAGCTCAGCCCCATGACGCGCGCGCCAAGCTTGCTCAGCTCCCGTTCGTGGTCACGGAACGAACAAGCCTCGGCGGTACACCCGCGCGCTCCCGGGATGCGATCCCAGCCGCGAGGGTCCCGCTCGCCCGCGACCGCCGTTCGCGGGTAGACGTAGAGGACGACGTATCTGCCGGGCCTCTCCGTTAGGTGCACGACACCTCGGGAGGACGGAAATTGCAGCGCCGGAAGCGGCTCGCCTTCGAGCCTGGCCGCCAAAGAAGGGCCCACCCGCACGAACCTAGGACTCGGCCCGGCGCCAATCAAGCGCGCATTGGCGGCGCCGCTGAGGCTAGACCACGACGTCGAGCCGGCTCGAGTCGATGGAGGCCAGCGCCCGCCGATAGGCCTTCCACGCGCCTGCCAGCCGCCGGATCGCCTCCTCGAGCACGACCTCCTCGTGATCGAAAGACAAGCGAACGAACTCATCGAACCGTCCCGTGGTGGACATCACCGAACCCGGTGCGATGGAGACGCCGCGGCGATGCGCGATCTGCGCGAGCTCTGTCGAGCTCCCATCCGGGAGGCGCACCCAGAGCGAGAGACCACCTTGCGGTCGCCGCCACTCCCATTCAGGGAGATACCGCCCGAGGAGCTCCTCTAGGAGCGTCAAGCGTGTCTCGAGCTCGCGGCAACGGCACGCGCGGACGTACTCGGAACGAACGAGCAGATTCACAGCTATCGCCTGGCTCGGAAGGGAAGTACCGAGATCCGCCACCGCCTTGAGTCGTCCGAGTTGGACGATGGTAGGCCGTGGCGCCCGTACCCAGCCCACCCGCAGGCCGGCCCAACAGATCTTGCTGAAAGAGCCGATCGAGACGATCGTCGTGTTGCGCGCGTAGGCTGCGAGCGGCCGTGGAGGCTCGGGACCCAGCACGAGCTCGGCGAGTGTGTCGTCCTCGACGATCGGAAGCTCGGTCGCTCGCGCGAACCGGACCAGCTCGCGTCTTGCCTGATCCGGCATGACCGAGCCCGTGGGATTGTGGAACGTGGGCATCAGGTAGACGGCACTGACGCGATTCTCGACGACGGTTCGCTCAAGCAGTTCCACGTCAGCGTCAGACCGGCAAACCGGGACGGGCAGAATCCGGGCCCCGACCGTTCGGAAGACGTCGATTGCGCCGGGGTAGGTGGGGTCCTCCATCACCACTACGCCTCGGTGGCTCGCGCAGCTTCGGGCGAACAGGCTGATCCCTTGCTGGGCACCGCCGGTGACGAGGATCTCCTCGCCGCTGGATGGAAGACCATGCGCCGTCAGGTGATCAGCGATCGCCTGACGGAGTGGTGGATAGCCGAGCGGAAAATAGCCGTGCGAGAGAGTCAGTTCGCGGATGTCAACTGTGGCGGCCGCTTCCGCCAGCGCCTCCCTGATTGCCGGGCTCGGCGGTGCCGAGCTCCCGAGGAGGTCGATCGTGTCCGGCGACGGTTCGCCTAGACGGCGAAAGAGGAGGTTCCGCTGGAGCGAGGTGGCGAGCGCGGCCGCACGCGCATCGACACCGACCGTGTCGCCGCGTATGACGTGCGTTCCTCGCCCCTGCCGACGGTCGACGAGCCCTCTGCGCTGGAGTAGCTCGTAGGCGGCAGAGACCGTCCCTCTCGCAATGCCGAGCTCCGTCGCGAGGACGCGCTCCGGGGGAAGACGGGTGCCAGCGGGCAAATCGTCGCGCTCGACGGCGTCTGCGAGCGATGTCCCGAGCCGTTCATGGAGGGAGCCGTCACCCTCGTCCCAGCCGTCCAGGGCTTGCCAGAGATCGAGCGAAAGAGCCCTGCCGAGTGATGCTCGACTGCCTTTGCGCATTGGCCTCAGCGTTGCCACGAGAGCGCTCCATTGGCATGTACGCCCCGGGCTTCCAATGCATGAGACCAAACGCTCTTCAAACGACTAGAGTATCTCGCCACGCTACGAGGGTACCAATGCCCGCTTGATTGGCCTTGCTGCATTGGCTCAATGTCGCACTCGTATGAGCGGAGCACAAGGTGGGGGCTCAGGTGGTGCCCTGACCGGCACGATGCGGGTGAAGAGCGGTCTCGCCGAGATGCTCAAGGGCGGCGTGATCATGGACGTCGTCAACGCCGAGCAGGCGAAGATCGCCGAGGACGCCGGGGCCGTCGCCGTGATGGCGCTCGAGCGCGTCCCGGCCGACATCCGTCGCGACGGCGATGTCTCCCGCATGTCCGACCCGGCGATGGTCGCCGAGATCCAGGAGGCGGTCACGATCCCCGTGATGGCCAAGTGCCGGATCGGCCACGTCGTCGAGGCGCAGATCCTGCAGGCGCTCGAGGTCGACTACATCGACGAGTCCGAAGTGCTCACCCCGGCCGATGTCGCGCACCACGTGGACAAGTGGGCGTTCGAGATCCCGTTCGTGTGCGGCGCGACCAACCTCGGCGAGGCGCTCCGGCGGATCAGCGAGGGCGCGGCCATGATCCGGACGAAGGGCGAGGCCGGCACCGGCGACGTCGTCAACGCCGTCACGCACATGCGCGCCGTCTTCGGAGGCATCCGGCGGCTCGGCGCGCTGCGCAGCGAGGAGCTCTACGCCGAGGCGAAGGAGCTGCGCGCGCCATACGAGCTCGTCCGCTGGGTGGCCGAGAACGGTCGGCTGCCGGTCGTCACGTTCACCGCCGGCGGGATCGCGACCCCTGCCGACGCCGCTCTCTGCATGCAGCTCGGTGCGGATGGCGTCTTCGTCGGCTCCGGGATCTTCAAGTCCGGCGACCCGGCGCTGCGCGCGAAGGCGATCGTCGAGGCGACGACGCACTACCGCGACGCCGAGATCCTCGCCCGCGTCTCGGCGGGCCTCGGCGAGCCGATGGTCGGCATCTCGGCGGCCTCCCTTCTCGAGCCCGAGCGGCTCGAGGTCCGGGGCTGGTAGCACGCATGAGCGAACTGCCTTGCACTCGCTTCAGGCTCGGAGTCGTCGCGGACATCCACCTGGCGCCGGCGGGCACGCCCGCAACGTCATGGCACGGACCCATCCACGGGGCCCTGATGCGCAGCCGACTGGGCGCGGCGCTCGCTCGCCTCGACGACGAGACGGTCGGTGCGATCGTGCTCCTCGGTGACCTCATCGAGCATGCAGATCACGAGTCGCTGGACATCGTGCTTCGCGGCTGCGCCGCCCTGGGCCGTCCGATCTTCGTCGCCTCAGGCAATCACGACCTCGGAGCGGATGAATCGATGCTCGCACGTGCCTGTGAGGACGCGGGCGGCTCGGTTGAGCTCCTCAGCTCGCGGGGCGTGCCGCTCGGCAGAGGCCTCCGCATCGCCGGGCAGCCGATCGCACACGCGGCAGGCGAGGTCAGGGCCTCGGCTCTGCCCGATACCGCGAGCTGGAATGGAGAGACGGCCATCTGGCTCAGCCACTACCCGCCTCTTTCGAGGCGACGGCAGGCGGTTGCGGCAGGAGTCCTCCACTCAGGCGACCTGACGAACTCGAACGCAGTCGCAGAAGCCCTGCGCGAGCGACGCGCTCCGACCATCGCAGTCCACGGCCATCTGCACTTCCGCGACGCCACCTCGGACGGGCACTTGCTCCAGATCGGCACGCCCGCTCTCGCCGAGGCGCCGCACGGGCTCGTCGTCGTCGACATCCAACTCGGCAACGAGCTTGTCGTGGAGCTGCGAACGCACGCACTAGAGGCACGAGCAGCGATGACAGCGCGCGCGCCTGCATTCGCTCCCGCTGACAGCCGCTGGTCGTATCGCGGCGGCACCTGGTGGTCCGGGTCAGCCGCCGACCACGCCCTCTCAGCCGACGTCGCGAGATGAATGTCGACGCGACGGGAGAGCGGCGGCCGCTCGCGCACGCGGTGGCGCCTGCCTTCGACGGG
Organism: Gaiellaceae bacterium; assembly: GCA_050697655.1. GTDB lineage: Bacteria > Actinomycetota > Thermoleophilia > Gaiellales > Gaiellaceae > JAIBJN01. The sequence continues at coordinate 10,544 of JBOHAB010000001.1, forward strand.
CTCATCCTCGATCTCGACGGTGTCGTGTGGCTCGGTCTGGTTCCCGTGCCCGGATCGGTCGACGCGATTGCCGGCCTCCGCGAGTCCGGCGTGCAGATCGTCTTCCTGACGAACGATCCGCGTAGCTCGCGTGCCGACTATGCCGCTCGGTTGACGCAGCTCGGCATCCCAGCCGAGTCGATCCAGATCGTCACGTCCGGCAGCGCCCTCGCCCGGTACGTCGGGGAGCGCGAAGGGCCGGGTGCTCACGTATTCGCCATCGGATCGCCGATGTTCAAGGCCGAGCTGGCTGCAAGCGGCCTCAGCCTCTGCGAGGGTCTCGCGGCGCGCGCAGCCAGGGTCGTCGCAGTCGGCGGTCACGACAGTTTCGACTACGACGAGCTTCGCACCGCCGCGCAAGCCTTGCGACGGGGCGCGACCCTCTACGCCGCAGGGCGCGACGCGGCGTTTCCGATGCCCGACGGCCCCTGGCCAGGTACGGGCTCGATCGTCGCCGCGGTCGAAGTGGCGGGCGGCACGCGTGCGATCACCGTCGGGAAGCCCGAGCCCTTCGTCTTCGACCTTGCTCGATCAGCTCTTCGCAAATGCCACCGCATTGCAGTCGTCGGTGACAGCCTCGAGTCCGACATCGTCGGCGGGAAACACGCCGGTCTCGCGACCGTCCTCGTCCTGACCGGCACCTGCACGGCCGATGATGTCGCGGTTTCCCCCGTCCAACCAGACATCGTGCTCCCCGATCTCGCCGCCCTGCTCCCCAAACCGTCCGCGACGCCCGCACCCACGAAACAAGAGCCATGCAGCTGAGCCCAGATGGGCTGAACGCCTGGCTGAACGAGCATCACTTCGCTGCTCCCCCGATCGAATTCGACCTGGGCGCGAGCACTGGGCCGATCTGGACGGTGCGGGACCTGCTCGCGCGCGGCAAGCCGGACGAACAACGTCGGCTGCTGGACCTGCCGATCTCGTATGCCCACAGCCGCGGAAGCCACGCGCTCAGAACCGCCATTGCCGCCCACGCCTCAGTGGAGCCGGACCAAGTGCAAGTGACGACGGGTGGAGCCGAAGCGCTCTGGATCATCTTCCTGCTAGCAGCGGAGCCGTCCGCGAACGTCGTCGTGCCCGAGCGCCCGAGCTTCCCCACATTCAACGAGGCGCCGCGCGCCCTCGGCATGGAGGTTCGCAACTATCGGCTTCGGCGCAAGGACGACTATGACCTCGACGTCGGCGAAATCCGGGGGCTCATCGACGGGAACACGAAGCTCCTGGTGGTCAACAGACCGCAGAATCCGACGGGAGCCGTCGTCACCGACTCGCAGCTCGCCGAGCTCCATCGGCTGACCGTCGAGCGGGGCGTGCAGCTCGTCGTCGACGAGGTGTTCCACCCGATCTACCACGGGCCGCCGGTCACGTCAGCCGCACGCCTTCCCGGAACAACCGTCGTCGGCGACTTCTCGAAAGCCCTGTGCCTCAGCGGCTTGCGACTCGGCTGGATCATCGAGCGAGACTCCGAGCGGATCGAACGCTATGAGCACGCTCGCTCCTACTTCACCGTCTCCAGCTCGCCGGTCAGCGAAGCGCTCGGCGTACTGGCACTCCGCCAAAGCGACCAAATCTACGCGCGCGCCCGAAGCGTCACGCGAAAAAACTTGGCCCTGCTGGGCGAGTTCATCGACCGGCACTCGGAACAGCTCGCCTGGGTCCGGCCCGCGGGTGGCTGCACGGCGTTCCCTTGGCTCGTCTCGGGCCGTAGCTCGCGAGACTTCTGCCGCCAAGCGGCAGCCGCAGGCGTGCTGCTCGCACCCGGCGACCTGTTCGGTGCGCCGGAGCACTTCCGCATCGGCTTCGGGGCTTGCGACCGGTTCAGCGAAGGCATCGAGCGGTTGTCGGAACTCGTGACGAACTCCGCGTCCTTGGGTCGAGCAAGTCACGCGGTGCCGTAATCGGGTCCCGGAAAACAGCGGCTGCGCCTTCGCGCATCCGGACGATCGACCGGCGCGGCCCCGGCGAGCTCACACCGTAGAAGCACGACATGACGCCGCTCGCCCTCGCGCTCGTCCTCGCTGCGGCTACAGGTCACGCCACCTGGAACATGCTCCTCAAGCGTGCCGGCGGCGGGCCAGTCTTTCTCTGGCTGACCTTCGCGCTGGGGCTGGCCCTCTACGCTCCGCTAGCCGCGGGTCTCGTCCTGATCGAGCGGCCGCCCATCGGTCTTCGCGAGCTGACGTTCATGCTCGGCAGCGGCGGCCTCCACCTCGGGTACTTCTTGCTTCTGGAGCGCGGCTACCGTGCCGGTGACCTCTCGCTCGTCTACCCACTGGCGCGCGGCACCGGTCCTGCCCTGGCCACCGTCGCCGCAATTGTCTTCTTCGCCGAGCGCCCGTCGCCGCTCGCTCTCTTCGGCGCGATCCTCGTCGCGTGCGGACTCCTCGTCTTGAGCGGGCCGCGCCGCCTCGTCGACCTCGACGCTCCGCGCGCCGCGGCCGCGGTCGGCTACGCCCTGGCGACCGGTTCCTTCATCGCCGCTTACACGCTCTGGGATGCCCATGCCGTCGCCGTCGTGGCGATCTCTCCCCTGCTGCTGGAGTGGGCTTCGAACGCGGTACGAACGGCGCTGCTTGCGCCGCTCGTGGCTCGCCGCCCGGGCGACGTGGCTTCAATCTGGCGCGAGCACCGGACGGAGGTGCTGGGCGTCGCCGCCCTCTCGCCGCTCGCGTACATCCTCGTGCTGTCGGCGCTCGTCTCAACGCCCGTCAGCTACGTCTCGCCCGCGCGCGAGCTCAGCATCGTCATCGGTGTCGCGATGGGCTCGTGGCTGCTCGGGGAGGCGGCCGCACGACGTCTCCCCGCGGCGGCAATGATCGTCGTCGGCGTCACCGCCCTCGCACTCGGGTGATCTCTTCCCCGACGCCGTGCTCGGCGAAGGCCGCCGGGCTCGGTCGGAGCCGGACTCGGGTCAATACGCGGCCGGGAACGTGGATGACCGACAGTCAGCGCCCACCCGGGCTCTATCACGACGTCATCTCACCACGGTTCGCGGGAGCAGGTGAGGAGCGGCGCTCAATAAGTAGTTTATGGGTGACTGGTCACCCATATAGTGTTTCGGATAGTGGCAAGGGTTTCAGCGGACACTAAGCAGGTGACCCGGGCGAGGTTGCTCGTTGCCGCGGCGGAGGAGTTCGGGCGGGTCGGCCTTGCACGGGCCAATGTCGATGCGATCTCGCTCGCGGCAGGTTGCGGCAAGGGCACGATCTACAACTACTTCCCCTCCAAGGAGGAACTGTTTCTGGCCGTGGTCGGGGAGGCATCGGCGCAGGCTGCCGCGTCCGGCTCGGCACCGGACGCGGCCCCGGCCAGGGAACGGCTCGCGGCGACGCTCGCCGGATTCTGCGCCTGGGCGGGCGAGCACGACCCCTTCGCCCGGGTGCTCGTACGAGAGTGCCTAATGGGCACGCCCGAGCTGCAGGGACGCGTGGCCAGGGCTGAAGAGCCGCTCCTGGCAGCGATCGAAGCGATCTTGCACGAAGGAGCGCGACGCGGGGAGCTTCGAGACGACATGCCGGCCGAACTTCTTGCCCTCGCGATCGCGGGCCTCACCGATCTCGCGCTCGCCCAGCATTGGGCCTCCGGCGGCACGAGCCCTGCGCTCGCCGACATCCCCGAGCTCGTGCTCGGCCTGCTGCTCGGGCCACCGTCGCCGGCCACAGCCCGGGCGTGACTGCCGACACGGACGTGCTCGTCGTCGGCGCCGGCCCGACCGGCCTCACCCTCGCCGCGCAGCTCAGCGCCTACGGCGTCACGGCTCGGATCGTCGATCGCCAGCTCGACCGCGTGCACGAATCGCGCGCACTGGTCATGCAGCCGCGCTCGCTCGAGGTCCTGCGCGGGCTCGGCATCGCCCAGAGGTTGGTCGAGCGCGGAAACGACTCCGTCCAGCTGCGCGTGCACTTCGGCAACCGCGTCGTCGGCACGCGGCTCTTCGATATCGGGCTCGAGGACACGGCGTACCCGTTCCTGCTCTTCATCTCGCAAGCAGAGACGGAGGCGATCCTGAACGAGCATCTCGCCGCGCGGGGCATGCCGGTCGAGCGTGGGGTCGAGCTGATTGCCTTCTCGACGAGCGCTGAGGAGATCACCTGCACGCTTCGGCACGCGGATGGAAGGATCGAGCGTGCGCGCTGCCGCTATCTCGTCGGCTGCGACGGCGCCCACAGCACCGTTCGCGAGGGAGCGGGGATCGCGTTCGAGGGCGGTACCTACCCACAGACGTTCGTGCTCGCCGACCTCGAGGTCGACGGCGAGCTCGAGCCTGGCGCCGGGCACGCCTTCCTCGGCGACCGAGGCATCCTGCTCTTCTTTCCGCTCGGGGTCCCGGCGACCTGGCGGATCGTGGGGATGCGCCCGAGCAAGGACGCCCACGACCTCGGGCAAGAGACGGAGCAGCTCTCGCTCGAAGAACTGCAACGGATCTGCGACGGCTTCACCGGCGGCACGCTGAGCCTGCGCGATCCGGTCTGGCTGACCTACTTCCGGCTCCACCACCGCCAGGCCGCCCGCTACCGGACCGGGCGCACCTTCCTCGCCGGCGACGCAGCCCACGTCCACAGCCCCGCCGGCGCCCAAGGCATGAACACCGGCATCCAGGACGCCTGGAACCTCGGCTGGAAACTCGCGCTCGTCGCGCGTGGAATCGCCGATCCGGCGCTGCTCGACTCCTACGATCCGGAGCGCCTCCCCGTCGGCCGCTTCGTGCTCCGCTTCACCGACCGCGCCTCGACGATCGCGACGTCCGACAGCGCCGTCGTCCGCCTGACGCGCACCCGGATCGCGCCACTGCTGCTACCCCCACTCCTCCGCTTCCGCAAGGGACGGACGTTCGGCTTCCGGACGATCGCGCAGCTCGCCATCAGCTACCGGAACAGCCCCGCCGTTGAGGAGGATCCGAGCGCGCCACGAATCGGTCCCAAAGCCGGTGACCGGCTCCCGGACTCCCGCATCATCTCGGGCGGTCGAGAATGCTGGCTCCACGACGCTCTCGCAGCGCCCGCCTTCCACCTGCTCCTCTGCGGGCCCGTTGCCGACTGGCCCGCAGACCAGCTCGTCGCCATGCAAGAACGATACGGCGACCTGCTGGCCGTACACCGGCTAACGCGCGAGCCCGGCCCTGGGATCCTGCTCGACCCGAGCGGCAAGACGCTCGCCCGCCTCGGCGCCCAGCAGGCCGTGCAGTACCTCGTCCGCCCCGACGGCCACATCGGCTTCCGGTCCGGTGGACGCGACACGCTCGCCACAGCGCGCTATCTCGACCGCTGGCTACCCCGCTTCGGCCGGCGATGACTCGCCGTAGCGAACTAGGGCCTGCGCTACGGCGATGACTCGCCTGCGGGGTGCACAAACTCGATTTCCCTGCAAGACAGCCACTCAGCCTTTATGGCTGACGTCACCGCGGCACGGGACGGATCACGCCGAAAAACTCAGAGACTGACCGTGTTCAAGGTGTGGCCGACCAAGCACGATCGAGAGGCGTTTCGCGCGGTGATGAGTGGAGACGGTGTTGGGAGCTCGCTCGAGAAACATCGCGTCGTTCACGCGTTTCGCTTCTTCGAGGAAGCCGTCTCGGAGTGGGGTTCCGCGATACCGGAGGCTGAGCGCGGTCTCCATTTCCAAGCATTCGAAGCCGTTGTTCGATCACAACTGCACATCGTGTGGATTGACCTCGACGGTCGCGACAACGCCCAGGTCATCTTCGAGACGCTCAACGATCGAGGTGCGCCACTGAACGCAATCGACCTGGTCAAGAACCTCGTCTTTCAGCACCAGTACGGCGGCGACCAGGCCGAAGAGCTGTACGAACAGCACTGGTCGTGGATAGAGGACGACTGGTGGCAGCGGAAGATTCGGCTTGGCCGGCTTGACCGCGTCCAAGCGGACGTCTTCCTGCAGCACTGGCTCCAGATGGAACTCGGCCGAGAAGTCAATTCCGACTTCCTGTTCAAGTCCTTCGCGCAGATGCTCGAGGCCGAGGCGCCGGATGTGAAGGCGCTGATCCCGCAGTTCGCTGAGGACGCCCGCCTCTATCGCTCATTCTCGTCGCAGCTCCAGGGATCGGCCAGACAAGAGTTCTTTTCGCGCTTGAACGTCCTGAACACGACCACGCCGTTCCCGCTGGTGCTCTTCCTGTTCAAGCAACCACAAGACGTCTTGAACTCTGAGGACGTCGACAGATGCCTGGAGACGATCGAGGACTACCTCGTGCGTCGGATGCTTTGGCGTGGAACCGCCCAGGGATACAACCGACTGTTCACCGAGCTCGTGAAGGAGGTCAAGCAGGCTCCGCGGGACGCGCCGGAGATCATCGCGCGACAGCTCGCTGACGCGGAGGGGAGCTCGCGACTGTGGCCACGCGACTCCGACTTGTTTCCCGTCCTGAGCGAAAGCCGAGCATATGGGTCGGAAGCCATCGCGAGAAACCGACTTCTCGACGTTCTCTGGGAGGTGGAGCGACGCCGCCTCCGCTCCGCCAAGCACGAGCAGCTCGACAGGCCGCCGGGTTTGCAGATCGAGCACGTGATGCCGCAGTCGTGGAAGAAGAACTGGCCCCTGCCAGACGTCACGGGAGAATCTGCTGAGTTGCTTGAGGGCCAGCGGAACGTCGCGATCAACCGGCTCGGAAACCTCACACTTGTGACCGGCGCACTGAATCCCGCGCTCTCCAACGCGGCTTGGCCGACAAAGCGCCCGGGTCTTGCTCAACATAGCCTCCTCGCGATGAATCAGCAGCTGGTCGAGATGTACCCCGAGACGTTCGACGAGGCCGCGATAGCCGCTTGCAGTAACGAGTTAGCGAGACACGTGCTGGCGGTATGGCCGGGACCGCCGTCTGACCCCTAGATTCCTCGCGTCGCTCACCTGTGCGCAACCGTGCCCCGCGGGCCAGCGGACTGGCGACAAAGTTCATCGGGGAGGCTCAGAGCTCTTCGGGGATGGATTCGCGGGCGTCGGCCCCGTCGTGCTACGCGTTTCTCGCGCCGGGGAGCCTACTGGCGAATCGCCCGGCGAAGCCAAGGACGAGGACGGCTCGTCCCTGCCACCACCATGACACCACCAGGACGCGACAAGGCGGCCTGCACGACCTTGGCGAACCGCATGGTTGAGCCAAATCGGCTCAGCCAGAGACGCGCTCTACATGCCCATGGCGTGGTAGCCGGAATCCACGTAAAGGATCGTGCCGGTGATGTTCGCAGCCTCGTCCGAGAGGAGGAACGCGCCCGCGACTCCGACGTCGGCGGCGTCGATGGGGCGGTGGAGCGGTGCGCGCTCCTCGACGATCGCCTCCATCGTCGGGAAGCCGGCGATCGAGCGCGCGGCCAGCGTCCGCACCGGGCCGGCGGAGACGGCGTTCACGCGGATGTTCTTCTGCCCGAGGTCCCAGGCGAGGTAGCGAACCGACGAGTCGAGCGTCGCCTTGGCGACGCCCATGACGTTGTAGTGCGGAACGGCCCGCTCGCCGCCGAGGTAGGTCATGGTCATGATCGCGCCGCCGCCGGCGGCCTCCATCAGCGGTTCCGCGAGCCGCGCGCAGGCGACGAGCGAGTAGGCGGAGACGTCGAGCGCGAGCCAGAAGCGGTCGCGCGGCGTGTCCGTGAAGCGGCCCTCGAGATCGCGGGCGTCGGCGAACGCGACCGAGTGGACGAGTAGGTCGAGCCTACCGTCGAAGGCCTCGGCGACCTCGGCGAAGAGGCGGTCGAGGTCCTCGTCGGAGCGGACGTCGCAGGACGTGATCAGAGGCGAGCCGACGGACTCGGCCAGCCCGCGCACGTTCTTCTCGATGCGCTCGCCCTGGAAGGTGAAGGCGAGCTGGGCGCCGCCGTCGGCCAGCTCCTGGGCGATCGCCCAGGCGATCGACCGTCGGTTGGCGACGCCGAGCACGAGCCCTTTCTTGCCTTCGAAGCGACTCACAGCGCGGGGAGTCTAATCTGGCCCCGGGCATGAAGGCGTTCACCCACGACGTCTACACCTACCCGCTCCCGCCGGGGCATCGCTTCCCGCTCGGGAAGTACCGGCTCGTCCGAGAGGGAGCCGACGCCGCTACGGAGATCGAGGTGGAGGACGCGCGGGCTGCGACCGACGAGGAGCTCGGGCTTGCGCACGAGGGCGAGTACCTCGACCGGGTAGCGCGTGGGACGCTTTCGAGGCGCGAGGAGCTCGCGCTCGGGCTGCCCTGGTCGCCGGCGCTCGTCGAGCGGGCGCGCAGGTCGGTCGGCGCGACACTCCAGGCCGTCGACGCAGCGCTCGCAGACGGCGTCGCCGCCAACCTCGGCGGCGGCACGCACCACGCTTTCCCGAACGGCGGGCGCGGCTTCTGCGTCTTCAACGACGTCGTCGTCGCGGTGAGGACGTTGCGTCGCGCCGGCCGCGTGGCGCGCGTGCTCGTGGTCGACCTCGACGTCCACCAGGGCGACGGAACGCACTTGGCGTTCATGGACGACCCGGAGACCTTCACGTTCTCGGTGAACGGCTTCCGCAACTATCCGTTCCGGCGAGTGCCGGGCGACCTCGAGCTCGACCTGGCGGACGGCACCGCGGACGAGGCCTACCTGGACGGGCTCGCTCGGCTGCTGCCGCAGGCTCTGGCCCGGTCCCGTCCCGACGTCTGCTGCTACCTCGGCGGCGCCGACCCGTACGAGCGCGACCGCCTGGGGCGGCTGGCGCTCAGCACCGGCGGCCTGGCCGCCCGTGACACGCTTGTTCGCGACACGCTCGCCCGGGCCGGCGTCCCGGTCTGCGTCACCCTGGCGGGCGGCTACGCCGACCCGATCGAGGACACCGTCGGGATCAACCTCACTACGCTGCGCCTATTCGCGTCGCGGTCGTAACCGGAGGGTCGAGCGGGATCGGCGCGGCCACGGCCCGCCTCCTGACGACGCGCGGCTGGAAGTGTGTCTTGCTCGCGCGGGGAACCGAGCGCCTGGAACGAGTGGCGGACGAACTCGGCGGCGAGGCCGAGTCCTGCGACGTCTCCGACCGCGCGGACATCGATGCTGCTGCCGCGCGGGTCGGGGAGCGCCACCCCGCCGTGCACCTGCTCGTCGCCAGCGCCGGGATCCCCGGCGGCGGTGGCTTCCTCGACCTGCCGCCGGAGCGGATCGAGCAGGTGATGGCCACGAACTACCTCGGCGGCGTCTGGACGCTGCGCGCCTTCCTGCCGCTCCTGGAGGCGGGCGCGCCCTCGGACGTCGTCAACGTCGCCTCGATCGCCGGCGTGTACTCGGTGGGCGGCTCCTCAGGGCCCTACGCCGCCTCGAAGCACGCCCAGCTCGCCTTCTCGCGCGGAGTCGCCGCGGAGCTCGCCCCGCGCGGGATCCGGGTGCACTCCGTCAACCCCGGTCCGGTTTGGACGGAGGGCTTCCCCCAGCACCGGTTCCAGGGAACCCCGTTCGAGCGGTTCGTGCTCGAGCCCGACCGCGTGGCCGAGTCGATCCTCCGCGCGGTGGAGCGCGGCAAGCCTGAGGCGTTCGTCTTCGGCGTGTACCGCGTCTTCGGCCTGCTCCAGGCGGCGATCCCGGGGACGCTCGTCCGCCTCAACGCCCGTCGTGCCCGTCGCAAGTAACAGTGTGTTACTCGAGCTGGACGCCCAGCCGCTTGGGAGCGACGCGGAGGTAGCTGCCGGTGACGAGGTCGGTCACCTCGCCCCAGTCGATCGCGCCGACGTCGAGGCGGAGCCCGATCCAGCCTCTCGGGCCCAGGTACGCAGGGAGGTAGAAGCGCTCCGGGTCGCCCGCGACAAGAGCGCCCGGCTCACCCCACGGCGCGCGGCAGGTGAGGCCGACGATGCCGTCGCCGTGGTGGTCGTCGAGGAAGTACGCGAACGTCTTTCCCCGGATGCGGAAGGTGGCGTGCTTGCCCGTGAGCTCCCGAGTCGCCTCGGGGAGGGCCAGGCAGATCGCCGACAGCCGCGCGAGCCGTGGGTCCTGGCTCACCGGGTGAGCCGAAGTGCCGCGGCGGCGATCGCCGCGCCGGCGACGGCGTCGAGGACGTAGTGGTTCGCGGTGACGAAGACGACGGTCGCCACCAGCGGCGGGTAGGCCGGTGCGAGCGAGCGGAGGACCGAGCTTTCGCTCGTCTGCGCGACGCCGGCCGCCGTCACGACCGCGTACGCCACGTGGATGCTCGGCATCGCGGCGAGCGGGTCGTAGAGCTGCGCGACCGCCCCCGAGTCGAGGTCGATGCCGCTGACGTCGGCGATCGTGTCGACGAAGTGGTCAAGCGAGCGGGGCGGCGCGCAAGGGAAGAAGTAGAAGACCGGCTGGCACGCGAGCGTCGTCAGGACGGCGGCGCGCCGGAAGCGGTGGAACGCGGGATGGCGCCGAGCGTAGAGGCGCATCAGAAAGCCGACGGTGAACGCGGCGTTCGAGACGACGTAGGCCACGTTCAAGATCCCGAGCAACCGCCGATGCCCGAGCAGCGGCTCCTGAAGCCGGGGCTCGACGTGGATGCCCAGCCGGCGCTCGAGGGAGACCACCCGCTCGGCGTTCTTCGCCGCCTGGAGCCGCCCCGCCTCGCCGCGCTTGCGACGGCTCGCGAGCAGGTAGAGCGCGTAGACGCCGAGGCCGATCGCGACCTCGCGCCGGCCGGAGAAGCGCCCGCGTTGCCCTCTCCGAAGTCCCACTCCAGCGCGCATACTTACCACCCATATGCGTAGGTGGCGCCGGAACCTCGTCCGCATCGGCATCGGCACGGCCGCGACCGGCGCGTTCCTGTGGCTCTTCCTGCGCGAGGTCGACCTCGGCGAGGCGTGGCGTGAGATCACCGCGCTCCCCGGGTGGACGATGGTCGCGGCGCTGGCGCTCGTCATCGCCAACGTCGTGATCATGTCGATCCGCTGGGGCTACCTCTTGAGCGGCGCCGGCTACCGGATCGGCCTCTGGAAGCTCGTCTCGACGGTCTCCGTCGGCCGCGGCGCCAACAACATCCTCCCTGCGCGTGGCGGCGACCTCCTTCGCATCGAGGCGCTCCGGGAGCGGCGTGTGCCCGTGTTCGTGAGCGCCGGCACGCTCTTCGCCGAGCGACTGCTCGACGCCGTCATCCTCTCGACCTGGATCCTTTTCGGCGCGCTCGCGATCGGCGAGGGAGGGCCAATGCTCCTCACAGGCGTCGCGCTCTCCTCCGGAGCCGCGCTCGGCGTCGGGCTAGTCGCGCTCGCCGCCCGCGACCCTGATCAGGCGGAGCGTTTCGCCTGGCGAGCGACGCGCAGGCTGCCGCCCCGCTGGCACACCCGCTTCACCCGCGCGGCGGCGCACTTCGTGGACGGGCTGGGCGCCTTCCGCGGCCGCGCGCGGCTCGTCGCCATCTTCGCGACCTCGGCCGCGATGTGGCTCGCCGACGTGATCATGTACTGGGTGGTCGGCGAGTTCGCGTTCGGGCTCGACCTGCCGATCGGCGCCTACTTCCTGCTCGAGGGCATCGGCAACCTCGCGCTGGCGGTGCCCGCCACGGCGGCGGGGATCGGGACGTTCGACTACCTGACCCTCCTCGCCGCGAAGGGCATCGACGTCAACCCGGACAAGGCAACGGCGTACGTGCTGACGATGCACGCCCTCGCAGTCCTTCCCGTCACGATCATGGGCGCCTTGCTCGTCAGCCCAGCCTTCCCCCGCCTCCTGGGCAGGCGGCGCGAGCCCGCTCAGGAATCCGGCTGACTAAGTCTCCCGCGCGCTCGCGTACTCGCGGGCGAGGAAGGGAAGCTCGCGCGCCCGGCGCGGCGCGACGGCCAGCGCCTCGGCCAGCCGGCGGCGGCGACCCTCGGGCGTCTCCAGGTCGGGCTCCACCGGCCTCCTCTCATCCCGGGCGGATGCGACGGCGTCGGCCAGCGTGCGCTCGAGCGCGGGGACTTCGGCCTCGGCGCCGTCTTCGAGCAGCGCGGCGACGACCTGGCCGCAGGTCAGCGGCATCGCCCGCCGGAGGAGCGCGAGTAGGGCCCCCTCGACGTCGTCCTTCGGGAGCTGGGCCGGCGGGCCGTGCGCGAGATGGATCCGGGTGCGGCCCTTGACGAGGGGGTCGTAGGCGATCGCAAAGGGGCGAACCGCAGCCGGCCTTCCCCGACGAACGAGCGCGCCGATGCCCGGCTTGATCGGCCCGATCTCCCCGTCGGGCGAGGGGCGTCCTTCCGGGAACACGAGCAGGACGTTGCCGTCGCGGACGACCTCCACCAAGGCCCGGAAGTCCCCGGCCGCCTGCGCCGCCCTGGCGCTCCAGAACTCGTCGAGGCCGCCACGGTCATCGGGCGTGAACGGCTTCCAGAGGAGGTCCGCGTACTCGCCGCGGAGGACGTCGCCGGCCCGCGCCGGGGAGGCCCCCGCTCGCTCGGCGAACGCCGCGACCTCCTCTTCCGGCAGGAGCTCGGCGAGGGGCCGGTCTGCGTGGGTGGCCAGCACCTCCCCCACCCGCGCCACCTGCGCGCTCCGGATGGGGAAGACGTTGACGCGCGGAAGCCAGCGGCCGACCCCGATCCGGTAGAGGAGCCGACGCGCGGGCCGGGGCAGGTCCGGCGGGAACCCGGCGAAGAATCCCGGGAGGAACATGTCGTCTCGCGCGGCGAAGTGCATGCGCCCCGTCGTGTTCCGCCGTCCTCCCATGGTGAAGTAGAGCGCCGGGGCGACCACCGGCACGTCGCTCTCCCGCCGGTGCGTGATAGCGATGAGCGTTCCGGGCTCCGGAGCAAAGCCGTCGGGGTCGAGCAGGCTCACGCGGAAGGCCGCATGGGAGTAGGCCCACATCCCGTGTCCGACGGCGTCGTAGAGATCAGGCACGTCTATATCCTGGCGGCGTGGCCGCGCTTCGGCTCGGAGACCCCGCTCCCGCCTTCTCCCTCCCCGGCTTGGACGGAGCGACGCACAGCCTCTCGGAGTACGAGGGGAAGCCCGTGGCCGTCGTCTTCTCCTGCTGTCACTGCCCGTACGTGGTCGCGTGGGAGGACCGGCTGAACGAGGTGGCGCGCGAGGTGGACGGCCACGCCGGCTTCCTGGCGATCAACGCGAACGCGGGCTACCTCGGCGATTCGCCCGACGACATGCGCCGCCGCGCCGACGAGAAGGGGTTCGTCTTCCCGTTTCTCTACGACGAGTCGCAGGAGACGGCCACTGCCTACGGCGCCGTGCGGACACCCGAGGTCTTCGTCTTCGACTCCGATCACCGGCTCGTCTACCACGGCGCGCCGGACTCCGACTACCGGGATCCGAGCGCCGCCGAGCCGTACCTGCGCCCGGCGCTGGACGCGGCGCTCGCAGGAACGCCGCCCGAAGTGCAGGAGACGCCGCCCGTCGGCTGCACCGTCAAGTGGCGCTAGCCCTCTAGCTCGCGGCGGACGAGGTCGAGCGCCTCCTCGCGGGTGGCGATCGTGCCGACGGCGCGTTCCTCGGCGACGAGCTCCAGCAGGCGGCCGACTTCCGGGCCCGGCTCAAGGCCGAGGGCAAGCACGTCCTCGCCGCGGAGAAGGGGCTCGGGGTGGTCGGCCGCACGTGCCGCGCGAACCGCCTCGTAGAGGTCGCCCGCCCCGAGATAGGCGAGTGCGGACACGGCCCAAGGCTCGGTGCACCTGCGGAAGCGGTGGATCTCACGCGCTGAGTCGTCCGCCGGCCGCTCCGCCGCGAGCAGCGTCGAGGCGAGCTTGCGAAGGTCGTTGGAGATGGGCAGGCGCCGCAGGCGCTCGCCGAAGACTGCGACCAGAAGGAAGCCGGGCGCGCCGTCCGGGTCGACGCGCTCTAGGCCCTCGCTCGAGCCGCCCAGTGGCTCGAGCAGGCTCAGCTCGCCGGCTCGGCGTAAGCCGTCCGGCGAGAGGCGCTCCAGCTCACCGAGGATCCGCTCGCCGGCCGGCTCGCCCACGCGAGGTGCCCCTGCGCGAACGAGCTGCTCGGTCGCCTCGTCGAGCCGGAACCCGAGCTCGTCCTCGAGACGCACCGCCCTCAGGAGCCGGAGCGGATCGTCCTCGAAGACGGCCGGGGAGACCGCGCGAAGGCGACGCGCCTCGAGATCGGCTTCGCCGCCGAACGGGTCGACGAGCGATCCGCCGTCCAGCGGGCGCGCGAGCGCGTTGACCGTGAAGTCGCGGGTGACGAGATCCTCCTCGATGCCCTTTGCGTGAAGCGGCGTGAAGTCGACGGTCTTGCCGTCGCGGAACGCGACCCTCCAGGCGCCGTGCCGCTCGGAAAGCGGGAAGACAGCGCCGCCCGCCAGGCCCGCGAAGCGACGGGCGGCCTGTTCCGGGCTCGGGCCAGCGACGTCGACGTCGACGACCTCCCGGCCGAGGAGCTCGTCGCGGAGGGCGCCGCCGACCACCCACGCGGGCGCCTCGCCGACGGCCTCGCGGATGCGGTCATCCATCGACGGTCCGTCGCTCGGCTCGGGTGCCGTCCCGGTTCAGCCCGCAGGTGATCTCGTAGTTGATCGTGCCGAGCACCCGCGCGTGCTCCTCTGCGAGGACACCGTCGCCGATCAGCGTCACCTCCGTGCCTGCCGGCTCGTCCTCGAGCTCGACGGCGAGGGCGTCCATGGAGATCGTGCCGACGACGCGGCGCCTGGTGGCCCCGACGAGCACCTCCGTCCCGGTGAAGCCCCGGCGGAAGCCGTCGGCGTAACCGACCGGGACGATGCCGACGCGCGCCGGGGCCTCGGCGACGTAACGGCGGCCGTATCCGGTGCTCTCGCCCGGGGCGAGCTCGCGCACCTGCGCCACGTAGCTCCGCCAGGAGAGCGCCGGCTCGAGCCCGTGGGCGGCCGGGTCGTCGCCGAACGGCGAGAGCCCGTAGAGGGCGATGCCGCAGCGGACTGCGTCGAAGCGCGCCTCGGGAAAGCGGAGGGCGCCGGCGCTGTTGGCCAGGTGGGCGGTGACGCCGGGGAAGGAGGCGGCGACCTCACGGAAGCGCTCGATCTGGGCTCGTGTGAACGACTCGTCGGGCTCGTCCGCCGCGGCGAGATGGCTCATGACGCCGACGACCCGGCCGCGCGGCACGGCCAGCGCTTCTTCCGGCGTCAACCCCCAGCGGCCCATGCCGGTGTCGACCTTCAGGTGCACGTCGACGCCGGCGGGAACGTCCGGGGAGGAGAGCGCGAGCTCGAGCCGGGCGTCGCGCGCGGCCGCTTCCTCGCCGGAAGCGAGCGGGCTCATGACGAGGATCCGCTGCGACGGAAACGCCTCGCGCAGGTCCTCCCCCTCCCTGGCGGTCGCAACGCAGAGGACGGAGGCGGCGCCTTCGAGCGCCGCGCGCGCCGCGCCGACGGCACCGTGGCCGTAGGCGTCGGCCTTGACGACCGCCCAGAGCTCGGCGGGTGAGACGGTCTCGTGGAGCAGCGCCGCGTTCCGTCGGATCGCGGCGAGGTCGACGGTGATCCGGGAGCGCGTCACGCGGAGAGCGCCGGCGAGAGCGACTCGACGACGTCACGCGCGATCATCCCGGCCGGCCCGTGGCGCTCGGCTGCGAGGTGCGAGGCGACACCGCACGCGGCGGCCGCGGCGGCCGCCGCGGCGCCTGCCTCCATCCCCTTCGCGAGGAACGCGCCGACGACTCCGGTGAGGACGTCCCCGCTGCCTGCGGTCGCGAGGCCCGGGCTGCCCAGGTCGGCGACGACCGGTTGCTGGCCCGGCCCGGCGACCAGGGTGTCTGCGCCCTTGAGGAGAACGACGGTGCCGGTGTCGTCCGCCCCCGCCTGGACCGCGTCCAGCCGGTTGGCGCTCACCCAGGCCGAGGAACGGTCGAGGAGCCGCCCGAGCTCGCCTGCGTGCGGCGTGAGCACGGTCGCAGCATCGCGGGAGAAGACCCAGTCGAGATGCCCGGCGAGCGCCCAGAGGCCGTCGGCGTCGAGCACGAGCGGCTTGTCGAGGCGGTCGAGGAGGAAGCCGACCAGCGCCCGGGTCCCGTCCGTCCTGCCCAGCCCGGGCCCGAGAGCCACCGCACGTACGCGCTCGGCGGCGAGCTGGATCTCGTCGGCGGCGTCGGGTGTGAGCACGCCCTCCTCGTCGGGGCACGGCCGCGTCATCACCTCGACCAGGCGCTGCTCGAAGACGAGGTTGAGCGAGGCGGGGACGCAGGCGGTGACGATGCCCGCCCCCGCTCGGAGCGCGGCCTCCGACGTCAGCGAGGGAGCCCCGGTCAGGCCGCGCGAGCCGCCGACGACCAGCACGGAGCCCGCCGAATACTTGTTGTCGCGCTCCGTTCGGCGCGGCACGTGCTCGAGGATCTCCGCCGTCGCGCGCGCAAGCCTCGTCTCGATCCCGGAGAGGCCGATGTCCGCGACGACGAGCTCCCCGACGTGGAAGCGGCCCGGCGCGATCACGTGGCCGACCTTGGGCGCGTGAAAGGTAACGGTCACGGTCGCCTCGACGGCGCTGTCCGCGACACGTCCCGTCGACGCGTCGACACCCGAGGGCAGATCGACTGCGACGATCGGGACGCTGCCGGCGTTCAGCTCGGCGATTGCCTGCTCGGCCTCGGGCCGGGGCTTCCCGCTGAAGCCCGTGCCGAAGAGGGCGTCGACCGCGAGGTCGGCCGGGCCGATCTCGCTCTCGAAGGGAACGCCTGCCTCCTTCGCCCGTTGCAGCACCACGGCTGCGTCCCCGGCGAACTTGTCCTCGGGCCCGAGCAGGCGAACCGACGCCTCTCGCCTTGCGCGCGCGAGCTCCCTCGCGACCACGAGCCCGTCGCCTCCGTTCGCCCCCGCGCCGCACCAGACGGCGACCCGGCGGGCGTCGGGGAAGCGGCGGAGGATCTCCTCGACGACGCTTCCGCCGGCCCGCTCCATCAGCTCGAGGGTCGGCCCCGGGTAGGCCGCCTCGGCGGCGCGCATCTCTTCCGCCGAATAGAGCCGCTCGTAAGCCATCAGGGCGCCGCGACGACAGCGACGGCGGCGGCCATGCCCTTCGAGTGCGTCATCGAAAGGTCGATCTCCCCCGCGCCGACGCGCTCAGACCACTCCTCCACCTGGCCGAGGAGCCGGACGGCAGGCTTGGGGCGCCCTGCGATCTCGACGTCCTTCCACGCAAACGCCCGCGCGACGCCGAACCCCAGCGCCTTCCCCACGGCCTCCTTGCCGGCGAAGCGGGCGGCGTAGTGCTGGGCGGGATTCGCCCGCGAGTCGCAGTACTCGCGCTCGGCCTCGGTGAAGCAGCGCTCCCGGAAGCCCGGATAGCGCTCGAGCGCGTCATGGATCCGCTGGATCTCGATCAGGTCGAGCCCGACCTTCACGCGGCCTCTCCCCGGAGGAAGGCGGGCACGTCCGCGATCGACCCGACGACTCCGTCCGGCTCGACCTCTGCGGCCGCGAGGGTCTCCTCCCGGAACTTGCCGGTGCGAACGAGGACGGCGCGCAGGCCGGCCGCCTTGGCGCCGCCGATGTCGGACTCGACGTCGTCGCCGACCATCACGGCCTCGGCCGGTCCGGCGCCGAGATCGGCAAGCGCGGCGTCGAAGTACGCGCGCGTCGGCTTGCCGATCACCTCAGCGTCGACGCCCGCGGCGTACTCGAGCCCGGCGACGTAGGCGCCGGCGTCGAGGAGCGGCCCCCGCGCGGTCTGCCACCAGCGATTCCGGTGCAGGCAGACGAGGTGCGCCCCTGCCTCGAGCTCCGCGAACGCGCGATTCAGGTTCTCGTAGCTGAAAACGCGTCCCGTCTCCTCGCTCTCGTCGGCGCCGCCGAGGAGGACGACCTCGGCGTCCTTCTCGACCAGCTCGGTCTCGGCGGCGAGATCGCCCTTGACGGCGGCCATCGTCAGCGCGAGCACGCGCTTACCCGCGAGCAGCCGAGCCGCGGCCACCGGGGTCGTCGTCAGCTCGTCGGCGTCCAGCTCGACGCCGAGCTCCCGGAGCTCACCGACGAGCTGCTCGCGGGCCCTCGTCGTGTTGTTCGTGACGAAGCGAAGGCGGTGCCCGTCGGCCCTGAGCGCCCGAACTGCATCGCCGCCGCCCGGCACGGCCTTGCCCGACACGTGCAGGACGCCGTCGATGTCGAGCAGAATCGCCGTCATGCGCTCCGAGTCTATTCACGTGCGCCGCGGGCTTGCGATCCCGCTGGACGAGATCACGCTCCGCACCTCGCGCTCGAGCGGGCCCGGCGGCCAGCACGCCCAGAAGACCGAAACCCGGGTCGAAGCGATCTTCGACGTCGACGCGTCGGCAATCCTCGACGAGGCGCAGAAGGAGCGCGTTCGCTCGAGGCTTGGACCGGTGGTGCGAGCGGTCGCGCAGGACGAACGAAGCCAGTCCCGCAACCGAGAGCTCGCGCTCGAGCGCCTCGCGGCCGCGCTCCGCGGCGCCCTCCGGACGAGGCGTCCGCGGCGTCCGACCAGGCCGACCCAGGGGGCGAAGGAGCGTCGCCTCTCGCAGAAACGTGTCCGCAGCCGCACGAAGCGGCTCCGCCGGCCTCCCGAGGACGACTAATCCCGGTTGTCATCCCGGGCGCGCGGCTCTACGATCGCTCCATGCTGCCCTGGCGTCGAGTGGCAGTGCCTGCCTTCCTGGGTGTGCTCGGCCTGATCTGGGTGGCGGCTCACGCGCTGGCGCACGACGTCGTCGCGCAGCCGTCGACGGGCGGGCATTCCGCTCACGGGGCCACGGCTGAGACGTACGTCGCCTACCTCCCCACGTCCCTGGCGCTCTGCCTCACCTTGGCGGTCGCGATCGCGGCCTGCCTGGCCCTCGGGAAGCGCTGGGCAGGGAGGTTCGGCAGGTCGCTCTGGCTCTTCGGCGTCGTCCCCGTGCTCGGATTTGCCGCGGACACGCTGGTCGAGCTGGGAGCCAATGGACCGACCGTCGCCGCCGGAGGCGAGCTCGTGCCGGCGTTCCTGGTCGGCCTCCTCGTCCAGCTTCCCTTCGCGCTGGTCGCCGTCGGGCTCGGAGGCAAGCTCCTGTGGCTCGCCGAGCGCCTGGCGTGGGCGCTCCGGGCCGCGATCGTCGGGCTGCCCGTCGCGCTCTTCGCTCCCGCCTCGGCGCCCGCTGCCGGGCCGAGTGCGCTGCGCCTCGCGGGCTCCTGTCGCTCGCGCGCCCCTCCGGGCGCCCTCTCCTAGCTTCCGGAGCAACGGCGCCGAGCCCGGGCCTCGTGCCCCCACCACCCACGAGGCCGAAGCGGCCCGAAGCCCGCGTGCTCCGGAACGAGGCTCTCGCCACGACGCCGGCCGTCGCCGAGCACCCCAAGGCTCGTCTACTCAGCCGTCGTCGGAGAGCCTTGGTGCGAGCCGGCGCCGTCGTTGCCTGACACCTCCGCGACGGCGCCGGCTCTATGCTGTCAGACAAGCAGATGGCCTCTACCATTGCTCTGCTGTGAGGCGTCGCCGGCTCGCCGTCCCGGTACTTCTCGCTCTGTCCGGCCTCGGTTGGGCAGCTGCGCACGCCGTCGCGCACAGGACGGCGATGGCCGACGACGGGATGGCCGCCGGGGTCCTGGATCGGTACGTGGCGTACCTGACCACGTCGGTGGCGCTCTGCCTGGCGCTGGCGCTCCCGCTTGCCGCCGGCGCGCTCGTCGGCAGGCGCTGGAAGGGCGCCTCCATGCGCTCGCTCTGGCTCTTCGGCGTCGTCCCCGTTCTCGGCTTCGTCGGTCACACGGCCGCAGATCCGCTCTTCTCAGAAGCAGGGAACGGCGTGAGCCTCGCTTCGCTGGCGCAGGTCGCCCTGATCGGCCTGCTCGTCCAACTTCCCTTTGCGCTCGTCGCGGTCGGTCTCGCACGTCAGGCCTTGTGGCTCGCTGAGCGGCTCGCCAGGACCGAGATCGTGCCCGCTCGCACCGTCCAGGCTCCGACGCCCAGCCACCCACGGCCGCGCGGGCGTCGCGCGCCGGCCTTCCGGCTCGACTTCGCCCGGACCGAGCGCGGCCCGCCTCTTCTCGTGGCCTGACACGGGCAAACCGAAGACACGCCGACCGGCGTAGTTTCGGCGAGAGGAGAGGGGGAAAGCTATGGACCAGGTCGCAGGGACGACCTGGCAGAAAACTGGGGAGGTGGAGCACGCTGGCGTTCGGGTGCGCCCGAACGGCTGCGCCGCTTTCCGCGTGGAGACCTCCGTGAAGAGGGCATGAGGAGCGCCGGCGATCGCCTGGCCTGGCTGCTCTCGCTCGCGCTGGCCGCAGCGGGAGCGCTGGCCTCGCACGGGCTCGCGTACCGGATCGCCGAGCCGGACCCCGAGCTTCGACGCCACCTGCTCGAGGAGACGGGCCACGGCTACCTGAGCCTGGACTTGATCGGCTCCCTCCTCGCAGCGCTGGTCATCGTCGGCTTCGCAGGCTGCGTCCTGGCGGGCGGGAATCGCCGCGACGCGCCGCCGCTCTGGATCTTCGCACTCGCCCCGCCGGTCGGGTTCACGCTGCAGGAGCACGCTGAGCGTTTGCTCCACGACGGCTCCCTGAGCATCAGCTCGATGCTCGGCCCGGCCTTCCTCGTCGGGCTCGGCCTTCAGATTCCGTTCGCCCTGATCGCGCTCTTCGTAGCCAGGGCACTCCTCTTTGCCGCAGGCGCGCTGGCCGAGCGGCTCGGCGTTCCGCCGCCGCTTTGGCTCGCCCCTGACGCGAGCCTCGCTCTTCCCATCACCGACTCGCTGCCCCCCGCGCGCGTCCTGCTCGGCGCCCGTGGGCAGCGCGCGCCTCCGGATCTCCTCGCGTTCTAACGGATCGGTCGCGCCCCAGCGACCCGAAGCCAGGGGAGGAGGAGAGGAAGATCCGTCAACACAATCCAGCTCAGCGACATCGCCTGCTCGCGGCGCTGGTAGCGGCGCTCGCGGTGGCAGCCGCATTCGCGCCGACCGCCTCCGCGCACTCGGTGCTCATCGGTACCCAGCCGGGGAACGACGTGGTCGTCCCCGAGTCGCCCGACGAGGTGGTCCTCGAGTTCAACGAACCGGTGGACACCTCGCTCGGCTCGCTGCGCGTGTT
Source organism: Gaiellaceae bacterium (assembly GCA_050697655.1). GTDB lineage: Bacteria > Actinomycetota > Thermoleophilia > Gaiellales > Gaiellaceae > JAIBJN01. Next base: position 31,451 of record JBOHAB010000001.1, read on the forward strand.
CGACGGGCAGGGCCAACAAGTGGACGACGGCGAGGTAACCCAGCCTGTCGCCACCGAGGTGATGGTCGGGCTCGATTCCGAGCTCCAGCCCGGCACCTACACGGTTGCCTGGCGCGCGGTCTCGGCAGACTCCGATCCCATCTCGGGCGCCTTCGTGTTCCACGTCCTCGAGCGCGGGGTCGGAGCGGCGGTCTCGATCGACGCCCTGACCGGCTCCTCGCAGGCCGTGGACGTCCTCTTCACCGCAGGGCGGTTCTTCGACCTCGCCTTGTTGCTCCTGGCCGTGGGCGGCTCGGCGGTTCTCGTCGTCGCGCTTCCCTCCGCCGAGTGGCGGCTCCGACGGCGCCTGTACGGCGTCCTGGCCGTCGTGGCGGGGGCGCTGGCGCTGGTTGCGCTCGTGAACATCCTGCTCCAGGGCGCCGCCGCGGGCGGCTTGACGCTCGTGGACGCGTTCTCGTGGGATCTCTTCACGACGGTCATCGGCACGCGGTACGGGACGGTCATCTTGATCCAGTCGGTCCTGGCTGCGACGCTGGCGCTCACGGCGCTGGCGCTCCGGCACTCGGAGAGCCGAGACCGCAGGCCGCTGGTAGCGCTCACGCTCGCGCTCAGCGCGGGCCTGGCGCTGACGCCCTCGTTCTCGGGCCACGCAAGCACGCTGAACGCGCTCGGGCTTGCGTCCGACGTCGTTCACGTGATCTCGGTGGCGATGTGGACGGGCGGTCTGGCCTTCCTCGTGCTCGCGCTCATGCTCGCGGGCGCCGATCGCTGGCCCTTGGCGACCCGCGCGGTGCCGCGATTCTCGACGATGGCCGTCCTCTCGGTCGTCGCGCTGATCACGGCCGGCATCGTCTCGGGGTACCTCCAGGTCCGCACCTGGAGCGGGCTCTGGGAGACCGAGTACGGGCTTCTCCTGCTGGCGAAGATCCTGCTCGTCCTCCCGCTTCTCGCTCTCGGCGCGTACAACAACCGCTACGCGGTGCCGCGCCTCCGGGCGGGGATCGCATCGGTGCTCGAGCGGCGGCGCTTCCTCCGGGCGACCGGGGTGGAGCTCGGGATCATGGTCGTCATCGTCGGGATCACGGCGGTGCTCATCAACGCCGAGCCCGCGCGGACGGAGCTCGAGATGGAGGGCATGGCCGCCGAGGAAGACCACGCGACGATGACCGACACCATGGCCGGAGAGCACCAGCCGTTCGAGGGCTCGGTCCAGCTCGGCGACATGGAGGCCATGGTCATCGTCGACCCGGCGATGCCGGGCGAGAACACGATCACGATCATGTTCATGGAAACCGCGGAGCCACCGACCGAGGTGAGCGTCTCCGCGTCCCTGCCCAGCCAGGAGATCGGGCCGCTCGACTTGCCGGCGGAGCCCGATCCGGCGGAGCCCGGTAGCTACGTGATCGAGGGCGCGTCCCTCACGATCCCGGGCGACTGGGAGCTTCGTATCGAAGCCCTGCTGGGTGAGTTCGACCTACTGACAGAAACGATCACCGTTCCCATCCAGAGGAGATAACGAGTGCTACGACGACTACTGATCTGTGTCGGGCTGGCCGCCGTCGTGTTTCCCGCGGCGGCGGTCGCCCACGTCACGATCCAGCCGGGCGAGTGGGAGGCCGGTGCCTTCGCGGCCATGGCCGTCCGGGTCCCGAACGAGCGCGACGACGCGGAGACGACGCGCGTCACCGTGCAGTTCCCGGAGAACGTCCTCACCGCCCGCTTCCAGGCGAACCCGTTCTGCGAGCGCGAGGTCGAGCGGGAGGAGCTCGACCAGCCCGTCGAGGAGATCACCGAGCGGATCGTCAGCGTCACCTGGACCTGCGATCCCCCGATCGCCTCGGACGGCTTCGAGGATTTCGGGCTGAGCTTCCAGGTCCCGGAGGATGCCCAGCCGGGAGACGAGATCCTCTTCCCCACCGTCCAGGTCTACTCGAGCGGCGAGAGGGTCAGGTGGGTCGACCCGGATCCCGAGGGGGACACGCCCGCTCCGCGGATCGTGGTCGTGGCGCCCGAGGAGGAGGAAGCTGAGCCGGCGCCGGCGGCGACGACCACCGAGGCGGAGGCCGCCCCGGCCGTGGCCGCGGATGACGACGACGACTCGAGCTCGACCATGGCGATGGTCTTCGGAATCGCGGGCCTCGCCGCGGGCCTGATCGCCCTCGGCGTGGCGCTCTTCCGCAAGCCGAAGGCGACGACTACGTAGCGCCCATCACCGCAGGCCGCTTCCGCGCTATTCCACGGTGACGGTCTTCGCCAGGTTCCGGGGCTGATCGACGTTCATGCCTCGGAGCCTGGCGATGCGGTACGCGATCAGCTGGAGCGGAATCACGGCGAGAGTGGCCTGGAGGAAGGGATGCGTCCGCGGCACGAAGACGACGTCGTCGGCGTGGTGCTGGATGTCCTCGTTGCCGTCGGTAGCAACCGCGACCACCTCCGCGCCGCGTGCCCTGACCTCCTGGATGTTGGAGACCACCTTGTCGTAGACGTGCGAGTCGGTGGCGACGACGACGACCGGCGTCTCCTCGTCGAGAAGGGCGATCGGGCCGTGCTTCATCTCGCCGGCCGAGTAGGCCTCGGTAGGGATGTAGGAGATCTCCTTCAGCTTGAGCGCGCCCTCGAGGCACACGGGCAGGCCGATGTGGCGGCCGAGGTAGAGGAAGAACGGCTTCTGGTAGTGGCGCCGGGCGATCTCCTCGATGGGATGGTCGGCGTCGAGGTACGTGGCGATCTTGGCGGGCAGGGCCTGGACCTCCGCGAGCAGGCGGTCGATCTCCTCGGGCGGAAGCGTCTTCCGGATCTGGGCGAGCCTGAGCGCCAGCAGGTAGAGGAGCGTCACCTGCGAGGTGAAGGTCTTCGTGGCGGCGACGCCCGTCTCCATCCCGGCGCGCGTGTAGAGGACGCGGTCGACCTCGCGCGTGATCTGGGTGCCCATCAGGTTCGTGATCGCGAGCGTCCGCGCCCCGCTCTCGCGCGCGAGCCTGACGGCCTGGACGGTGTCGCGCGTCTCGCCGGACTGGGAGATCCCGACGACGAGCGTGTCCTTCGCGAGCACGGGGTTGCGGTAGATCCACTCGCTGGCGATGTCCGGCTCGCACGGGATCCGGGCCCATTCCTCGATCACGTAGCGGCCGATGACGCCCGCGTGGTACGCCGTGCCGCAGGCGAGGATGACCATGCGCCGCAGGTTCTGGATCTCGACCTCGTTGAGGCCGATCTCCTCGAGGTCGAGCCGGCCGCCGCGCACGCGGTCGCCGATCGTGTCGGCGACGGCCTGTGGCTGCTCGTAGATCTCCTTGAGCATGAACGTCTCGTAGCCCTGCTTCTCGGCTGCCTCGTCGTCCCAGTCGACCTCCATGTACTCGCGGTTCCGCGGGAGCCCGCCGTCGACCGGGAGGAACCGGACTCCGTCGGGCGTGATCTCGACGATCTCGCCGTCCTCGATCAGCTTGACTCGACGCGTCTCGCGCAGGAACGCGGCGATCGAGGAAGCGAGGAACATCTCCCCGTCGCCGTCACCCACGACGAGCGGGCACTGGAGCCGGGCCCCCACCAGCACGTTGGGATGGTCCCGGTGGATGACGACGAAGGCGAAGTGCCCTTCGAGCTCTGCATACGTGGCGCGCACCGCCTCGGCGAGATCGCCCTCGTAGTGGCGCTCGACGAGGTGGGCGACGACCTCGGCGTCGGTTTCGGAGGAGAAGGTGTGCCCCTCGGCGGCAAGCGAGTCGCGCAGCTCGCGGAAGTTCTCGACGATGCCGTTCAGGACAACGGCAACCTCGGCGGCGGCGCAGCCGGTCAGCGGGTGCGCGTTCTCGTAGGAGACCTTGCCGTGCGTCGCCCAGCGCGTGTGGCCGACCCCGGTCGTCGAGAGCGAGCCGTTCGACCCGGCGGCCGCCTTCAGCTGGTCGAGGTTGCCGACCGCCCGAACGTACTCGAGCCCGTCTGGCTCGAGGAGGCAGAGACCGGCCGAGTCATAGCCCCTGTACTCGAGTCGTTCCAGCCCCTGGAGCAGGAGATCCTTCGCGGTCCTCGAGCCTACGTATCCGATGATCCCGCACACCCGAAAACCCCCTTCCGACCGCTGCCGGGGCTTCCCCGACTGTCCAGTTTTTGACGTTCGCTAGAGCCTGATGGTTCCCGAAAATCGAGTCGAAAAAACGCGAGCCCGGCCTGCGTCTTCTAGCCGAGCTCTCTCGTGACGAGAGAGCGGATGGTACCACAGAGACGGCGCGCTTCCTCTTCGGTTTCGGCCTCCGTGAGGATCCTCACGACCGGCTCCGTCCCCGAGGGGCGCACGAGCGCGCGCCCACGGCCGTCCAGCTCGCCGACGAGGCGGGCAACCTCGGCGTCGACGCTTGCCGGGAGCGCCTTGCCGCGCAGCGGCACGTTTGCCTTCATCTGGGGGAAACGCGGCATCGCCGCCGCCAGCTCGGCGAGCGCGCTCTCCCCTTCGCGGACCGCCCGGCAGAGCAGGAGGCCGGCGACCAAGCCGTCGCCGGTCGTGTGGCCGTCGAGGTAGAGCACGTGCCCCGACTGCTCGCCTCCCAGCACCCCTCGCTCGGCGCGCAGGGCCTCGAGCACGTAGCGGTCGCCGACCTCCGTCGTCAACACCCGCACGCCGCGCTCGGACATCAGCCGGTGAAACCCCAGGTTGGTCATCTGGGTGACAGCGACCAGGTCGACGCGAAGGTGGAGAGCGAGGATCGCCAGGATCTGGTCGCCGTCCACCTCCTTGCCTTCCGCGTCGACGGCGAGCATGCGGTCGCCGTCCCCGTCGAAGGCGAGGCCGAGGTCCGCCGCGGTGCACGGGACGACACTCGCTAGCAGCGACAGGTCGGTGGCGCCGCAGCCGTCGTTGATGTTCGTCCCGTCGGGTGCGTCTCCGACGACGGTGATCTCGGCGCCGAGCCGCGCGAAGGCGGCCGGGGCGGCTTCGACCATGGCGCCGTTCGCGCAATCCAAGACGACGCGCAGGCCGGCGAGCGGCGCGCCGAAGCGCTCGCAGACGAGGTCGACGTAGCGCTTGGTCAGGCCGCCGGCTTCCGCGACCGCGCCGGGCGACCCTGCCTCGCCCTCGTCGTCGAGCAGCGCCTCGATCGCCTCCTCGTCGGCATCCTCGAGCTTCCAGCCCCGGTCGAAGAGCTTGACGCCGTTGTAGGCGGCCGGGTTGTGGGAGGCGGAGACGACGGCGCCGCCCTCGTCGGCAAGGAGCGCCACAGCGGGAGTGGGGAGCACCCCGCCGAGCGCGACGTCCGAGCCGCCCGAGGCGAGCCCGCTCGCGAGTGCCCGCTCGAGCGTGGGCCCGGACGCGCGCGTGTCCCGGCCGACCAGGACGCCTGCACCGCTGCTCCAGCGCGCAAACGCACGGCCGAGCATCTCAACCAGCTCCTCGGTCAGCTCCTCGCCGACGACGCCCCGGACCCCGTCCGTCCCGAACAACCGCCTCATAGGCGAGTTAGCGCTTGGAGAACTGCGGCGCCTTGCGGGCCTTGTGGAGGCCAGCCTTCTTGCGCTCGACGATGCGCGCGTCGCGCGTGAGGAAGCCCTCGCGCTTGAGGACGCCGCGAAGCTCGGGATCGGCCTCGACGAGCGCGCGGGCGATGCCGTGACGGAGCGCTCCGGCTTGGCCACTCGGGCCGCCGCCGTGGATCCTCGCGCGGATGTCGAAGCGCCCCTCGGCGCCCGCGGCGCGAAGCGGCGCCGTCGCCGTCGAGCGGTGCGCCTCGCGCGGGAAGTAGGACTCGAGCGAGCGGCCGTTGACCCAGGTCGCTCCGTCGCCCGGGCGCAGGATCACGCGCGCGACGGAGGTCTTGCGCTTGCCGGTGCCCTGGTACCGCGCGATCTCACTCATTTGTCGAGGGGAAGCGGTTGCGGGTCCTGGGCCTCGTGCGGATGCTCCGGGCCCGCGTACACCTTGAGCTTCGTGATCTGCCGGCGGGCGAGCCTGTTGCGCGGCAGCATGCCCTTGACCGCCTTGCGGATGACCTCCGTCGGTCGCCGCTCGAGCTGCTCGGCGAGCGTCCGCGAGCGGAGGCCGCCGGGGTAGCCCGAGTGCCGGTAGTAGAGCTTCTGCTCGAGCTTGTTCCCGGTCACGGCGATCTTCTCCGCGTTGACCACGACGACGAAGTCGCCGGTGTCGACGTGCGGCGTGTACTGCGGCTTGCGCTTACCACGGAGCGTGTCGGCGATGCGCGTCGCCAGGCGCCCGAGGGTCTGACCCTCGGCGTCGACGAGATACCAGCGCTGCTCGATCTCCTTCGGCTTGGCGGTGTAGGTCTTCATCACACAGAAAATCGGCGGACAAGGCCGTCCGCCGAGCGCGGATTCTAGCAGCCGTGCAGCGGCCGGAGGTCTGGTGGGGAAGTCCGCTGGCGCCGGGGGCGCTCCAGACTAAGCCGGGCAGCGCGGTCGGTCGCGGCGCGTAGCAGAGCTACGTGTCGCGGGCGAACGTGCTGAGCCGGCGCCGTGTCTGGGGCGTCATCCCGCCCGGCGAAATTTCACATCAGGCCTCCGGCCGCTGCTAGTCCGCGGGCGTGGGGCTCGGCTCGACCCGGCGGCCGAAGCCCCGGCGGGCGATCCAGAGGGCCGGGACGACGACGAGCGCCGTCCCCCCGATCGCGAGGGCGGCGACGCCGATCGCGGTCAGCGCGTAGCCGCCGAGGAGGGCGAGGCTCGCGCCCGTCATCCCGGAGAGCAGGTCGTTGAAGCCGAGCAGCTTGCCGCGCTCCCACGGGAGCGTGCAGTCCGCGAGCTGGGCGGTCGCCGCCACGAAGGACAGGTTCCAGCCGAGGCCGAGTCCGAAGAGGGCGAGGGCCGTTGCCGGCACGCTTTCGATCCACAACAGGCTGATCGTGGACAACGCCATGAGCGCGAGGCCGCCGACGAGCGCCGGCGGGCGGCCGATCCTGTCGATCAGGTCGCCGACGAAAAGCACGAGCGCGTACATCCCGAGCACATGGGCGCCGATGATCGGAAAGACCGCCTCGCCGGAGTGGTGGTGATGGTCGACGACCACGGCGCCGGTGAGGGTCATGACGCCGACCATGACCCCGAAGCTCGCCTGCGCGGCGAGGATCGACGGGATCACGCCTCTCCGGCGGAGGATCTCCTTGAGCGGCGCGGGCGGTCGCGGGTCGGCGTGGGGCGTGCCGACAGCGAGGAGCTCCGCGATCCGCTTCGGGTCGGGACGCACGAAGAGGACGAGCGCCAGCCCGACGAGCATGAAGCCCGACCCTGCGAGCCAGAGGAGCGCGAGCGAGTCGCCGTCCAGCTCTCGCCCGGAGAGGAGCGGGCTGAACACCGCGGGGCCCAGGATCGCGCCGAAGACCGCGCCGACGAGGACGAGGGCGATGCCGCGCGCCCGACGCTCCGGCGGGTACATATCGCCGGCCGCCGTCCTGGCGAGCAGGGACGTGCCGCCGGCGGTGCCGACGCAGACCAGGCCCAGGAAGACGGGAAACGCCAGCTCGAAGGCACTGCCGAGCGCCGCCAGCACGCCGCCGAGAGCGCCGATGACGAAGCCTGAAGCGATCACGGGCACCCGGCCGAACCGGTCCATCGCGCGTCCGGCGGGAAGCGCCGCGAGCGCCCCGGAGGCGAGCACGATCGCGGGCCCGAGCCCGAGGAGGCCGCGAACGCCGATCACGAGCACGAACGTCAACGAGGCGACGGCGGCCGAGAGCTGGAGCATGCCCGAGTTGGCGGCGAGCGAAGCCGAGAGAAGCCCGGTGTTCCGCCGGATCGGTAGCTGCTGGGGAGTCGAGCTCACAAGGACGAAGCGTAGTGGAGGAGCCCGTCCCTGAAGGCCTGGGCGCGCCGCCCCGGCTGGGATGGCGCACGTGCGGCCCGACGAGGACGTGCTGCGCCACCCGCCCGACCGCAAGCACGGCGCGGCCGCTGGCAAGCTCGCGAAGGAAGGGAGCGCCCTCCTCGATCTCGGCCGCGGTCGGCCGCCTGTTCGTGTCGGGGCGGCCGGGCAGGTGGGGATGGGTCGGGACTACGTTCCAGAGGAGGGAGTCCTCGGCGAGCCCGGCCTCGGCGAGCACGCGGTGGACGATGGTGGCCGAAGCCTCGCCGGGCGGTTCACCCGTGAGCTGACGCTCTGAGGTGAACGGGATCCCGCTCACACGCGCGCCCCGGTGGCCGGGCGCCTCGCCGACGAGGAGGACTCGCGCGCCGCGGCGCTCTTCGAGGTAGCGGACGAGCCGCGCTCGGCGGAGCCCGGCGCCGGGCCCCTCACGGTAGAAGTTGAACGTCGTCCCGATCCGCGCGGCCGCGAGATCGGCGACGAAGAGCTCGCTCCTCATAGGGCCGCGTAGCCTACCCGCGGCTGTGCGGAGGATCACCCTTCCCCTCTACGTCGGCGGCTTCCTCGGCCCGTTCGGGGGCGCGATGCTCGTCGCGCTCATCCCCAACGTCGCCGACGGGCTCGACGCCTCGGTGGCGCAGGTGGCGGCAGCGATCACGGCGTACATGATCCCGTTCGCCGTCCTCCAGCTCGTCTCCGGGACGATCGCCGAGCGCCTCGGCCCGCGGCGCGTCGTGCGGGGCGGGTACGTCGCCTTCGGCCTGGCCGCGCTCGCCTGCGCGCTCGCTCCCGACATCTGGACGTTCCTCGCCGCGCGCGCCGCAATGGGGTCCGCCAACGCCTTCTTCACCCCCGTCCTCCTGGCCGCCCTCTCGGAGGTGGCAGCGCCGGACGTGCTCGGCCGCACGGTGGGCACGTTCGCCGCGGCGCAGACGGCCGGCCTCATGCTCGCCCCGGTGCTCGGCGGGCTGCTCGGCGAAGTCTCCTGGCGGCTTGCGTTCGTGCTGGTCGCAGTCGTCGCCGTGCTGCTCGCGCTCCCAAAGCTGACGCTGGGCGCCGCAAAGCGGCAGGGAGGCGCGAACGAACGCGCCTCGCTTCGCTTGCTTCTGAACCGCTGGATCGCCCTGCTCGCGACGCAGGCGCTGCTCGGCTACCTCGGCTTCACGGCGATCGGCTTCGTCCTCGTCCTCGTCGGAGCGGAGGAGTTCGGGCTCGGCTCGACTGCGCGGGGACTGCTGATCGCCGGGTACGGGATCGGCGGCATCCTGCTCGGCCGCTACGCCGGCACGGTGGTCGACCGCGCGGGCCGCCCCGCGACCGCACTCGCAGGCTCGATCGCATGCTCCGCGGGAGTGCTCGGCCTCGTCGTCGCCCCGAGCCCATGGAGCCTCGGGCTCGTCTTCTTCGGCGTCGGCTGCGCCTCGGCATTCGTCTGGGCGGGACTGAACACGATTGCGGTCGAGTCCTTCCCCGGAAACCGCGCAGGCGCCACCTCGGCCTACAGCGCGTTCAAGTTCGCCGGCGTGGCGATCGCGCCGCTCGTCTACGTTCCTTTTTTCGAGATGGACACACGCCTGCCGTTCCTGCTCGCCGCCGGCTTCTCGGCTCTGCTCGCCGTCTCGCTGATCCCCTGGTTCGAGCGCTACCGATGAGACGCCGGGTCGTTGTCCACGGCTTCGTGCAAGGCGTCTTCTTCAGGGACACGACCCGTCGGCTCGCGCTCGAGCGGGGCGTGAGCGGCTGGGTGCAGAACACGTGGGAGGGAACCGTCGAGGCCGTCTTCGAAGGCCCGCCGGAGGCCGTCGAGCGCCTCGTCGACTTCGTCCGTCGCGGGCCGAGCGACGCCCGCGTCGTGCGCGTGGAGGTGTTCGAGGAGCCCGAGGAAGGGCTAACGGGCTTCTCCGTTCGGTGAGCGGGGAACCTCGCCGCGCGCACCGGTGTAGTAGCCGCGAAAGGAGGAATTCGTATGAAACGAATCCTGATTGCGGCGGCTCTCGTAGGTGCGCTCGTCCAAGCGGGCGCCGCCAGCGCGGGGTGCATGGCCACCGTCGGCCTCGCTCCGCCTCCCGCACAGACCGCCCCCGGCACCGCCTGGACGGCTGAGGTGACGGTGCTCCAACACGGGGTGAACGCTCTTCCCAACGCGAGCACGGCGCGCCCGACGCTCAAGATCGTCAACACCGAGACCGGCGCGCAGAGGACGTTCGTCGCCCGGGGCACCAAGAATCCCGAGGTCTTCGTAGCCCGGGTTGTCTTCCCGGCCGCGGGAAGCTGGCGCTACGAGGTCTACGACGACTTCTCGCCGGCCGAGTGCGCCCGGACGCACACGTTCGCCGCCGTCACGATCGGCGGGCCCGCCGGCGGGGGCACGCCCTCCGGCCCGGCGCCGGCGGAGCCCGTCCCAGCGGCTGATTCCGGCGGCGGTGAGCCCTTCCCCGTCTGGCCGGTGCTGGGCGGCGCGCTGGCCTTGCTGGCTCTTTCGACCGGGCTCCTGTGGTGGAGCATCAAGGTTAGGCCGGAATCCGTCGCATGAGGCCCGCTCCGGCGAGCGGCAGGGCGGCCGCGAGCGCGAAGGCGACGCTCCAGGAGGTTGACTCGACGAGCAGGGCGAACACGGGCGGCGCAAAGCCCGAGGCGATGGCCAGAGCCGTCTGCTGAAAGCCGAGCGCCGCCCCCGCGCGGCTGCGGCCGGCGAGCTCGGCGGTGGCGGTGAAGGCGAGGCCGTTCCACGACTGCGAGAGTGCTCCCGCCACGAAGAACGCCGGCACAAAGAGGGCCAGGGGCGCCGAGGTCAACGCCGCGCTGACCGCGAGCGCGACCGCGAGCCCGCAGGTGAGCTTGAGCAACGGCGAGATGCGGCTCTCCACCCGGTCCGACCAGCGGCCGGCAACGATCCTGAGCGCCGCCCCGGCCAGCTGCATGGCCGCGAAAACGCCGGCCGCGGCGGCCGTCGAGAGCCCACGTTCGCCGTGCAGGAAGAGAACGGCAAAAGCCAGGATGCTGATCTGAGCGAGCACGATCAGCCCGCTCCCACCGGCCAGCCGCCACATGCGGGCATCCCGGAGGGGGTCGATCACGTCTCCGAGCAGGGGGTCGTCGTCGGGCGGCGCCTCGCGCAGGCCTACCGCACCGGCAACGGCGGTGGCCAGGCAGGCGGCGGCGAGCACGAGAAGCCCCGCTTCCGTCCCACCGGCCGCGGCGATGGGCGGAAGCGCCACCGCCGCGGCGGCACCGCCGAGCGGCAACGCCGTCTGCCGGATCCCGAGCGCCAGCCCGCGCTGCGCGGGCGTGAACCAGCCCATGACCGCGCGCCCGCTCGCCGCGTTGACGCTTGCTCCCGCCCCGCCGGCGGCGGCGAAAAGGAGCACGAGCGACGAATAACCGGGCGCAAAGGCGGCGAGCACGAGCGCGACGCTCGCCACGGCTAGGCCCGTGGCGAGAACGCCGCGCTCGCCAACCCGGTCGGCGAGCAGTCCCCAGGGCAGGAGCGTGAACACCGATCCGATGCTGAAGGCCGCCAGCACGACCCCGGTCTGCGTGAGCGAGAGCCCGTACTCGTCGCGGAACTGCGGCGCCATGACCGGGATTCCGAGAAAGACCGCCGAATAGCTCGCCTGCGCAACCGTCCCGAGCGCAAGAATCGTCCAGCGGTAGCTACTCACCGGGCGAGGCTATCCACCGAGGGCGTCGCGAGCAGTCGTCACCCTCTCGGCACGGTGCGACACACACGTGCGCGCCTTTCCTCGTTAGGCTCGAAAGCGGGTGGTGGCTCGGGGTGGCCCCAAGCGAGACCTAGCCGCAGCAGCCTTCCTTGTAGCGGCAGGCGAGGCAGTGCCAGCTCGCCTTCGTCCAGGTCATCGCCGCGCCGCAGCGCGGGCAGATCGCCTCGGCCTCGGCCTCGTCGGCCGGGAGCCGGCACTCCGCCTGTGGGTTGGCCCTCACTCCCATTCGATCGTCGCCGGCGGCTTCGAGGAGAGGTCGAGCGCGACTCTGTTCACCGCTGGGATCTCGTTGATGATCCGGCTCGAGATCGTCTCCAGAAGGTCGTAGGGCAGGCGGGCCCAGTCGGCGGTCATTGCGTCCTCCGAGGTGACGGCGCGAATCACGATCGGGTACGCGTACGTGCGCTCGTCTCCCTGGACGCCTACCGAACGGATCGCGGGGAGGACGGCGAAGCACTGCCAGAGCTCGCGATAGAGCCCGGCCCTGCGCACCTCTTCGAGCAGGATCGCGTCGGCCTCGCGGAGCGTCGCCAGGCGCTCCTCCGTGACCTCGCCGATGATCCGGATGGCGAGCCCCGGGCCGGGGAACGGGTGACGCCAGACCATCTGGTCGGGCAGCCCGAGCTCCTCGCCGACGCGCCTGACCTCGTCCTTGAAGAGCATGCGCAGCGGCTCGACCAGCTCGAGTTCCATCACCTCGGGAAGCCCACCGACGTTGTGATGGGACTTGATCGTGGCGGCGACGCCGTCGCCCGAGCCGCCCGACTCGATCACGTCGGAGTAGAGCGTTCCCTGGACGAGGAAGCGCGCGTCGCCGAGCGAGCGCGCCTCCTCCTCGAAGACGCGGATGAACTCCTCGCCGATCGCCTTGCGCTTCTCCTCCGGGTCGGCAACGCCGGCGAGCCGGGCGAGGAAGCGCTCGCGCGCGTCGACATGGAGGAGCGGCACGTGGAAGTGGCGTCCGAACGTCTCCACCACCTGGGCCGCTTCGTCCTTGCGAAGGAGGCCGTGGTCGACGAAGACGCACGTCAGCTGCTCGCCGACCGCCTTGTGCACGAGGAGCGCCGCCACCGCCGAGTCGACCCCGCCGGAGAGACCGCAGAGCACGCGCTGACGCCCCACCTGCGAGCGGATGCGCGTCGTCTCCTCCTCGATGACCGCGGCCGCGGTCCACGACGGGGGCGCGTCGGCGACGCGGTAGAGGAAGTTCTTGAGGATCGCCGTGCCGTGCTCCGTGTGGAGGACCTCCGGATGGAACTGGATGCCGTAGACCCGGCGCCGTGGATCCTCGAAGCCGGCGATCGGCGTCGACGGCGACGAGGCCGTGACGCGCGCGCCCTCTGGCGGCGCCGTCACCGAGTCCCGGTGGCTCATCCAGCCCACCTGGTCCTCCGGAAGCCCGTCGAAGAGGGCGCTGTCCGACTCGACGCGCACGTCCGCGCGACCGAACTCGGAGCCGCCGGTGCGCTCGACCCGACCGCCGAGGTCCCTGGCCATCAGCTGCATCCCGTAGCAGATGCCGAGCACGGGGACGTCGAGCTCGAAGACACCGGGATCGGCGAGGGGCGCGCCGTCCGCGTACACGGAGGACGGCCCGCCGGAGAGGACGAGCGCGAGCGGCCTGCGCGCGGCGATCTCCGCGGGGGAGGTCGTATGGTGGACAAGCTCCGAGTAGACGCGGCACTCGCGCACGCGGCGCGCGATCAGCTGCGAGTACTGGCCGCCGAAGTCGACGACGAGAACGGGACGGTCTTCCGGTGCGGGCTCCTGGGCGGGGAGCGGAACGACTTCGCCCATCAGCCCCTACCGGCCGGGCCTGTAGTTGGGAGCCTCCTTGACGATGGAGACGTCGTGCGGATGGCTCTCGCGCTGTCCCGCGGCGGTGACGCGTACGAAGCGGGCGGCCTTCAGCTCCTCGATCGTGGCCGCGCCGCAGTAACCCATCGCCTGGCGGAGGCCGCCGACGAGCTGGTGGAGGACGTTCCTGAGCGGGCCCTTGTATGCCACGCGGCCCTCGATGCCCTCGGGGACTAGCTTGCCAACCTCCTCGACATCCTGCTGGAAGTAGCGGTCGCTCGAATGACGCGCGCGCATGGCGCCCACCGACCCCATGCCGCGGTACTCCTTGAACTGCTCGCCCTGGTGGAAGACGACCTCGCCGGGGCTCTCGTCCGTCCCGGCCAGGAGACCGCCGAGCATCACCGTGTCCGCGCCTGCGGCGATCGCCTTGGCGATGTCGCCGGAGAAGTTAACCCCTCCATCGGAGATGGTTGGCACTCCAAGGCGAGCCGCGGCCTCCGCGCAGTCGTACACCGCAGTCACCTGGGGCATTCCGATGCCTGCGACGATCCGGGTCGTGCAGATGGAGTTGTGAACGATCGCGTTGTCCGCGATGAAACTATGCGTGGGACAGTCGACTTCGAGGTCGTACACCGGCACGGCGAGGCCAAGCTCGCTCCGGCCGAGCTGCTTGATGACCTGGTAGTCAGTCAGGTGCCGCCTTGCGTGCCCGACGTTGAGCCTCGAGTGGTACACGTCGCGGCAGCGATCGGCTCTCGTGCCCACGAGACCTCCGGCTGTCGGTGGCTCGACTCCGACGTTTGGGAAGCTTCCACCGAGCAGGAAGCAGAGGACGCCGAACAGCTCCACGAGTCGACGGGACGTGTTCTTGAAGCAGATCCTCCCCCCTGCCTCGACGAATCCGTCGCTGTCGACCAAGCCGTCGAAGAGGCCTTGGAGATACCGAGGGTCGACTGCCATGTAGCAGGCCGGCAGGTGCTTCTCGTGGCGTTTGCCGAAGTCGGCGAGGAGTCGGGCCCACTGGAGGGAGAAAAGATGAACCTCGAGTTTCCCGCCCTGCGGCCGAAGGCTAGGACGTACCCCGGTGGCGTGCTCCACGCAGGTGGCCAGCTTCTCGGCGATCGCATCCTCGTCGGACGCGAGCGACCACGTGACGCGACCGATCTGGGAGTTCCGCACGCGATTCGGAAACGAGGCTCCGTCGCCCAGGAACGTGCCAAACACGTAGCCGAGCTCGTAGGACTCGCGGATCTTGGTGCGGTAGCGACGAAGACCTGACCCTCGGAGGGCGAACTCGCCCAGATCCACCTCGAAACCGTCGGGCAACTCGAAAGCGATGTGGCGCGGCGCCAGCATTACCGCGCGATCTGCCTCGGCGAGCGGCATCCAGCCGAGCTTGCTCAGCCCGCGCTTGGTCGGCCGCTCGAGCGTCGCGACGAAGCCCTTCGAGGCGACCGTGGCGGCGCTGGTCGAAGCGAGATCTCCGACGAAGAAGCGGTGGTCCGACGTGACGACGGTCTCGCGTGGCGAGGCCACATGCCGGACCGCGATGACTTCGCGCACTCCTGTGCACCACGCTCTCTCAACGGTGACCGGCTCTCCATTCATGTTGATGACGCGGTCGCCAGGCCGCACGTCCGCGATGTCCTTGTAGCGGGCGTCGGCCATGAGGATTCGTGTTCCCGCGGCGAAGCAGCCGGGGCCCATCCCGACCTTCACAGCATCGGCACCCGCGTCGATCAGCGCCTCGGTCGCCTCCGGGGTGGCGACGTTGCCGGCCACGACCTCGACGTCGTGCCGGCCCTTCAGCTCCCGCACGGCCTCGATCACGCCGAGGGAGTGGCCGTGCGACGTGTCGACGACGAGCACGTCGACGTCCTCGTCGACGAGCGCGGCGGCGCGGTCCAGCCCCTCGGGACCGGTTCCGACCGCGGCGGCGACGCGGAGCCGCCCCTGCTCGTCCTTCGTGGCCAGCGGGTACTTGATCCGCTTCGAGATGTCCTTGACGGTGATGAGGCCCTTGAGCCGCCCGTCGGGATCGACCACGGGGAGCTTCTCGATCTTGTGCGCGTGGAGGACGGCGCGGGCCTCCTCGAGGGTCGTGCCGACCGGGACGGTCACGAGCCCGGCCGCCGTCATCAGCTCCGAGACCCGGCGCCCCGTGTCGTCTTCGAAGCGGAGGTCGCGGTTCGTGAGGATGCCGACGAGGCGCCCGTCCTCGTCCGTGATCGGCACGCCGGAGATCCTGTAGGTCTCCATGATCTCGAGCGCCGCCGCCACGGGAGCGTCCGGCGGGAGCGTCACCGGCTCGACGATCATTCCCGCCTCGGAGCGCTTCACCTTGTCCACCTCGGCGGCCTGCTCCTCGACGGAGAGGTTGCGGTGGACGACGCCGATGCCGCCCTCGCGCGCAAGCCCGATCGCCGTGCGCGCCTCGGTGACCGTGTCCATGGCCGCCGAGACGATCGGGATCTCGAGCTCGATCGTGCGGGTCAGGCGCGTGCGCGTCGAAACGTCGCTCGGAAGCACGTCCGACTCGGAAGGAACGAGCAGGACGTCGTCGAACGTGAGCCCTTGCTTGGCGAACTTGCGCTCGAGGGCGAGGAGGCGCTCGATCTCGTCCTGACGCAGCTCGACACTCAACTTGGAGCGATCGTACCAGCGCCGCCTGCCGACCTCAGCGGCGGGAAGCCTGGGGGGCCGCGACTCGTCCAGGAGGTAACGGGGTCTTGATGAAGAGAGTCACAATCGGTTTGGCCGCCGTCGCGTTCGCGTTGGTCGCCGCGGGCCCGGCGAACGCCCATGTGTTCACGATCCACGGCGATTGGAAGATCGGATCGTTCGAAATCAAGCGCGACGGAACCCTGGGTGGCGCCGTCGAGGCATTCGGAAGACCCGACAGCCGCAAGCGGCACGGTGTCTCCTGCACGGTCCGCTGGGAGCGGCACGCCCTCAAGATGGTGTTCTACAACCTGGGCGGCGAGAATCCGTGCCGGAAGGAGTCCGGGCTCTTCTCGAACGCGCGCGCCGCGGGCCCGCACTGGAAGACGAATCGGGGGCTCGAGATCGGCGACTCGCAGCGGCGTCTCAGGAGCCTGTACCCGAACGCACGCTTCCGTTCCGGCCTGGAAAGCGTCTTACCGGCGCGGTGTTGGCTCGTGACGAGGCGGTCGCAGCTCGGGACGGGCGGCCGGTACCCGGGCTTGCTCGCGAAGTTGCTGGGCGAGCGCGTCTCTCAGTTCCAGGTTCGCTACCCGGCCGGCGGCGACTGACCGTCCTCGTCTAGCGCTCGTGCGGGACGGGCTCGATGTGCTCGAGCTGCACGAGCGAGGCAAGGCGGCTCGCCTCGCGCGGGTCGAAGCGTCCCGCGCCGGCCTCGAGCACCGAGGCCGCCCCGGCGGCGACGGCGGCGCGCACGGCTTCGTCGAACGGCTTCCCGGCGACCCTGCCTGCGAGGAAGCCGGCGAGGAGCGTGTCGCCCGCGCCGACCTCCGAGATGGCTTCGACTCGCGGCGCTTCGGCCCGCACGCGGAGCTCGGTGCGGTCCTCGCGCAGGAGCGCGTAGCAGCCGGTCTCCTGCGTGATCAAGACGTTGCGCGCGCCGAGGGCGGCGATCTCGTCGAGGCCGGCGGCAAGATCCTCCCGGTCGACGAACTCGTGGCCGACGAGCGCCTCCGCCTCGCGCTGGTTGGGCGAGACGAGATAGGGCTCGGCGTCGAGGGCGAGACGAAGCGGCTCGCCCTCCGAGTCGACGACCGCGAGCAGCTGGCCGCGGTTCAGCTCACGGACGAGCTCGCCGTAGAAGCCCTCGTCGACGGCCCGGGGCAGCGAGCCGGCCAGCACGACGAACTCGGCCCGCTGGGCGAGGTAGGCGATCTTCTCGCGCAGGATCTCGAGCTCCTCCTCCGTCACCTCGGGGCCCCACTCGTTGATCTCCGTGTAGGCGTTGGAGGTCGGGTCGAGGACGGCGATGGACGTGCGCGACTCCGCCCCGATCCGGACGAAGTCGTTGAGGATGCCTTCGTGCGTCAGCTCCTCGACGAGCAACGTGCCCGTGCGACCGCCGGCGAGGCCCGTGCAGACGACCGGGGCACCAAGGCGCTTGAGCGCCCGTGCGACGTTGATCCCTTTTCCGCCGGCGCTGGGAAAGCCGACGCTGGCGCGGTGTCGCTGGCCCGGCTGGAAGTTGGGAACGACGAGCGTCCGGTCGATCGCCGTGTTGAGCGTGACGGTGACGATCATCCGGCTGGGATGCTAAAGGCCCGGGATGACCGCTGCGAACATGTCGCCGGCCTCGTCGAGTGCGCGGTCGGCGTACCAGCCGACACGCTCCTGGAAGCTGGGCTCGGGAATCGACCGCGCGGCGACCAGGTCGACACGCGCGACTTCGCCGTCACCGTCGGTGACGACGATCTCGCCGAGCTTCTGGCCCTTGCTGACCGGGAGCGCGACCATCTCCGGCGCGACGACCTGCTGGACGAACCGCGTGCCGTCGCCGAGCCGGACGAGCTTGGACGCACCGGAGGCCGCGACGAGCTCGAGCCGCTCGTCCTCGGCAAAGGGAACGGCGGCGGTCGCATACCGGCGGTCCTTGCGGACGAGCGGGAAGCGCGCGTACTGGTCGAACCCCCAGTCGAGCAGTTGCGTCAGGTCGGCGTTTCGCTGCGCGCGCGAGGGGCTGCCGAGGATGACGGCGTAGACCGTCGTCGGCCCCCGCCGTGCGGCAGCCACCTCGGACCAGCCCGCCCGGCCGGTGTGCCCGGTCTTCACCCCGATCAGGCCCGGATAGGTCCAGAGGAGGTCGTTCCAGTTCCTGAGCTTCCGGTTGGACGGGATCTCGGCGGTCCGCTTGCGCACGAGCTTGCGCACGATCGGCTCCTCCATGGCGACGCGCGCGAGCTGGAAGGTGTCTCGCGCGGTGGACACGTGCCTCGCGACGTCGAGGCCGTCCGGTCGCACGTAGTTCGTGTCGTCCAGGCCGAGCTCAGCGGCCTTCGCGTTCATCATCCGAACGAAACGCCGGATGCTTCCGTCCCCGACCTCCGCGGCCAGGGCGAACGCGGAATCGTTCGCGCTCTGGATCAGCGCGGCCGCGAGCAGCTCGCGGACCCGCAGCCGCTCGCCGGGGCTGAGGAAGATCGAAGAGCCGCCCTGGCCCACTGCCTGCCGCGAGACGGTGACCAGCTCGCCGGGGCGGGAATGCTCGAGCGTCACGAGCACCGTCATCAGCTTCGTGATGCTGGCCATCGGCATCCTTTGGCCGGCGGCGCGCTCGAAGAGAACGTCGCCGGTCCGGCCGTCGGCGACCAGCACTGCCCGCGCCTCGACCGGAGGAGGGGATGACGCAGCGGCCGCCGCGCCGGAGAGGAGCGCGGCGAGCAGGGCGGCGAGGAGCGTGACCAGGACGTGCTTTCGCACGCCCCTCAGGCTATCCTCGGAGGCATGCAGGAGGAGCAGGCAGACACCGCGCCGGCGCGGATCCGCGGCGCCGAGCGGTCGCTCCAGGTGGAGGTCAGAGGCCTCGGCGGCTTCGAGCTCCGTCCCACTCGCGTGTTCGTCTGGGGCGGCGACGAGCGCCACGCTAGCGAGCGCATCCTCCCGCTCGGCAGCGCTCCCCGGAGCCTGACCATCCCCCGCCGCCTGCGGGAGCGCCGGGCCGGCGTGGTCGAGCTGAGGACACTCGGGAACCCGGTGCTGACGGTCGCCCTGGCCGGCGTTCAGATGGCGCGTACGCTCCGCCGCCGTCACGACACATCGCGTTGAGCTGAAGAGCTCCTAGAGCTCCTGCCGCGGGCGGATGCGTATGCGGTCGCCCGGGTTGAGGGCGAGCGGATCGATGTTGGGATTGAGCTCGAGCAGGACGGAGAGCGAGACCTCACACTTGGCCGCGATCGACTCGAGGGTGTCGCCGGACTTGACCGTGTAGCGAGGCCTACGGCAGCCGCGGGGCAGAGCCGCCGTCCCGTCCGGGTTCGTCGTCGTCGCCCCCGTATCTATCTCCTGAGTCGAACCGCCGTCGCTTCGAGCCTCGCCGGCGTCGGAATCGAGGGCGCGCTGCACGAGGATCACGAGCACCGTCGCCGCCGCGAAGAACGCGAGCGGCGCCGCGAACCGGGCAATCCACACCCTGATCTGATCGGCGCTCACCAGCCCGACACCGCCCAGACCTCCTTGCGGAGGCGAGCCGCCTCGGCCGCTGCTGCCTTGCGCCAGTCCGCGCCGTCCACGCGGAAGGCGTAGATGACTGCCCGGGAGACGGGAACGAGCGCGCTCGCCGGGCCGCTCGTGAAGGCGCGCGCGACGTCGGCGGGGGTCCCGCCCTGCGCGCCGATGCCGGGCAGAAGCAGGATCGCGCGCGGCATCAGCCGCCTCGCCTCGCCGACCGCGCGCGGGTACGTCGCGCCGACGACGGCGCCGACGCTCGAAAGCCCGCGCTCGCCCACGAGGTCCTCTCCCCAGACGTTCACGAGCTCGGCGACGTGCTGCCAGACGCGCCGGCCGTCCGAGAGGGCGGCGTCCTGAATGTCGGCGCTGCCGGCATTCGACGTCTTGACGAGGCAGAAGATCCCGGTGCCGTTTCGCCGGCACGCTGCCACGAAGGGCTCGATCGAGTCGCTGCCGAGGTACGGGTTGACGGTGAGGGCATCGACAGGGGCCGGCCTGTCCTCACGCTTCTCGAGGTACGCGTCGGCATAGGCGCGCGCGGTCGAGCCGATGTCACCGCGCTTCGCGTCCGCGAGCACGAGCAGGTTGGCGGCCCGCGCGTAGTCGCAGGCATCCTCGTAGGCACGGATGCCGTCGGCGCCGAGCGTCTCGAAGTACGCGAGTTGCGGCTTCACTCCCACGACATACGGTGCGACGGCGTCGATCAATCCCCTGCAAAAGCGTCCGACGGCGTCTGCCGCGGAGGCACGCCCGCGGTGAATGTCGCCGCGCAGCTCGACCGGCAGGAGCTCCGGGCGCGGGTCGAGCCCGACGAGCAACTGGCTCGTCTTCGCCTCGACGGCCGCGGCGACCCGGTCGCCGAACGTCAGCGCGTCGACGGCGGAGCGCACGCCAGCCTCCAGCTCCTGAGCCATGTCTCGGGAGCTTAGATCGCGCTGCGGAGTGACGCCCAGCTACCTCATCAGGCGACCGCGGCCGGCCAGCCGTGCAGAGCCGTGAGGATCGCGTGCTCGTCGAGCGGGAGCACGGCCAGCTCGGGCGGCGGCCGGCGGATGAACGTGTCGAGGAGACGGAGCTCCTCGGCGTCCTCCGGAGCGAGCGACGGCTCCGCGCCGCGCGCGGCGGCGAGCCCCGCGCGGATCTCGAGCGTGGCGCCGGCTCCAGGTGGGAGCACGCGCGCGTCTGCGACGCGGCCGGCGGCGACGAAGACCGCCCGGGAGAATCCCTCCTCGGAGGCGGGCGTCAGCAGGCACGCCTCGAGCGCTCTCAGCCGATCGAGCGCCGTCAGCTGGCGGATCACCTGCTCGAGCGCCTGAATGCGGTCGCGCAGGCGGGCGGCCTCCTCGTAGCGGAGGCAGTCCGACAGATCGCGGAGACGGGCGCGGAGCCGCGGCAACGGTGCGCCGGTGAGAAGCCTCTCGAGCTCGTCCTCCGTGGCGTCTCCGAGCGCCCGCGCGGCGCGCTCGGCCCGGCGCCGACTCCCGATCGGCCCGAGCCTTCCGGGCTGGGAGGAGACCACGATCTGCCCGCCGCGCCGGCGGAGATAGAAGCCCCGGCCGCCCCGCTTGCCGCGCGCATTCGCAGGCGGGCGGAGCTCGCGGATGAGCCGTAGCTCTTCGAGCGCGGCCTCCAGCTCGGAGCCGAGCACCTCCCACTCGACCTGCTCGACGGCGGCCAGCGCAGCCTCGACCGCGGGCCGCAGGCGCTCGGAGCGGAAGTACGAGCGAAGCCTCGCACGCAGGTCGCGGGCGCGACCGACGTAGAGCGCCTGGCCCCGCCCGTCGCGGAAGACGTAGACGCCGGGCTGAGTCGGCGCCCCGAAGACGAGCGAGCGCTTCTCGTAGACACGGCGACGCCGCGGCGCGGCCAACTCGACGAGGTCGGACACCGTTCGCG
>JBOHAB010000002.1:0-30789 GCA_050697655.1 Gaiellaceae bacterium
CCCCGACGAGAAGCGAGCCTTCGAAGGGCACGTTGAAGCCGGTCGGGACCTCGGGATTGGAGCCGGTCAGGTCGATCGTGATCGAGTCACCCTCGACGACCACCTTCGTCTCCACGCGGAGGCGCACACCGCGGTTGCGGGCGTCGTCGTCGAGCCATCCCGTCGGCGCCGCGTACTCGCCGTCGGGGATCTTCGCGATCTCGGCGCGGAGCATCCCTTCGGAGTAGTCCATCCATTCGTAGGCGGCGCTCATGACCGTGTCGGCGCCGTAGCGGCCGACGAGCCTCAGGAACCGCTCGCGGCCCAGCTGACACGCGGCGAGCATCGCGTTCATGTCGCCCCGGTTCATCGTCTCGGTCCGGACGTTGTCGAAGATCATCCGGTCGAGGTCCTCGTTCAGCTCGCCCGCCTCGTACCAGCGGAGCGCGTTGTACATCTTCGCCTCGGCGTAGACGTCGAACGCATCGGCGTTGATGCCCGGGAACGAGCCGCCTACGTCGAGCACGTGCGCGGTGACCGCGGCGAAGCCGAGCAGCTCCTCCTCGTGGAAGATCGGCACCGCGACGGCGACGTCGGGGCTGTGGGAGGCGCCGAGGTAGGGATGGTTGTGCACGATGACGTCGCCGTCCTGGATCTGCCCGTCCAGGCGGTAGAGGAAGCCCCGGATGTACCAGGGCAGCGAGCCGATGTGCATGGGGGTCGAGTCCGACTCGCAGAGCTCCCGCCCTTCGGCGTCGAAGATTCCCGCCCCGAGGTCCTCGGACTCGCGAATGATCGAGCTGTAGCTCATGCGGAAGAGCACGCCGGCCATCTCCTTGGCGATGGCGTGGAATGCCCCGCCGAGGACGCGGAGCGTGACCGGGTCGATCTCCACCCGCTCCCGGGTGGGCGGGCCCGGCCGGCGGCCTACCTCGTACTCCATCACAGACATCTCAGGCCTCCACCGCCTCGGCAGCTTCGCGGGCTTCGGCCCGGGCGGCGGCGCCGGTCGCGATCACGATGTTGCCGTGAGGGTCGACCGAGGCGGCGAGCCCGGGCGGGATCACCGTCGTCGAGTCGTACTGGTGCACGATCGCGGGCCCCTGCAGGCGGTTGCCCGCACGCAGGGAGGAGCGGTCGTAGTAGCTGGTCGTGACCTGCTGGAGCTCTCCCTGCACCCGAAACCATGCCGAGCCCTCGTAGCGCAGGGAGTCCTCGGGAGGCTTCTCGTCGCCGCGGTCGACCTCGACGTCCTCGAGCGGCGGCATCAGCCCGATCCCCCGCACGCGGATGTTGGGGATCTCGATGTCGGACTCCTCGAAGCGGCGTGAGTACTCCCGCTCGTGGATGTCGTGGAAGTCGGCGCGGAGCTTCTCCGCCCAGGCCTCGTCGATCTCGCCCGAGTCGACCTCAACCCGCAGCTCGTAGCCCTGGCCGGTGTAGCGGGCGTCGACGACGCGCTGGACGACGAGACAATCCTGAGAGATCCCGTCCGCCTCGAGCTGGCGGCGGGCCTCCTCCTCGAGCTCCGCGAAGCGCGCCGCCAACGAGGAGGCGTCCAGCGAGGAAAGGCGCTGGTAGGACGTGGCCACGTATTCGTAGACCATGTCAGTAGCCAACAGGCCCATGGCCGCCGTGACGCCCGGATACGGCGGGACCACCACATTCGGCGTTCCCACCTCGACCGCGATCTGTGCGGCGAAGAGCGGGCCGGCGCCGCCCTCGGCGACGAGCGCGAAGTCACGCGGGTCGAAGCCCTTGCGGACGGAGTTCTCCTCGATGGACTGCACCATCGAGTGCGTGAGGATCTGCACCGCGCCCATCGCGGCTTCCTCGACGCTCATCCCGAGGGCCTGCGCCGGGCCCTCCTCGAAGGCCGAGCGGGCCCGCTCGGCCTGCAGCTCCATTCCTCCACCGAGGAACGCTTCGGGCCTGAGCCAGCCGAGCACGACCATGGCGTCGGTGGCGGTCGGCTCGGTTCCGCCGCGGCCGTATGCAGCGGGGCCGGGGTCCGCGCCCGCGGAGCGCGGCCCGACGCGGAAGATTCCGCCCTGGTCGACGTAGGCGATGGAGCCGCCCCCGGCGCCGATCGTGTCCACGTCCACCATGGGGATCATCGCCTGGTAGGGGCCGACCTTCGTGTCCAGCAGGTGCTTCATGCGGAGCTTGCCGCCCTGCGCGAGACCGATGTCGGCCGACGTGCCGCCGACGTCGAGCGTGATCACGTTCTCGTGGCCTGCCTGCCGTCCCGCCCAGATGCCGCCGACGACGCCGGCGACCGGCCCCGACATGAGCAGGTTGACCGGGCGCGCCGTCGCGGCCTCCGGCGTCGAGACGCCGCTCGCCGAGGTCATCAGGTGGACGTCCGTCTGGACGTCGAGCGCCCGCAGCTCCTCTTGGAGCCGGCGCACGTAGCTCGCGACCTTCGGCCCGATGAAGGCGTTGAGGCAGACGGTGGAGAAGCGCTCGTATTCGCGGTACTGGGGAAGCACCTCCGAGGAGACGGAGAGGAATGCCTCGGGGAACTCCTCCCGCACGATCTCGGCGACGCGCGCCTCGTGCTCCGCGTTCAGGAAGGAGAACAGGAAGCACACGGCCACCGCCTCGACGCCCGCTTCCTTCAGCTCTCTGACCCGTTCCCGGGCGACGTTCTCGTCGAGCGGGACGAGCACCTGTCCGTCGCGGGTTATCCGTTCCGGCACCGTGAGCCGGTAGCGTCGGCGCACGATCGGGTACCGCTGCCAGGGCAGATCCTGGTAGTTCGAGAAGTTAAGTGGCTTCTTGTGCCGGGCGATATGGAGGATGTCGCGGTAGCCCTCCGTCGTGATCATCCCGACCCGAGCGCCGTTGTGCTCGATCACGATGTTGGTGGCGATCGTCGTCCCGTGGAAGACCCCGTCGAGGGCAGCGGGACTTTCCCCCGCCTCGGCGGTCAGCTCGCGGATGCCCTGCACCGTCCCCTGCGAAGGGTCGTCCGCGGTCGTGGGCAGCTTGTGGACCAGCACCGTCCCGTTCTCGTCGTCCACGTAGATCAGGTCCGTGAACGTGCCGCCGACGTCGACCCCGAGTCGTTTCATACGCGGCCGTCCGGCGTGAGGACGATCTTCCCGAAGAACTCCCGGCTCTCCATCAGGTCCATCGCGTCCTTCGCCTGCTCGAGCGGGAACGTTCGATCGACGAGCGGGACGATGCGGCGCCGGCGCGCGAGCTCGAGGCAGTGCTCCACCTCGGCCATCGTGTACACGAACGAGCCGATGACCGACTTCTGCATCCGGAAGAACGGGATGATGTCGAAGGGGACGACCTCGCCGGCGTGGCCGCCGCAGATCACGAGCCGCCCGTCCTTGGAGAGCGAGTCGAGGCCCATCTGGAAGAGCTCGCCGCCGCAATGCTCGTACACGAGGTCGACGCCCCGATCATCGGTGAGGCGCATGACCTCGGCGACGAGGTCCTGCTTCGTGTAGTTGACCCCGACGTCCAGCCCGAGCTCAGAGGCCTTGGCGAGCTTGTCGTCTCGCGAGGAGTTCCCGATCACGTAGGCGCCGGCCATGTGTGCCAGCTGGACCGCGGCCGAGCCGATGCCGCTCCCCACCGAGTTGACCAGCACGGTCTCCCCCGGGTGGAGCCGACCGCGCGTAAAGAGCATGTGCCACGCCGTCGCGAAGGCGATTTGGACCGCCGCCGCCTCGACGTCCGAGACCTCGTCCGGGACGCGCACGAGCTGCGAAGCCGAGCAGACGAGCCTCTCCGCGTATCCACCGGAGTGCGCGAAGCTGATGAAGCCCGCATCGAGGCAGAGCGACTCGCGGCCCGTCGTGCAGAAGCGGCACCTGCCGCAGGTGTCCATCAGATATGGCATGACGCGCTCGCTCACGTGCCATCCCTCGACCCCTTCCCCGACCTCCGAGATGGGCCCTACCACCTCGAGCCCGAGCACGTGCGGCGGCTCGACCGGGAAGCGCGATGTGCCCTCGCGCACGTCCACGTCGAGGTGGTTCAAGGCGCACGCGGCGATGTCGATCGCAACCTCGCCGGGGCCGGGAGTCGGGTCGTCCAGCTCCTCGAGCTGGAGCACGTCGGAGCTCCCGAACTCGCGGAACACAACGGCCTTCACAACGGCTCCTCCTTGCGCGACGGACGGAATCCGTGTTTATGTCTGACTTCGGCAACAATGTCAACTTCGATGTCGCTCGCAACGGCCCGCTCCCTGCTCTTCGCGCCCGGCCACGAGGAGCGGAAGCTGCAGAAGGCGCTCGCCGCGGGCGCCGACGCGATGGTCGCAGATCTGGAAGACGCAGTGCCGGCCGCGCAGAAGGGCGCCGCCCGTGAGATCGCGGTGCGCGTGCTCGAGAGCACCGCGACCCGAAGCCTCGTGTGCGTGCGCGTGAACGCCGTCGGGACGGCCCAGTGGGAAGACGACCTCGCGGTCGCGAGCCGCCTCGAGCTCGCCGCGCTCGTCCTCCCGAAGGCGACACCGGAGGCGGCGGCGGCTCTGGGAGCCGACGGGCCGCCCGTGGTCGCGATCGTCGAGACGGCGCTGGGCCTGCGGCAGGCATATGAGACCGCCTGCCAGCCGCGCGTTGCGGCCCTCGTCCTCGGCGCGATCGACCTGGGCGCCGAGCTCGGGCTCGAGGCCCGCGCCGACGGGCAGGAGGTGCTCTACGCCCGCTCGCAGCTCGTCGTGGACTCGGCGGCTGCAGGCATCCGGAGCCCGTTCGACCTCGTGCACGTGGACATCCGGGACGACGCAGGCCTCGAGGCCGAGGCGAGCCTCGCCCGCTCGCTCGGGTTCCGGGGCAAGGCCTGCATCCACCCGGCCCAGGTGGAGATCGTGAACCGGGTCTTCTCACCGACGAAGGAGGAGCAGGAGCGGGCCCGACGGGTCGTCGCGGCCTACGAGCGCGCGCTCGCCGACGGGCGGGGCGCCGTCGCGCTCGACGGCGAGATGATCGACCTCCCCGTCGTCGAGCGGGCGAAGCGAGTCCTGGCCGAGACCGAAAGGAGCGTTCCGAATGACGACTGAGAGCGCGCCGGCCGCCAAGGCGTGGCGCGGCAGGTTCTACGAGGACTTCGAGGTCGGTGACGTCTTCCACAGCCGCTTCGGCCGCACGATCACCGAGACGGACAACGTCTGGTTCACCTGTCTGACCATGAACACGAACCAGGTGCACTTCAACGTCCCCTTCGCGGAGCGAACCCGGTTCGGGCGACCGCTCGTCAACAGCACCTTCACGCTCGCGCTCGTCACCGGCATGACGGTGCCGGACACGAGCGAGAACGCGACCGCAAACCTGGCGTGGACGGACATCAAGCTCCCGCATCCGGTCTTCGCCGGCGACACGCTCTGGGCGGAGAGCGAGATCACGGCCCTGCGCGAGTCGAGCTCGAACCCGAGTGTCGGCATCGTCACAATGCGCTCCCGCGGCGTGAACCAGCGGCGCGAGGTCGTGATCGAATTCCAGCGGACGTTCATGGTCTACAAGCGCGATGCGCCGGAGGTCGAGGATGCGTTTCCGGGCACCGACGCGGACTGGACGGTCTGAGATGACTGCCGCACAGAGGCTGGCGGAGTGGACCGGCTGTCTCCAGCTGGACGAGGTTCCGACGGAGGTCGCAGAGGCGGCCAAGCTCCATCTCCTCGACACGCTGGGATGCGGGCTCGCCGCCGCCGCCCTGGGGATCGCCGCCGAAGGCCGTGAGACGATGGCCGAGCTCGGCGGCGAGGCCCAGGCGACCGTCATCGGCAGGCCGGGCCTCCCTGCCCCGAACGCCGCCTTCGCGAACGCGATGCTCTGCCACGGGCTCGACTTCGACGACACACACTCCGACTCGATCGCCCACGTGAGCGTGGTCACCTGCCCGGCCGCGCTCGCGGTGGCGGAGGCGGGTGGGGCATCCGGGCGCGACGCGCTCGCGGCGATCGTGGCGGCAAACGAGGTGGTCACCCGTGTCGGCATGGCTGCCACCGGCCGCTTCCACGCGCGGGGATTCCATCCGACCGCGGTCTGCGGGATCTTCGGCGCGACGACGGCGGCTGCGCGCCTGGGCGGGCTGGGTGCCGAACGGGCGGCGAGCGCCCTCGGAATCGCCGGCTCGCTCGCGTCGGGGCTCTTCGCCTACCTGGAGGACGGCACGGCGACGAAGCCCATCCATCCGGGCTGGGCCGCCCACGGCGGGCTCGTCGCCGCCCGGCTCGCGGCGCACGGGGCCTCGGGCCCGCCGAGCATCTTCGAGGGAAAGTTCGGGCTCTACCACGCCTTCCTCGGCGCCGGGAAGGACGAGGTCGATCTGGACGCTCAGCTCGCCGATCTGGGCACGCGGTGGGAGACACCCCGGATCGCCTTCAAGCCGTACCCGGCCTGCCACTTCATGCACGGCGCGGTGGGCGCGACTGCCGAGGCCGGGGCGGGCGGCCTCCGGCCCGAGGACGTCGACGAGATCGTCGTCACCGTGCCCGCCGCGGGTGTCGACCTCGTGCTCGAGCCGGCGGACAAGAAGGTCGCTCCGCGCACGACGTACGAGGCGAAGTTCAGCCTCCAGTACTCCGCGGCCGCGATGGTCGTCCACGGGCGCTGCGGCGTCACGACCTACGCGGACGAGGCGATCCGCGACCCCGAAGTGCTCGAGCTCGCCGAACGTGTCCGTTACGAGACGAAGGACTACCCGACCTATCCGGCCGCCTTCCCCGGCGGCGTCCGCATCACGACGCGGGACGGGCGGACGCTCGAGGCCGACCTGCCGCACCAGCGCGGCGGCCCCGAGAACCCGATGACGGCCGGCGAGGTGCGGGAGAAGTACCGCGAGAACGCGGGGCTGGCCCTTGGACCGGAAGCGGTGGAGGTGCTCGAGGAGGCCGTGATCGCCCTCGAGGAGCAGGAGGATCTGCGGGCGGCGCTCGCGCCGCTCTCCGCCGCGGCGCGCGAGCGGGCGCCGGCCTGATGGAGCCGAGGGAGGAGAGCGCCGAGCAGCAGGAGATCGTCGCGACGATCCGGGAGTTCGTCGAGCGCGACGTCGTCCCGGTCGCCTCGGAGCTCGAGCACGCCGACGAGTACCCCACGGCGCTCGTCGAGACGATGAAGGAGCTGGGCCTGTTCGGGGTCACGATCCCGGAGGAGTACGGCGGCCTCGGTCTCGACCTCTCGACGTACGCCCGCATCCAGGTCGAGCTCTCGCGCGGCTGGATGAGCCTCTCAGGCGTGCTCAACACGCACTTCATCTCCGCGTGGATGATCGCGGCGCACGGAACGGAGGAGCAGCGCCGGCGTTACCTCCCCCGAATGGCCACCGGCAAGCTCCACTTCGCCTACTCGATGACCGAGCCGCACGCCGGCTCCGACGTCCAGGCGATCCGCACCCGGGCCGTTCGCGAGGGCGACGAGTACGTCGTCACCGGCCAGAAGATGTGGGCCACCAACGGCCTGCGCTCGAGCGGTGTCATGCTGCTCGCGAAGACCGACCCCGAAGCAGATCCGCCCCACCGGGGCATGACGGCCTTCATCGTCGAGAAGGAGCCCGGCGTCCACGAGCAGCCGGGCCTGACGGTGTCTCGCCCGCTCAGGAAGCTCGGGTACAAGGGCGTCGAGTCGACGGAGCTCGTGTTCGACGGCTTTCGGACGCCGGCGGCTTCCGTGCTGGGCGGCGAGGAGGGCCTTGGCTTCAAGCACTTCATGGGCGGAATCGAGCTCGGGCGCGTGAACATCGCTGCCCGTGCCGTGGGGATCGCACAGGCGGCGTTCGAAGCGGCGATCCGGTACGCCCAGGAGCGGGAGGCGTTCGGAAAGCCGATCGCCCACCATCAGGCGATCCAGCTCAAGCTGGCGCAGATGGCGACGAAGATCGAGGCTTCGCGGCTCCTCTTGCTCGAGGCCGCGGCCAGGAAGGACGCCGGCGAGCGTGCCGACCTGGAGGCCGGCATGGCCAAGCTCTTCGCGACCGAGACGGCCGAGGAGGTCGCGCTCGAGGCGATGCGCATCCACGGGGGCTACGGCTACTCGCAGGAGTTCGTGGTCGAGCGCATCTACCGGGACGCTCCCGTGCTCATCCTCGGCGAGGGCTCGAACGAGATCCAGCAACTGCTCATCGCCCGGCGCCTGCTGGAACGCTACGAGGCCTGAGGTGGAGTTCTCGCTCCCCGACGAGCTGACGGAGATCCGCGCCGCCGTCCGCGACCTCTGCGCCGGCTTCCCGGGCGAGTACTGGCGCGGGCTCGAGCCCGACCGCTATCCGGAGGAATTCGTCCAGGCGCTCACCGACGGCGGGTGGCTCGCCGCGCTGATCCCGGAGGAGTACGGGGGCGCGGGCCTCGGGCTCACGGCGGCCAGCGTGATCCTGGAGGAGATCAATGCCTCGGGCGGCAACGCCGGCGCTTGCCACGCGCAGATGTACACGATGGGCACGCTCCTCCGGCACGGGAGCGACGAGCAGAAGGCTCGCTACCTGCCGGAGATCGCCGCGGGGAAGCTCCGGCTGCAGGCGTTCGGCGTCACGGAGCCGACCGTCGGCTCCGACACGACCCGCATCCAGACCACAGCCGTACGGGCCGGAGAAGGCTACGTCGTCAGCGGCCAGAAGGTCTTCACCTCGCGGGCCCTCTACTCCGACCTCATGCTCCTGCTCGCGCGGACGACGCCGCTCGAGGAAGTCGAGCAGCGGAGCGACGGCCTCTCCGTCTTCCTCGTGGACATGAAGGCGGCCGGGGACGCGCTCACGATCAGGCCGCTCCGGACGATGATGAACCACGCGACGACCGAGGTGTTCCTGGACGAGGTCGAGCTCCCGGCCGACGCGCTCGTGGGCGAAGAGGGCCGAGGCTTCCGCTACATCCTCGACGGCCTGAACGCCGAGCGCGTGCTGATCGCGGCCGAGTGCATCGGCGACGGACGCTGGTTCGTCGAGAAGGCGGCGCGCTACGCGTCGGAGCGGGAGGTCTTCGGGCGGCCGATCGGCGCGAACCAGGGCGTGCAGTTCCCGGTCGCACGGGCGCACGCGGCCATCGAGGCGGCGGATCTCATGCGCTACAAGGCCGCCTGGCTCTTCGAGCGGGGTGAGCCGGCCGGCGCGGAAGCGAACATGGCGAAGCTCCTCGCCTCTGAAGCGTCGTGGGCGGCCGCGAATGCCTGCCTGGATGCCCACGGCGGCTGGGGCTTCGCGGAGGAGTACGACGTGGAGCGCAAGTTCCGGGAGACCCGCCTGTACACGATCGCTCCCGTCTCCAACAACCTCATCCTCGCCTACCTCGGCCAGCATGTCCTCGGCATGCCGCGCTCCTACTAGACCGACGTGGCGCTAGACCACCAGGCGATCGACCTCGTCGTCTACGGGACCGAGGCCCCGCGCGGCCTCCTCGAGTCCATCGACCTCGCCGAGGCGGCTGGCCTGGGCGGCGCCTGGGTGGGCGACTCGCCGGTGCTCTGGCGCGAGCTCTACGTTCTCCTCGGCGCCGCCGCCGAGCGAACAGGCCGGATCCGCCTGGGCCCGGCGGTCACGAATCCGGTCTCGCGCCACCCCTCGGTGACGGCGAGCGCCCTGATGACGCTGCAGGAGCTCTCGGGCGGGCGCGCGGCCCTGGGGCTCGGCCTCGGGGCGAGCGCTGTGCGCACGGTCGGCGCCGAGCCGGCACGGCTCGCAGACCTCGAGCGCACCGTGGCGGAGGTGCGCAGGTACTGGGCCGGCGGCGAGGGCGGTCTCGGCTACGGTCGCGGGCAGCAGCCTATCCCGCTTCTCCTGGGCGCAAGCGGCCCGCGCATGCTCGAGCTCGCGGGCCGGATCGGCGACGGCTGCCTGGCGGTCGTCGGGCTCCATCCCAGGCAGCTGGAGGCCGCCCGAGGACGCCTCCGTTCCGGCGGGCAGCCCGAGGGCTTCGAGGTCGTCTGGTGGGTGCCGATCGCCGTGGCGGACGACCCAGCGCAGGCGCGCGAGGACGTCAAGGCCTACGTCGCGCGCTCGCTCCACCATCCCAGTCCCGCCGAGCTGACTCCCGTGGAACAGGAGGCCGCCGAGCAGATCCGGGCCTCCTACGACTACGGCCGGCATCTCGCGCCGGGGGCTTCGCAAGCCGCGCTCGTGCCGGACGAGATCGTCGCGGGCTGGGCCGTGGCGGGAACACCGGCCGACTGCCGCGAGCAGCTGGCGCGCCTCGAGCTCGGGGAGGGCGAGCGGATCGGGCTCGTGCCCATGAGCCGCGAGCCCAAGCCCGCGCAGGTGCGGCGGCTGCTCGAGGAGGTGCTGTTATGACCCGCGCGCGGCGGCTTCGAAGGCTGCGAGCGACTCCTCGACCTCGCGCTTGCCGACGCCGCGGGCGATGAAGACGATGCGCGAGCGGCGGTCCTCGTCGGGCCAGGCGTCGAGATGCCGGGGCGGGTGGACGACGTGCTGGACGCCGTTCAGGACCACCGGGCCGGGGGCGCCCACGTTCAGGAGCCCCTTCACGCGGAGGATGTCCGCTCCACGGCTTGCGAGCAGCATGGTGAGCCAGATTCCGAACGCGGTCCAGTCCACGGGCCGGTCGAGGAAGAGCACGAAGGGATGGACGTCCGCGTGACGCGGGGGCTCCGCGGGCAGCCGGAGCCCGCGCGGGTCGAGGCTGCCGGGCGCGAGGAGCAGCGCGGGGTCAGCCTCGCCGAAGGAGGCCTCCAGCAGGTCGGCGGCCGGATTGAGGCCGCGCAGCCGCTCCACGAGATCCTCGACGGCGCCCCGCTCGGCGACGTCCGCCTTCGTGACGACGAGACGATCGGCGACGAGCACCTGCTTCACGGTCTCTTCTTCCCGGTCGAGCTGCCCGTTGCCGTTGAGCCCGTCGACGGTTGCGATCACCGCGCCCGGCTCGAAATGGTGCTGCACGACCGGCTCGGTGAGCACGGTGTTCAGGACGGGCGCGGGATCGGCGAGCCCCGTCGTCTCGACGAGCACCCGTCGGAAGGGCGGGATCTCGCCGCGCGTGCGCCGGCTCAGCAGGTCGCGCAGCTCGTCCGCGAGATCGCCCCTGAGCGTGCAGCAGAGGCAGCCGTTGGCGAGCAGCACCGTGCGCTCGTCCACCCGGCGGAGGAGGTGATGGTCGATCGCGACCTCGCCGAGCTCGTTTACGATCACCGCCGTCTCGCCGAGCTCGGGCCGGCCGAGCAGGCGGGAGAGAAGCGTCGTCTTGCCACTCCCGAGGAAGCCGGTGACGACGACGACCGGGAGGCGGTCACCCACCGCGCAGCGCCGCGACGAGCATCGGGTCGAGCGGGTCGAGGGGGCGCCCGGCGAGCGCTTCCGCCGCCGTCCAGAGGCCGCCGAGGTCGTCGACCACCGCCGTCCTGCCCTTCCGGTCCCGCAGGACGTACACGCGGCCGCCCCAGTCTCCGAGCTCGAGCCCGAAGTGTGAGAGCACCCGGTTCAGGAGCCGAACGCGGAAAACGCGCTCCCGCCGGCCGGAATCGCGCTCCGCCCAGTGGCTGGTGAGCAGGACGCCGCAGAGAGCACACATCGCGCTTGCTTTCTAGCACGCCCCCGCACTACGTTCACATCCCGTCCGAAGAGGAGGAAGAGATGGCCAAGGAGATCTTCTGCGCGTACGGCATCGACGTCGACGCCGTCGCCGGGTGGCTGGGGTCCTACGGCGGCGAGGACTCGCCGGACGACATTTCGCGCGGGCTCTTCGCCGGCGAGGTCGGCACCCCTCGCCTGCTCGACCTGTTCGAGAAGGCCGGGCTCACGACGACGTGGTTCATCCCCGGCCACTCGATCGAGACCTTCCCCGACGAGACCCGAATGGTCGCGGAGGCCGGGCACGAGATCGGCATGCACGGGTACTCGCACGAGAACCCGATCGCGATGACGCCGGAGCAGGAAGAGGACGTGCTCGTCAAGTGCATCGGCCTGATCGAGGAGGTGTGGGGGAAGCGCCCGACCGGCTACGTCGCGCCGTGGTGGGAGTTCTCCCGCGTCACGAACGAGCTCCTGCTCAAGCACGGGATCAAGTACGACCACTCGCTCATGCACAAGGACTTCCACCCCTACTACGTGCGGGTGGGAGACTCCTGGACGAAGATCGACTATTCACAGGCGGCCGCCGACTGGATGAAGCCGCTCGTCCGCGGCGAGGAGACGGACCTGATCGAGATTCCGGCCAGCTGGTACCTCGACGACCTCCCTCCCATGATGTTCATCAAGGCCTCGCCCAACAGCCACGGCTTCGTCAACCCGAGGCAGCTCGAGCAGATCTGGCTGGATGCCTTCGACTGGGTCTACCGGCAGCACGACTACGCCGTGTTCACCATGACCATCCACCCCGACGTGAGCGGCCGCCCGCAGGTGCTGCTCATGCACGAGCGGATCATCGAGCACATCAACGGCCACGAGGGCGTTCGCTGGGCGACGTTCGACGAGATCGCTGACGACTTTGCCAAGCGGAGCCCGCGCGGATCCTAAGACAGGATAGAGCGGAGTCCCTAGGGCCGCGGCTCCCATCCTGTGTAGTGGTTCTGTCGACAACCTGTGGCTGTCGGCATTTACCGGACTTCTGCGAGCCCTGCTCGACGTCCTCCGGATTTTTCGCGCGATCTCAACCGAGAGACTCGCGGGCGACCTTCGGGCGCTGCGGGACGATCTTCGCTCCGCAGAAGTGACGTCCGAGGCGATCGAGCATCTCCAAAGCATGTTCGCGGATGCAACCGACTCGGGTTCGCGATGGCTGCTAGTGCGGCAAACCCACTCGAGGATCCCGATGTTGTCGCGGCGTCCTGCGCCGCGCTCGCCGATGACCTTCTGTCGGCCCTGACGCCAAGTTGACGGGAATCACCTCGGCCACCGGGTCGTGCTTTCGTCGATCCAGCGCTCGAGCTCGAGCACAGGGAGGGTCCTGACGCGGTTCGGACTCGCCTCCGGGGCCGGTGCGAGCTCGCGCAGCTGGGTCGGGCGGCTCGAGCCTGTAAGAGCTCCAACCTGAGAAAGGCCGATCAGCGGGTGGCGCCGATGAGGACGCCGCCGGCGACAACGAGGGCGGCAGCGAGCACCAGGCGGGGGCCGACCGCCTCGGAGCGGCCCAGGAACGTAGAGGCGAGAAGGACGCCCCAGAGCGACTGCGTCGCGTTGAGCGGCGCGACGACGGTGACGTCTCCGCGCGAGAAGGCCAGGAGGAGCGCGACGTAGGCGAGCCCGAGGCACACTGCCGCCGGAGCGAACGCCGGCAGGGCCGCGTGGACGCGCGCTCTGACGGGACGGGCTCTCCGCGTCGTCGCGAGGTAAGCGAGCAAGGCGAGCGACGCCGCGCCCAGTGAGACGGTCGCGGCGAGCAACGGGTCGGCATCCGAGTCGAGCGAGAGCCAACGGACGAGGTTGTCGCGGACTGCGAAGAGAGTCGCCGCGAGCAGGGCGAGCCAGATGCCTACGGCATGGAAGTGCGACGGTCGCTCCGGCTCCCAGACGAGCAGTGCTCCGCCGAGGACGATTGCGAACGTGGCGACGACGAGCGCGGGTCGGAACGGCTCGTCGAGGAAGACGAGGGCCAGCCCGGCCGAGAGGAGCGGCGCAGTGCCGATGACGACGGCCGTGCGCGAGGCGCCCGCATCCCGGATCGCGCGTACGAACACGATCTGCGAGAGGCCCGGGACGAACAACCCGACGAGGGCGAAGGCCCACAGGCCCCGGAGGTTCGCCCCGTCGCGAAGCGCGAGGGAGACCGCGAGCAGCGCGGCGACCACGAAGCCGAGCGCGGCGGCGACGAAGGCGCCGCCCTCGGGGTCCAGGTCGCGGTGAAGCCCGACGCGAACGGCGACGGCGAAGGCGCCGAAGAGGACGCCGGCCAGCGTGGCGAGGAGGACGGCGTCCACGAGGCGGAGAGGGAGCGGCGCCCGCTCCCTCCCGACGGTCTCAGGCTGGCGTCCTCACACGCTCCGGCACGCTTTCCAGGTAGCCGACGGCGTCCTCCGCCGAGACGACGTCCGCGTACTTCGCCTGGATGTCGAAGAGGTTCGCCTCGTGCGGAGCCTGGGCGCGGTCGCCCACGCACTCGCGGGGAACGAGCGTCGGGAAGCCGTTCTGCAGGAGGTCGATCGCGCTCGCCCGGATGCAGCCGCTCGTCGTCGCCCCGCAGAGGATCACCGTGTCCACCCCCTGCGAGACGAGGACGGCGGTCAGGTTCGTTCCGAAGAAGGCCGAGGCGCCTTTCTTCACCACGACCGTCTCGTCTTCGCGCCGCTCGAGCCGCGGGTCGATCTCGACCCAATGCCCGCCGAGCTCGAGCTCGCCCAGGGAGGGCACCTTCTGGAGCCAGAGGGCGCCGTCCTTCCCGTTCGGCTCGAAGCCGATGGTCGTGAAGACCACGGGCACACCCCGCGCGCGGGCGACGTCGAGCAGCCGCTTTGTCGCCTCGACCTCCGTAGTGAGGTCCGCGCCGAGCGTGCTGTCCGGGTCGGTGAAGCCGCAGCTGAAATCGACCACGAGGACGGCCGGGCGCTCGCCGAGCGTGACGCTCCCGCCGAGGCGGGAGCGCTCGTAGACCTCCCTCGCTTCCTCGTCGCTCATGCTGGGACGACTTCCTGCGGTCCGGCCGCCGCCAGCCTCTCGCCGGAGCGCGCCCGCTTCACGAAGCGGCCCGCTCCCGGGTCGGCGACGAGCTCGTCCTTCTCGACGATCACCTGGCCGCGCACGAGCACGACCTCGGGGGCGCCGCGCACTTCGGTCCCCTCGAAGAGGCTGTAGTTCACGTTCGAATGGTGCGTCGAGGCCGAGATGGTCAGCTGCTTGTCCGGATCCCAGACGACGACGTCCGCGTCGCTCCCGACGGCGATCGTCCCCTTGCGCGGGTAGAGCCCGAACCGCTTCGCGACATTCGTCGAGGTCAGCTCGACGAACCGGTTCAGCGTGATGCGGCCGCTGCGGACTCCGAACTGATGCAGCATGTGGAGGCGGTTCTCGATGCCCGGGCCGCCGTTCGGCACCTTCTCGAACTCCCGCCCGTTGATCCCCTTCTGCTCGGGCCAGTTGAAAGGGCAGTGGTCGGTGGAGACGACCGAGAGGTCGTCCCTGACGAGGGCCTTCCACAGGTGCTCCCGGTGCTCCTTCGGGCGGGGCGGCGGCGTGTAGATGTACTTGGCGCCCTCCCAGTCGGGCTTCTCCAGCGCGCTCTCGTCGACGAAGAGGTACTGCGTGCACGTCTCGCCCCAGACGTCCCAGCCCTTCTCGCGGGCGAGCGCGATCGGCTCGACCGCGGGTTGGCAGGAGACGTGGACGACGTAGAGCGGGCATCCGGCGACGCGCGCGAGCTGGATCGCCCGGTTCGTCGCCTCGGCCTCTGTCTCCATGGGGCGCGTCCGCGCGTGCCAGATCGGATCGGTTTTCCCCTCGGCGACCGCCTTCTTGACGATCACGTCGATGGCATCGCCGTTCTCGGCGTGCACCATCACGAGGCCGCCCGTCTCTCGTGCCACCTCCATCGTCTTGAAGAGCGTCTCGTCGTCGACCATGACGGCGCCCTTGTAGGCCATGAACAGCTTGTACGAGGTGACGCCCTCGTCGGGCAGCTTCGCGAGCGCGTCGAGGCCGCCGCCACCCTCGATGTCGGTGACGCCAATGTGGAAGCCGACGTCGATGACGGGCTTGCAGCGCTCGATCTTCTCGAAGTAGTTGTCCAGCGCCTCCGAGAAGGGCGTGCCCGGCGCCTGCATGCAGAAGTCGACGAGCGACGTCGTCCCCCCGAACGCGGCGGCGACGGTGCCGGAAGTGAAGTCGTCGCACGTCGTCGTGCCGCCGAAGAACATCTCGATGTGGGTATGCGGGTCGATCGCGCCCGGGAGCACGTACTTCCCCGCCGCGTCGATCACCTTGTCGGCCTCCACGTCGAGCGCCCCGCCGATCAGCGAGACCGTCTCGCCCTCCGCGTAGACATCGCCGACGTAGTCGTCCGAGGCCGTGATGATGCGACCGCCCTTGATCAGTACGGACATGGG
This sequence comes from Gaiellaceae bacterium, assembly GCA_050697655.1. Taxonomy (GTDB): domain Bacteria; phylum Actinomycetota; class Thermoleophilia; order Gaiellales; family Gaiellaceae; genus JAIBJN01. The sequence goes on from JBOHAB010000002.1 coordinate 15,909, forward strand.
CTGACCTCCTTTTGTCTGACTTCGACCTTAACGCTCATCCGGCCTCGGCGGCAAGGGACTGCGAGACGTCCCCGCCGGCGGCGAGGACGAGCTGGAGGAGCACCCGCGCCTTCGGGCCTGCGAGGTCGCCGGCGAAGCGCGCGCCCGCCTCCGCGAGGTCCTTCCCGCCGCCGCGTCCGTACACGGGCTCTACCCGTCCAGCCAGGCAGCGGGAGCAGACGACCACGGGGACGCCGGCCGCGACGGCTGCCTCGACGCCGGGGAGCACCTGGTCGTTCGCGTTGCCGCGCCCTGTCGCCTCGAGCACGATCGCCCGGCTGCCCGACTCGAGCGAGCTGCGGACGAAGCGGTCGTCGCTTCCGGCGTAGAGGCGGATCAGGTCGACCTGCGGGAGCGGGCCCTCGGGCCGCGGAAGCGGCGGGCTGCGGTCGGGCCGCCGCCGGTAGGTCACCCGCTGCCCGTCGACGTGTCCGAGCGGTCCGTAGCCCGGCGAGCCGAAGGCCTCGAGCGCGCTCGTGTGCACCTTGCGCACCTCGCGCGCGCCGTGGATCTGCCCGGCAAAGACGACTAGCGCCCCGCGACCGGCGGACTCGTCCGCAACGGCGACCTGGATCGCGCTTCGCAGGTTGCGCGGCCCGTCGGTGTCCGGCTCGTCCGCCCCGCGCTGCGCGCCGGTGAAGGCGACCGGCTTCTCGGAGTCGTGCAGGCGGTCGACCGTGTAGACGGACTCTTCCATCGTGTCGGTGCCGTGCGTCACGACGACGCCGGCGACGTCGTCGCGGCGGCAGTGCTCCGCCACGCGGCCGGCCAGCGCGAGCGCCAGGTCGCCGTGCATGTCGAAGCTTGGCACGCGGGCGAGCTCGTCCAGCTCGAGGGGCGGCGCCTCGGGCCAGCGCAGCATGCCCACGAGCTCCTCTCCGCTGACGGCGGGTACGAGCTTCCCGGTCGCCGCCTCAGGCCGCATGGCGATCGTCCCGCCCGTCGAGACGACCACAACCTTCACGCGGCCCTACCGGGAACGCGAGGCCGACGCGGGGGCCGGAACGGCGTCAGCCGCGAGGTCGTCGTACCCGTCCTCCGGCCTGACCCGGGCTCGCCTTCGCAGCACGATCGCCGCGACGAGGAGGAAAAGCCCGACGCCGATCAGGGAGACCAAAGTCGTGGCCGTGCCGAGCGCGTAGAGGTCGGGAGTGATGACCGATCCCACCGTCAGGGCGAAGATCTCGAGCGGGAGCGTATTGTCGCCGGCCGCCAGGAGCGCGATGCGGTCGTACTCGTTCCACGCGAGCGTGAATCCGAAGAGGAAGGCGCCGAGCAGCCCGGTCCAGACGAGTGGGAGCGTCACCTCGCGGAACGTGCGAAAGCCACCGGCGCCCAGGTCGCGGGAGGCCTCCTCGACCGTGCTGTCGTACCGATTCCAGACTGCGACCATGATCAGAAAGGCGAACGGCAGGCCCCAGACGACGGTCGTCCCGAGCGCGGTCTGCCAGAGGCTCGTCTGCTGGTCCATGAAGCGCCAGAAGAACGACGTCCCGAGGCTGAGCAGGATTCCGGGCGTCATCAGCGCGAGCATGATCAGGTAGAAGAGGACGCCGTCGAACCGGAAGCGGCGGCGATAGCCCATCGACAGGGTGAAAGCGAGGACGGCGACGATCAGGCCGCTCACGACCGAGAGCTGGAGCGATCTGGTCGCGGTCTCGCGGATCGTGTCGGAGCGAGCGCCGTTCACGAGCTGGTCCCACCAGTGCAGGCCGAGCCCGCGCATGGGGAACGTCACCGTCCCCTGCGGCCCCTGGAAGGAGAGCGCGGCCATGACGATCATCGGGCCGTAGAGAAACAGCAGGAAGAGGACGAAGTAGACCGCCAGGATGCGCTTAGTCCAGCGGCCGCGGCGCACTACAACTCCTCTCTCAGGTTGGAGAACCGGAGCAGAACGAACACGCCCAGGACCATGGCGAGGACGAGGAAGACCGCCGAGGCGGCCGCCTGCGGGAACTGCACCGACGCGACCTGGGTCTGGACGATCGTCCCGACCGAGGAGACGGTCCCGCCTCCGATGATCCGCACGGTTGCGAACTCGCCCATGGTGAGGATGAAGACGAAGATCGACCCGATCACGATGCCCGGCGCCGACTGCGGCAGGACGACCTCCCGGAAGGTCTTGAACGAGTTGGCGCCGAGATCGCGCGCAGCCTCCAGGGAGCTCCTGTCGATCTGAGCCAGCATGAAGAAGATTGGCGCGACCATGAAGAGGATGTAGAGCTGGAGCATCGCCACCGTGACGGCGAAGTCGGAGAACAGGAGGATGTCCAGCGGCTCGCTGATCAGGCCGACCTCTTGGAGCGCCGTGTTCAGCGCGCCCTGGCGTCCCATCATCGGGATCCAGGCGACGGCGCGGATGAGATAGCTCGTCCAGAACGGGGCGAGGGCGATGATGAAGAGCGCGATCTGGTAGCGCAGGCTCGTGACGCTGATCGCGAGGAAGTAGGCGACCGGAAACCCCAGGACGAGCGACAGCGCCACGATCACGAGCGAGTGCCAGAAGCTGTTCCAGAGCTGGTCCCAATAGACGTTCGAGTCGAAGAGGAACTCGTAGTTCTCGAGTGTCCAGACGGACTCGAAGCCGCTGACGGTCCGCGTCCAGAAGCTGACGAGCACGATCATGAGGACGGGCGCGAAGAGGAAGAAGAGGAGCCACACCGCGCCGGGCGCCGTCCAGGCGGCCGTGGTCAGGGCGTGCCGGCCGCGCGCACCCCTCCGCTCCTTCTCGCCGAGCGCCGCCTCCTCGGGCGCCCGCTCGCCGACGACCTGCTCGGCCTCGACGATCTCCTCGACGTGGAGCCCTGCCGGCCTGTCCTCACGACCGGAGGAGTCGGACATCCTCCTCCTTCCAGGACAGCCGCACGCTGCTTCCTTCCTTCCCCTGGAACTCCTGAAAACGCTCGCCAGGGACCTTGGCGACCAGGCGCCGCCCGCCCGCGTCGAGATGCAGCTTGACGAGGTCGCCGAGGTACTCGATCACCTCGATCTCGCCGAGGAGCTGATTCGGCCCGTTTGCGCTCGCGTCCTGCTCGCCGACCTGCACGGCGGCGGCGCGCACCGAGACGGCGGCCGGCTGCCCGACAACGGCGTCCGACCCAGGGGCGAGCGCGCGCAGCTCGGCGTCGCCGCCGTCGATCGAGAGCCGCTCGCCCTCGTGCGCGGTGACCGTTCCTTCGAAGATGTTGTTGTCGCCCATGAAGGAGGCCACCTGCACGTTCTCCGGCAGGTTGGAGATCGTGTACGGATCGGCCACCTGCTCGATGCGCCCCTCGTGCATGACGACGATCCGGTCGCCGACGGACAGCGCCTCCTCCTGGTCGTGGGTGACGTGGATGAACATGAGCCCGAGCTGGCGCTGCAGCGCGCGCAACTCGACCCGCATCCGGAGCCGGAGCAGGCGATCGAGGTCGCCGAGCGGCTCGTCGAGCAGGAGCGCCTTCGGCTCCATCACGAGGACCCGGGCGAGCGCCACCCGCTGCTGCTGACCGCCCGAGAGGGCGCTCGGCTTGCGGTCGGCCAGGGCGCGGAGGCCCACCATGTCGAGCGCCGTCATCGCCTTCTCGCGCCGTTCGTCCTTGGAGATGCCGTGCATCTTCGGCCCGAACTCGACGTTCTCGCGCACGGTGCGGTGGGGGAAGAGCGCGAAGTGCTGGAAGACGGTCGTCGTCGGGCGCTTGTCAGGCGTGAGCCCGAGCAGGCTCTGGCCGTCGAGCACGATGTCGCCGTTCGTCGGCTCCTCGTGCCCGCCGATCATCCGCAGGGTGGTCGTCTTCCCGCAGCCGGAGGGGCCGAGCAGGACGACGTACTCGCCGTGGGCGATGTGAAGGTCGATGTCGTCGACGGCGAGGACGTCCTCCCCGAAGCGCTTCGTCAGGCTCTTGAGCTCGAGGCCCGCGCCGGATGCGGTCTGTGAGGGGGCCGTCGAGGCCCCCTCACGTTCCGTCAGCGTCTGCTCGTCCGGCATACGCGTCGCGATACTAGCTAGGCCGCCAGGAACTCGTTCCAGCGCTGCACCTGGTACTGCTGCTCGTCCATGAGCGAGTTCCAGGAGCTGTACACGCATGCGCGGTCGACGAAGGCCCCGCCGTCGCGGACGGAGCCGACCGGGATGCCCGCCGTCTCCTGCCCGAACGGGTTCGGAATCGGCTCGGCCGCCGGCTTGCCGTCGATCCAGTAGTCCCACTCGAACGGCTCGACGAACTCTCGGCTCGTCTCCTGCACGACGTTGTAGTAGCCCTGCCGCATCATGATCGCGCCGGGCTCTCCGGAGTGCCACCAGTTGATGTAGTCGAGCGCCGCCTGGTACTTGGACGGGTCCTCGGTGACGTGGTTCATGATCCCGTGGCCACCTGCCCAGCCGCGGAAGCCGCCGGTCGGGGCTGCGTACCGGGTCGGGTGTCCACTCGACTGCAGCAAGGCCACCGCCGGAGACCACATGGATTCGATCACGACCTCGCCCGACTGCATGAGCGTCACGGACTCGTCGAAGGTCGTCCAGAACGCCCTGAACTGACCCTGTCCCTTCAGGTCGAGCAGGAGCGTGATCAGTCCGTCGATCTCCTCCTGGGTCATGTTGCCGAGGTCCTCGAACTCCATCATCCCGGCGGCCACCGCGGCGTTGCCGGCGTCCTGCATACCGATCGAGGGGTCGTTGAGGATCGCCACGCGGCCGCGCCACTCGGGGTTGAACAGCTCGTCCCAGTTGACCGCGTCAGGCTCCCGCTGGATGACCTCGCCGTTGTAGCCCAGCGAGTCCATGTTGAAGTTGCCGCCGACCAGGGTCACGAAGGCGGGCTCGTCCCCGGAGACCTCGCCGGTGGCGGGATCGGCCCACGAGGTCAGCTCGCCGTCCTCGGTGGTGTAGAGCTTCCGGAAGGGAGCGTCGCCGTCGCCGAGCTGGCACGCGGAGTTGGCCTCGTTCTCGGCGACCTTGCCCGTCTTGTAGAGCCCGGTGAGCTCGTCCCACCTCTCGATGTGCTCGATCGGGATCGGCGCCATGTTCCCGCTCGGCCAGACCTGGTCGATGTCGTTGAAGTATCCCGAGAAGATGTCCAGCGCATCCGGCTGGGTCACGACCTTGTTGCGGGCAGTCACCGTGTCGGTGACGTCGAACGCGAGCGTGAAGCCGAGCGCCGCCTCCGCCGCCGCCTTGATCGGGTCGATCAGGTCGACCCCGAGGCCGGTGACTGCGAGGGTGCCGGTGAACGGCTCTGCCCCCTCGGTGCCGGCCGGCTGTGCCGCCTCGCCGCCGTCGTCGTCGTCACCGCCGCAGGCCGCGAGCAGGCCGCCGAGGCTGAGCGCTCCGGCGCCGGCAAGGCCGCCCTTGACGAAGGCGCGACGCGTGAGGCCGTTGCGCTGCATCTCCTCCAACCAGTCCCGTTCACTCATGAAACAGCTCCTTTCTCCTCCGCCACATGGGAGGTGGGACTACGTGGACGGCCCGCGGCGCCCGGCAACGGGTACTGCCCCTACGTGCCGCTACCGACATGGAAGGCCTTGTATACGATCTTGGGCGGCGCGAGTCAATAGCGGTCTGCCAAAGTCGGACATCGTGCAGGCACGTTCGGGTCGACCCGCCGCAGGAGGGCCGCTCATGCTCGTAGAGACGAGCGTTGACGCCGGGGGTTAGCCGCTCGGCACATCCGGGGCGGCTGCGATCGAGTTCCGCGTGAGGAAGTCGATGACCGCGCTGTTGTGCTCTTCCGAGTTGTCGAAGATCGTCGAGTGGCCCGAGCCGGCGATCACGTGCTTCTCCGCGCCGCGGATCCCCTGGTAGATCGCCTCCTGACCGGCCCCGCCCGGGCCCTGGTCCCAGGGCGTCATCAGATCCTCGTCGCCGCCGAGGACGAGCGTCGGCGCCGTAATCTTCGGCAGCCACGACCGCAGGTCCATGTCGCACATGGCCTGGCAGGCCGCGGTGAACACATCCAGGTCGTTCGAGTCGCGCAGGATCTGCTGGGTGTTGTCGATGGCGGCCCCCGCCTCCGGCGCCTCCAGGAACGCCTTCGAGAACGCCTGCCAGGAGATCAGCTCGGCCAGCGTGCGGCTGCCGGGCCCCTCCGGGTCGAGCCGCGCGATGTCGATCCAGTTGCGGAAGACGAGCCGGCCGGCGTGGCCGAGCTTCGCCGCCGCGCAGTTGACGACGACCGAGGCCGTGCGCTCCGGGTACTTGCCGGCGAAGACGATCGCGATCATGCCGCCCATCGATGTGCCGTGGACGTGGGCTCGCTCGATCTCGAGGGCATCGAGGAGCCCGGCGAGGTCGTCGGCCCACACCTCCATGTCGTAGTGCTGTACGGGCCGGCTCGATCCTCCGTAGCCGCGCATGTCGTAGTCGAGGACCTGGAAGTGGCGGGAGAGCTCCGGCGTGGCCATGTCGAAGTTGAAATGCCCGAACCCGGCTCCGTGGATCTGAGCCACCGGCTCGCCTTCGCCGGTGATCCGGTACCAGAGCCGGGCGCCGTTCACCTCCGCCGTCCCCTCGATCGCTTGCGGTGCGACGCTGCTCACGGGAGTGAGTATCTCACGATGTCTGACATCGCGCCTATCGAGGTCCGATCGTGATCTCGACGTCCTCGGGCACGGCCTCCGCGAACTCCCGGCGGAAGCTCTCGCCGTCGCGATTGCCTCCCTTCGGGAGCAGCCGTCGCACGAGCCGAAACGTCGCAGGGCTCTCGGCGAAGGGGTACGGGGCGACGCTCACGTGCCACGGGCCGGCCGGCTCGACCGCGACGGTCGCCTCGCTCCCCTGGTAGTCGCGCGGGACGGGCTCGAAAGTATCGGGCTCACCGGCCTCCAGGTCCCGAAGGCAGAAGTAGAGCGACAGCCGGTCGTACACCTGGAGGAGGCGATAGTTCGTCCAGCGCTCCTCCTCGGACACGCCGAGCCGGGCGACGAGGCGCTCCTGGAGCTCCTCCTGCTCGGCGACGAAGGCCTCGACCTGCTCGCGCACCTCGTCCGCGAAGGTCAGCTTCAAGGAGGGTTGCGTCCCGTACCGGCCGCGGTAGATCCCGGCCCCGTGCATGGAGACAAGGAGGCCCGCGTAGGGATCCTGGTCGAGGACGGCCGCGATCATCGCCCGGTAGAAGGCCAGGTGCGACGGGACCTCGACGTCCAGGAAGTTGCGCGGCGCCACCCCCTCGCGGTCGAGTGAGGGCGCCCGCTCCCAGACCGCCCAGCCGTCGTCATGGCGCGCAGAGGCGACGACGACCGAGGCGAGGGGCGTCGGGGCCGTGAACCCGTCCCCGTTGCCCCAGGCGCGGGCGAACTGGGCCGCGAGGTCGGCGTGGTCGGGCTGGAGCACGACCTGCCAGGAGTCGCCGCGGTCCCGAACGATCATCGCGCTGCCTGAGCCATTGACAGCTCCCCGAGTCGCGCGAGCACGTCCACAAGCGGAACGACGTCGCCGTACTTCGCGTCGATGTCGTAGAGGTTGGCCGCGTGCGCATCGGGGTTCCGGTCTCCGACCGCCTCGCGGGGGACGATCGTCCGATAGCCGTGCTGGAGCGAGTCGACCGCCGTCGCCCGCACGCAGCCGGACGTCGAGGCGCCGGCGACGATCACGCTGTCGCGGCCCGAAGCCGCGAGGAGCTCGGCGAGCTCCGTCTCGAAGAAGGCCGAGGCGTGCAGCTTCCGGAGGACGGGCTCACCCGGCTCCGGCGCGAGCCGAGAGTCGATCTCGACCCAGCGGCTACCGGCCTCCAGGGTCAGGAGCGCCGGCACCTTCTCGATGAACGCAGCCGCCCTGCGCCTGCCTTCCTCGTCGTAGGCGACGGTCGTGTAGATGACTGGGACGCCGGCCCTCCGGGCGGCCTCGATCAGCAGGCCGACGGCGTCCACGACCTGCTCGAGGTCGCACGCCAGCGGGCTCTGCGGGTCGGTGAACCCGACCGACATGTCGACGACGACGAGCGCCGGTCGCTCGCCGATGCCACCCCCGCGGCCGTGGAAGCCGGGGAGCCTCATTCCGTTTCGCTGAGCGTCATCTGCCGGTCACCCTTCTCACGCACGCGCGCGAGCGCGTCCTCGGCGGGCTCCATCGGCGCCCAGGCGAGGGGCTCGGGCGGCACGGGCGCCTGGAGCCCAGTCTCCTCCTCTGCTCGCGCGCGGATCTCGTCGAGGCTCGGACCGAAGTCGAAGTCGAGGACGTCGCCCCGCTCCTCGCGCAGCCGCGCACGAAGCGTCTCCGTGCCTTCTGCGTCGCCGACGACGACGCCGTAGTCGCGCTCCGCCTTCTCCTTTGACACGAGGCCCTTGGCGACGTCGGCATCGACCTGCTCGGCAGGCCGGTCGAGCGGATCCTTCCACCCGCCGCCGCCGGCGGTCCGGTAGACGAGGACGTCGCCCGGCTCGACCTTGACCTCGTCGCACTTGGAAGGAAGCAGCTCGGTGGAGCCGTCGGCCCGCCGGAGGACCTTCTCCGAGCGCATGCCGGTCTTGCCGCCGAGGATGCCCCACGGGTACGTGAGCCAGCGGTCGTCGTGGATCGAGACCTCGCCGGGCTCGAGGTAGATGTAGCGCTTCTCGATGCCGTTTCCGCCGCGGTGGAAGCCGGCGCCGCCCGAGTCGGTCACGGTCGTGTACCCGTCGATCCGCACCGGGTAGTAGGCCTCGAGGTACTCGGTAGGGATGTTCTGGAAGAGCGGCCACCAGGAGTGGCCGTCCATGCCGTCGCCGATCGGGCGGCCGGGAATGCCGCCGTAGGAGATCTCCATCAGGTAGAAGAAGTCGCCGCGGTCGTCCCAGCCCGAGTAGAGCATGTACGGGCTCGTCCCGTACCCCGCCGCGGTTGTGTGCTCCGGGCTCTTGCGGGCGAGCGCCCCGCCGAGGACGTCAAAGAGGCGCGAGAGCGCATGGGTGCGGCAGCCGAGCGCCGAGGGGAACTTCGGATGGAGCAGGCTCCCGCTCGGGATGACGACGTGCAAGAGCGGATAGAAGCCGTCGTTGAAGAGGATCTGGGGGTCGAAGACCATGATCAGGTAGACCCCGATGAACATCTTGAACATGGCCTCCGAGAGGTAGAAGTTCACCGGCCCCATCGCCTGGGGATCGGTCCCCGACCAGTCGAAGTAGGCGTGCTCGCCCTCCCGCCAGATGGTGAGCTTCATCTTGTAGGGCCCGTTGCCGAGCCCGTCGTCGTCGATCCAGTCCTCGAACGACTGGGGCTCCTCCGGGATGGCGGCGAGAATGAGCTTGGCCATCGCGGCGTAGGTCCGGTCGAGCATCGCCTGGCAGGCGGCCAGATAGGTCTCCTTGCCGAAGCGCTCGCAGAGCTCGAGCACCCGCTTCTCTCCCGTGCGGCAGCCCGCGACGATGCCCATGAGGTCGGCCCGGTTCATCTCCGGCATGCGGACCTGGTTGAGGATCACGTCGAGGACGTCCTGATTGAGGACGCCTTCCCGGAAGATCTTCACCGGCGGGATGCGCACGCCCTCGCCGAAGATCGTCTTGGCACTCGTCGGCAGCGCTCCGGGAAGCGGCCCGCCCGCGTCCATCTGGTGGCCGAACATGCTCGCCCAGCCGACCAGCTCGTCGCCCCAGAAGATCGGCAGGCAGACGAGCCAGTCGTTGATGTGCGAGATCGAGCCGCCGCACTTGAATGGATCGCTCGTGAGGATCACGTCGCCCGGGCGCACCGGCTCCGTGAAGTTGTCGAACATCTCGGAGATGTAGGAGCCGAACTGGCCGACGACCATGCGTCCCTTCGGGTCGGTGATCATCGGGAACTCGTCGTGCTGCTCCCGGATCACGGGGCTCATGGCCGTGCGGAAGAGCACGGCGTCCATCTCGAAGCGGGCGCTCTTCAAGGCCCCCTCGATGATGTCGAGCGTGACCGGGTCGACCTCGATCTGCGGGATGTCTGCAACCTTGACGCCGTCCATCTCACTCCTCCGTCGGGTTGATGATCAGGTTCAGGTAACGGTCGACCTCGGCGGCGTAGCCGGAGAGGACGACCGTCGTCGAGTCGAACTCGGTCACGATCGCCGGCCCTTCGATGCGGTGGCCCGGCCGCAGCTTCGCCCGGTCGTAGATCCGGGTCGGCAGCCACTCGCCCTGGAAGTACACCTCGTGCTCGTCGATGACCGCCCCGGAGGCGTCGGCGGCGCCGGGCTCGTCCTCGGGGAGCTGGGGCTCGGGCACCTTCCCGTACCCGATCGCGCGGAGATTGACGATCTCGCACGCCGAGCCCTCCATGCGGAAGCCGTAGAACTGCTCGTGCAGCTGGTTGAAGCGCTCCGCCAGCATCGTCGTCCCGTTTCCGGCGAGGAGCGTCGGATCGATCTCCACCGGGATCTCGTAGCCCTGCCGGTAGTAGCGCATGTCGACGTTGAAGGCGAGGCGCTGGTCGGCCTCGGGGATGCCCTCTCGCTCGAGCCAGGTCCGGGCTTCGGTCCCGAGCTCGTCGAGGATGCCCCGCACCTCGTCGCCTGTTACGGAATCCGTCGTGCGGATGAAGGTACGCGCGAACTCGTCGCGGAAGTCGGCCACGAGATCGCCGGTCGCGCAGAGGAGCCCCGGCGCGGGCGGGACCACCACCGGGAAGGAGCCCATGATGCGGGCGACGGCGTTCGCGTGCATCGGCCCCGCCCCGCCGAAGGCGACCAGGGCGAAGTCGCGCGGGTCGTAGCCCCGCTGGACGGACACGAGGCGAAGCGCTCCGGCCATGTTCTCGTTGACGATGTCGAGGATGCCCTCCGCGGCGCGGTGCAGGTCGAGCCCGAGCGCGTCGCCGACGGTCTGCACGGCCGTCTTCGCCGCCTCGACGTCGAGCCGCATCTCGCCGCCGAGGAGCTGCGGCGGAAGGTGGCCGACGACGACGTTGGCGTCCGTTACCGTCGGCGCCGTGCCGCCGCGCCCGTACGCTGCCGGGCCCGGGTCGGCGCCGGCCGACTGAGGGCCGACACGAAGCGCCCCGGTCACCTCGGGGACGTGCGCGATCGACCCGCCGCCGGCGCCCACCGAGCGGACATTCACGCTCGGCACCTTGACGGGGATCACCTCTCCCGGGAGGCCGAGGCCGTAGGGGATCTCGGTCTGGCGCTCGATGGTGGGCTGCCCGTTCTGGCAGAGCGCGACGTCGGTCGACGTCCCGCCCATGTCGAACGTGAGGACGTTCTCGAACCCGGCTCTGCGCGCGATGTAGAGCGCACCTGCGACGCCGCCGGACGGCCCGGAGAGGATCCCGTAGATCGGATTCTCCGAGGCGACGGCCACGCTCATGAGGCCGGCATCGGAGCGCAGGAGGTTCAGCTCGCCCTCCACGCCGAGCTCGCGCAGCGAGCCCTCCAGGCTGCGGACGTATCCCTCCACGCGCGGGCGGACGTACGAGTTCATGCACGCCGTCAGCGTCCGCTCGTACTCCCGGAACTCCGGCAGCACGTCGGAGGAGATCGTCACCGGGAAGTCGGGATAGAGCTCGTGGATGATCTCCTTGATCTCCCGCTCGTGCGCCGGGTTCGCGTACGAGTTGATGAGCGAGACCGTCAGCGTCTCGACCCCCGATTCGACCAGGTCGCGGACGATGCCGGCCACCTGCTCGCGGTCGACCGGCTCGACCGGCTCGCCCTGGGCGCTCATGCGCTCCTTCGCCTCGCGCGTGTCTTCCAAAGCGGCGGGCGGGTCCGGCTTGACCATGATGATCCAGCCCGCGAGCGGGCCGGGGGTCTGGGAGCGCGCGAGGTGGAGGATCTGGCCGAAGCCCTGCGTCGTCACGAGGCCGACGCGCGCCCCCTTGGCCTCGAGCATGGCGTTCGTGGCCACGGTCGTCCCGTGCATGACGTACCCGAGATCTCCCGGCTCGATGCCGCTCTCCTCGCAGATCCGCCTCACGCCCGCGAGCACCCCCTCCGACGGGTCGGCGGGGGTCGAGGGCGTCTTCACGCGGAAGAGATCGCCCTTCTCGTCGTCGACGAGAAGCAGGTCGGTGAATGTCCCCCCGACGTCCACCCCGAGCCTGTGTGCCATGCCTCTCCTTTCAGCCGGCGAGCGACGCGAACGTCCCCGCGCGATAGACGTATCCCTCGAGCGGGCGCTGCAGCACACCCTCGAGCCACTCGGCGACGCCGATCAGCGCCGCCAGGTCGATTCCGGTCTCGACGCCCTCGCCGTGGAGGACGTAGACGAGATCCTCGGTCCCGATGTTCCCCGTCGCCCGCGGAGCGAAGGGGCATCCGCCGATGCCTCCAACGGACGCGTCGAGGACCGTCGCCCCCGCCTCGAGCGCGGCGAGCGCGTTCGCGTACCCGGTGTTGCGCGTGTTGTGCAGGTGGGCCCCGACCGTCGTTCCCGGGAGACGGGCCCGGCCGATGAGGCCTTTGACTTCCCGCGGGACGGCGACCCCGATGGTGTCCGCGAAGACGATTTCGTCGACGCTCGGCGCCAGCCGTTCGGCGAGGCCCGCGACATAGCCCGGATCGACCGGGCCCTCGAAGGGGCAGCCGAAGGCGACGCCGATCGTGACGGTCGCGCGGATGCCGTCCGCGCGGGCTCGCTCGGCGATCCGTTCCGCGGCGAGGAGGGACTCCTCGACGGTGGCGTTCTGGTTCCGCCGGTTGAAGGTCTCGGTCGCGGCGAAGGCGAAGTGCACCTCGCCCAGCCCGGCGGCGACCAACCGGTCGTAGCCACGCTCGTTGAGGGCGAGGCCCGCGTAGACGACTCCGTCACGGCGGTCGATGCCTGCGACGACCTCTTCGGCGCCGGCCATCTGGGGCACCAGCTTCGGGCTCACGAAGCTGACCGCCTCGATCCGGCGAAGCCCCGCGCCGGCGAGCAGGTTCACGAGCTCGGCCCGCACGTCGGGAGCGAGCGTCGTCGCCTGGTTCTGGAGCCCGTCGCGCGGCCCCACGTCGCAGATCGTGACGGTCACAGCACCCCCTCCGCATGCAGCTTGTCGAGCGCCTCGTCCGAGAGGCCGACCAGACCTCCGAAGACCTCCCGGTTGTGGCTCCCGTGCTCCCAGGTCGCCGACCAGCGAACCGCGCCGGGCGTCTCCGAGAACTTCGGGACGATCCCGGGGCCGATGTAGGTGCCGAGCTCGGGATCCTCGTGCTCGACCAGCATCTCGCGGGCGCGGAAGTGCTCGTCGGCGAAGATATCCGCGATCGTGTAGATCGGCCCGCAGATGACGCCGGCTTCGTTGAGGACGCGGTCGATCTCGGCGGCGTCGAGCCCGCCCGCCCACTCGGCGACGATCTCCTCGATCTCCGCCTGATGATCCCCGCGCGCGAGGTGCGTGGAGAAGCGCTCGTCGTCGGCCAGCTCGGGCGAGCCCATGGCCTCGCAGAGCCGCCGGAAGACGTTGTCTGCGTTCGCCGCAATCACCATCCACTTCCCGTCCCGAGACTTGAAGATGTTGGAGGGGGCGACCCCCTTGAGCCCGGTCCCGCCGGGCCCGCGGACGACCCCCAGACGGTCGTACTCCGGCACCGTGCTCTCCAGCAGCGCGAAGCAGGCCTCGAGCAGCGAGACGTCGACCACCTGGCCCCGCCTCCCGCCGAGCGCGTCCCGGCGGTAGAGGGCGGCGAGAATCCCCTGCGCCGCGAACATCCCCGCCAGGGAGTCGCCGAGCGAGAGGTGCACCCTGGGGGGCGGCTCGCCCGGGAACCCGTTCAAGTGCCTGAGCCCGCCCATGGCCTCCGCGACCGAAGCGAAGCCGGCCCGGGGGGAGTAGGGGCCGGTCTGCCCGTAACCGGAGACGCGGCAGAGGACGAGCGCAGGATTCGCCTCCTGCAGCTCGTCCCAGCCGAGGTTCCACTTCTCGAGCGTCCCCGGCCGGAAGTTCTCGACGACGACGTCGCTCAGCTTGGCGAGCTCGAGCAAGAGCTCTTGCCCCTTCTCGGTGCGGAGATCGAGCGTCACGCACTTCTTGTTGCGTGACTGGACGCCCCACCACAGCGAGCGGCCCTTGTAGCGGGCCTTGCCCCACTCGCGTAGTGGATCCGGCTTTCCCGGCGGCTCGATCTTGATGATCTCGGCGCCCATGTCACCGAGGAGGCGGCCGCTGAACGGCCCCGCGAGCAGCATGCCGAGCTCGAGGACGCGGACCCCGGCGAGCGGGCCGGGGCCGGCCGTCTCGCGGCGGCGCTGCGCGGCGGCCGGGGACGAGAGCTCGCTCATAGGCCGACCTTTGGCCTATGAGCGTGTGGAGGGTGTGTGAGGGAACCGGAAGGTTCCCTCACTGTCTCAAAGAAGGGGGCTCGTGGGGGAAACATGGTTTCCCCCACGGGAGCGAGCCGGAGGCGAGCGACGCTCATGCGAGCTCGTCCTCCGCCCCGGGCTGGAGTTGCGCGAGCAGGAAGTCCCGCGCCTCGAGCACGTGCTCCTTCATGATCAGCTCCGCCCGCTCTCCGTCTCCTGCCCGCAGCGCGCGCGCCAGCTGCCGGTGGTAGTGCTGCGAGATGAGCTTCTGCTCCGGCGAGTACCAGTAGAACGACTTGTAGACGAGCGGGATCTCGATCACCTTGCGGACGAGCGCCTCGAGCCGGTCGCTGGCGGCCGCCGCGTGAATGACGCTGTGGAAGAGGAGGTTCTCCTTCACGAGATCGAGCAGGTCGTCCTCGGCCCGCAGGCGGTCGAACCGATCGCAGCTTTCCTCCAGCCGAACCACGTCGTCGAGGGAGATGCGCGTCGCCGCACGCCGCGCCGCGTACCCCTCGAGGAGCGCGCGGAGCTGGTAGACGTCGTCGAGGTCGCCGACGGCGTACGAGCGCACCGTCGCGCCGCGCCGCGGGATCGACTCGACGAGGCCCTCGCTCTCGAGCGTGAGGAGCGCCTCCCGAACCGGCGTCCGGCTCATGCCGAGCTCCCGCGCCAGCTCCTCCTCCTTCAGCCGCTGGCCGGG
>JBOHAB010000003.1:0-29483 GCA_050697655.1 Gaiellaceae bacterium
GAAGTAGTTGTTGCGGACGACGCCGCAGGCGATGCCCGAAGCGCCGGCGCCCGGCTCCGACTTCTCGAGCACGACCACGTCGGAGCCCGAGCCGGCGCCGCTCGCGCGCAGCTCCTTGGCGAGATGGTAGGCGGTGGAGAGGCCGTGGATCCCGGCGCCGACGATCACGAACCGGGGCGAGGCGGGAAGCTCGGGCATCGTGTGTTGCCTCCTGGGCAATAGCGTTTCAAAGCTGACATACTGACCGTACCATGGCGCGAACGGCGAGGCCAACGACTCGTCGCGTGGCCGCGGTCGAGCGAGCCGCCGCGCTGCTCGGCACACTGGCCGCCGAAGAGCTCGGCACCAACGAGCTCGCGCGCCGCGCCGGCCTCCACCCCAGCTCGGTGTCTCGCCTGCTGGCGACGCTCGCCGAATCCGGGCTCGTCGAACAGGAGGCAGAGACCGGCCGCTACCGTCTCGGCCTTCGTCTAATCGAGCTGGGGAACGCCGTGCTCGCGCGTCTCGACCTGCGCGAGGTCGCCCGTCCGCAACTGCGCGCCCTGGTCGAGGAAACCCGCGAGACGGTGACCCTCTCCGCGCCGGGAGACCCCGATGCGATCACCGTCGACTTCGTCCTGAGCCCTTCCTCCGTCCAGGGCGTGGCGCGTGTCGGGCGGCCTAGCGTCGCGCACGCGACCGCCACGGGCAAGGTCGCGCTCGCCTTCGGCGAAGTCCAGCTCCCGCCAGGGCGGCTGAGAGCATTCACCGGGCGAACGATCGCCGACCGCGCGGCGCTGACCCGCGAGATCGAGCGCGTCCGCGAGCAGGGCTGGGCGCAGGCGGTCGGCGAGCGGGAGGACGACCTCAACGCGGTCGCCGCGCCGGTGCACGGGAGCCGGGGCGAGCTTGCGGCCGTGGTCGGGATCCAGGGCCCGGCATCGCGCTTCGACCAGGAGGGGATGGCGCGCGCGCTCGAGCCGCTGCTCACCCGTGCAGGCGCGGTCTCCCACGCTTTAGGCTGGCGCCCAACGGCGAAGGAGGGACCTTGAGCACCGACGCAGGGATCATCCGCACGGCCTTCGACGGCGTCCAGCGTGAGCTCGGCGCCGAGTTCATGGACTGGGAGGGCTGGTACTGGCCCGCCACCTTCGGCGACGCGGTCGCCGAGCACCAGGCCGTCCGCCAAGACGTCGGCGTGTGGGACGAGTCGCCTCTCCGCAAGTGGGACTTCTCCGGCCCCGACGCCCTCGCGGCCGCCGACCGGATCTTCACCAACGACATGCTGGGGCTCGAGATCGGCCAGGTGCGCTACGCGCCCTTCACGGACGAGAACGGGAAGATGGTCGGCGACGGCACGGTCTTCAAGTTCACCGACTCGAGCGCCTGGGTCATCACTGCCCTCGACTCCGACCTCGACCACATGCGCGACGTCGTGTCGGGCATGGACGTCGCCATCGAGCCGATCACCGAGAAGCTTCCGCACGTCCAAGTCCAGGGCCCACGCTCGCGCGAGCTACTCGCGGGGCTCGTCGACGAGGACGTCGAGAGCCTCGGCTACTTCCGCTTTCTCCCGCATCAGGTGCACGTCGGCCGCGTTCCCACCTGGGTCTCCCGCACGGGCTACTCGGGCGAGCTCGGCTACGAGATCTTCACGGAGCCGGACTACGCCGAGGAGCTCTGGGGGGTGCTCACCGAGGCAGGCGCGAAGCCGTACGGCCTCACGGCGGTCGAGACCCTCCGCATCGAGTCCGGGCTGATCTTCATCGGCTACGACTACTTCCAGCACGAGACGGACCCCTTCGACATGTCGCTCGACAAGGTGATCCGGCTGGACACGGGCGACTTCCATGGCAAGGCAGCGCTGGAGGAGACGGCGAAGAGCCCGCCGCGGCGGCTGGTGACGCTCTCGGTCGAGGGCTCGGACGTCCCGGAGTACGGCGCCGCAGTCACGAAGGACGGCGAGCCCGCGGGAACGCTGACGAGCCCGGCCGAGCGCCCGACGCTCGGCAAGGTGATCGGCATGGCCGTCCTCGAGTCCCGCTTCGCGGGGAAGGGCGAGACCGTGGACGTCGCCCTCGGCGACGGCACGGTCTCCGCGACCGTCGACGACTTCCCGATCTACGACCCCGAGAAGACCAGGCCGCGCAGCTGACCGCTACCTGACCGCCGGTTCGCGTCCGTAGTGCCGGTAGGCGTCGCGCTCCAGGTCCTCGGAGATGGCGCGATCGGGGTCCTCGTACTCGGGAGCGCTCTCGACCTGCTCCTTGGACCACGGAACGGCTATCGTCGCGCCGACCATCTCGACGCCCGCGGCGGGGACGAGACGGTGGTGGTGGCGCCACGTGCCTGTCATGACGCCCAACCACTCGGGCTGCCCGGTCTCTCGGTCTTTGAACACGGTCTCGACGTAGCCGACCGACTTCCCGTTCTGGTCGACCGCCTCCCGGCTGACGAGGGCCTGAATGTCCGATGCATCCACGGGTTCTCCTCCTCTCGAATCGAAGGATCGACCCGTTGATACCCGCGGCGAGCCCTCAGGAAACAAGGCCCAGCAGGAGGAGCCCCACGATCACCAGGGCGATGCCCGTCCACTGGGTCGCGCGCGGGCGTTCGTGCAAGAGCATGACGCCGGCGACGATCGGAACGACTGAGTAGGGCGCGGCTGCGGTCGCGACGACCGAAGTGTCCGCATGTCGGACGCCGAAATTGAAGGCGACGTAACCGAGCGTGTCGACGACGGCGATCAGGCCGATGATCGCGAGCAACCGCGGCGAGCGGTCGGGGAAGCGCCAGTCGCCGGTTCGAAGCGACACCGCGACGATGAAGAGCGTCGAGAAGCCCCGCGCGAGGAAGATCGGCACGAGCCACCCGTAGTCGGCGCTGAAGTAGGCGACCCCGTAGACGAAGGCGCCGATCACCACCGCCGTGGCGAGCGCGAGCAGGATTCCGACGAGCGCGATCCGCTCGAGCTGCCGCATCTGCGCCAGGTCGGAGGACGCGAGCACGACGCCGAGCATGACCACGACGATCGCGACCGTTTCTCCGCCTCCGAGCCGCTCGCCACCGATCAGGACGGCGCAGACGACGGTCACGGCTGCATACGCCGAGACGATCGGGCTCACGATCGAGATCGGGCCGATGGCGAGAGCCCGGTAGAAGGCCAGATACGAGACCCCGCCGAGCAGGCCGACGAACGCGAGCCAGGCGAGGTCGCCGCCCGAGACGTCGGAAAGCCCTTCGCCGGTGACGAAGAGAAGCCCGCCGAGGAGGATCATCGCCATGAGGTGGAAGCCGAGCACGACACGGAAGGAGCCGGTCTGCCGGGACGTGATCGCGGCGAAGTAGTCCGCCAGGCCCCACGAGAGCGCGGCCGTGAGGCCGAGGAGGATGCCCATCTAGGTCTTGGAAGCGGCAGCTACGAACTGGGCGAAGGGCTCGAGGAAGCGGCGGTCGACCCGCCACTCCTCCTGCAGCTCCCACTGGACGGCGAGCACGTAGGAGTCGCCGTCGAGCTCGACCGCCTCGACGACGCCGTCGGGAGCGGTGGCGACCACGCGCAGGTCGGCGGCGACCTCGTCGAGCGCCTGATGGTGGAAGCTGTCGACCTCGATCTCGTCGACGCCGAGCGCGGCGTGTAGGCGGCTCCCCGGCTCGATCGTGATCGCGTGGCGCGGGTGCGGCGGCACCTCGTCCGCGCCCGCGAGCGAGGAGCGCTCCACCTCCTTCCACGCCTTCCAGCCGCGGTCGGAGGGGTGCTCGGCCCACTCGGGCTTGACGGTGACGTCCTGGACGAGCGTCCCGCCGAGGGCGACGTTAAGGATCTGGATCCCGCGGCACATCCCCAGGACGGGGAGCCCGCGGTCGAGCACGCGTTCGGTCAGCTCGAGCTCGAAGGCGTCCCGAATCGGCTCCGTGGGCGCCAGGTGCTCGGAGGGCTCCTGGCCGTAGCGGGCCGGGTCGATGTCGCGGCCGCCGCCGAGAAGGATGCCGTCGCAGACGTCGAGCGCGTCCTCGAGGTGGCCGTTGACGCGCGGAAGGGTGAGCCCGACGCCGCCCACCAGGGCGAGCGGCCGCTGGAAGCCGACTCCCGCGTAGTCGCCGAAGTCGTGCAGGCCGAGCGAGAGGCCGATCACGGGCTTGCGCATGACTGGACATTTCTATCGCAGTCGTCCTAGAGTCGGCGCTACCCAGCGAAGGAGGCGAATTGGCGACTGAGAAAGTCAGCGACTCCGGCGGGACCGACGGGCGCACCGCCGAGTTCGTGGCGGAATGGCGGAACGCCGCCTACAACTGCTACAGCTCGGGGCACAAGTTCTGCCGCGAGGTCTGCCCCGTGATGCAGGTCACTCGGGACGAGGCGCACACGCCGACGGCGTTTCATGCGAACGTCGTCGCGATGGAGCAGGGCCTCCTCTCGATCGAGGACGTGGCCCGCGACTACGTCCACTGCACGCAGTGCGGCGCCTGCGAGCTGCGCTGCCCGAACACGCTCTTCACCGGCGACTTCTACCGCTTCCGTACCCGCACCGTCGACCTCGTGAGGGCGATGCGCTCGCTGGCAGTCGAGAACGGCATCCACCAGCCGCTCTGGCAGCGCTGGAACGAGCTCACCGACGAGCGCAAGAACGAGCCCGTGCTGAACGGCACGCCGGTCACGCAGGAGCACGTGGCCGACTGGGCCGCGGGGCTCGACCTCCCGGTCGGCGGCGCGACGGTGCTCTTCTGCGATTGTGAGGCCGCCTTCTACCGCACCAGCGTCCCGCGCGCGGTGGCGCAGATCCTCAAGAAGGCCGGCGCCGAGTTCGGCCTCATGCAGGAGCAGTGGTGCTGCGGGGGGCCGGCGGCCGAGATGGGCTACGCCGACCAGGCGCGCCGCTTCGCCGAGCACAACGTCGCCGACTGGCGGGCGGTCGGGGCCAAGCGGATCCTCGTCCTCGACCCGCACGACTACATCTCCTTCACCGAGGACTACCCGCGCTACTTCGGCGACGACTACGACTTCGAGATCGTGCTCGTGGTGGAGCTCGTGGCCGAGCTCATCCGCGACGGCAAGCTCGAGCTCACCGAGCCCGTCGACCGCGTCGCCACCTACCACGACGCCTGCCGGCTGAACAAGCGCAAGGGCATCCACAAGGAGCCGCGCGAGATCCTGCGGGCGATCCCCGGCCTGACGTTCAAGGACGTCGACCACGTGACCCAGTGGTCGTACTGCTCGGGCGCCGGCGCGGGCCTCGGGATCGAGCGGCCCGACCTGACTGCCGAGATCAGCCGCCGCCGCGTCGAGCGGGCGAAGGCGCTCGAGATCGACACGCTCGTCTCCGCCTGCGTCTGGTCGGAGCGGCCGCTCTCGGAGCAGGGCGGGAAACAGGACGTCGAGGTCGTCGACCTGATGGAGCTGGTCGCGGCTTCCGCGGGGATCGAGGTCTAGTGCCCCTGCCAGCAATACATACCGGCTCCTGGCCCGCGATCACACGGCGCCAGAGTCCACCCTCGCTCTTACCAAGGCTGTCAGCCTTGGCTGCGAGCGAATGCGGCCTCTGGCTTGGTGCTCGCGACCCAGAAGCTCGCCAGCATCACTGGAAGGAGCACTGATGGCGACCGCGGTCTCCGACGCCCTCCTCGACGAGCTCGTCCAGATCTGCGGCGAGGACCACGTCTTCGCCGGGATCTCGGCACGGGTCAACCGCGCCCGCGTCCCCTCGCCGTTCCCCGTCCACCGCTGGGCCGAGTTCACGCCCGACGCGGTCGTTCTCCCCACCTCGGCCGAGCAGATCTCCGAGGTCGTCAAGCTCGCCAACCGGGAGCACGTCCCGATCGTCCCGCGCGCAGGCGGCACCGGGCTGACCGACGGCGCCGTCCCGCTCAAGCACGGGATCATCGTCGACGTCAAGCTGATGAACCGGATCCTCGAGCTCGACCTGGAAGACCGGACGGTCACCGTCCAGCCGGGGATCAACATGCTCAAGCTCTCGGAGGAGCTGAAGCCGCACGGCTTCATCTATCCGGACGACCCCGCCTCGTATCCGTGCTCGCTCGTGGGCGGGCGCATCGGCACGAGCGGCTGGTCGCTTATCGGGGGACGCTACGGGCACACGCGCGACCTCGTGATCAGCTTCGAGCTGGTGCTCCCCACCGGAGAGATCATCCGCGTCGGCGACGGCGGCGGGAAGAAGGTGCGCAAGTCGTCGAGCGGCTATCAGCTGAAGCACCTCTTCATGGGCCACCAGGGGACGCTCGGGATCGTCACGGAGGCGACGCTCGAGCTGGTCAAGCGCCCCGAGGCCGAGTTCTCCGCCTTCTACGCCTACCGCTCCTACGAGGACGCATGGCGGGCGACCGGGGACTTCGCCCGCTCGGGCGCGGCCACGCTCGCCGGCGTCGTCCTCTTCGACGAATGGAAGATCGCCTACCTCCGCCGCGACGACGAGGCCTACATCCCTCAGCCGGACCGGGTGAAGGGCGTGGTGGCGCTGGCCATGTACGGGAACGAGGACGAGGTCCGCGCCTCCGCGAAGCGGATGCTCAAGATCGGCAAGGCCTCGGGCGGCGAGTACCTCGGCGACGAGATCTCCCAGGGCGACTGGGCCTCCCGCCACGACCGCTACGCGACGCCGCTCCACGGGCGCGTGCGCGACGGCCAGGTGGTGCCGATGAGCTGGCACTGCGAGGACGCGTCGATCCTCTACTCCCAGCTTCCCGCCGTCCGCGAGAAATGGCACGCCGTCGCCGCCGGCCTGCGTGAGCGCTTCGACATGTTCGACGACTGGGGGATGTTCGCCTACACGAACGGAGCCTTCAAGTCGTGGGGCGACTACCTGACCGAGATCGACATCGGCATTTGGGAGATGCAGTGGGGCGACGAAAGCTGGGCCGCCTGGGTCGATGCGAAACGTGAGATCGCCCGCATCGCCATCGAGCACGGCGGCTCCATCTCGGCCTGCCACGGGTCGTGCCGCGAGGGCGAGGTCGACCTCGTCCCGCTCGAGCTCGGCGGAGGCTTCGACGTGATGAAGAAGATCAAGCGGGCCCTGGATCCCAACAACATCATGAACCCGGGTAAGTACCTGCTCGACGAGGCGTACAAGGAAGGGGAGGAATGATCGGCTTCAGGCTCGCCGCGCAGAAGCCGCCGGAGGAAAAGCGGATCAAGGACGACGTCGTCATGCGCTTCGACCACATCTACGAGGTCGACCCGGCCCTCATGACGGAGCACACGCCCCAGCAGGAGATCCCGGCCTGGGACACGCTGCGGATCGTCGAAAGCCGGTGGGAGCACCTGGCGTGGATGCACGACCACTTCGCGGACAGCGTCGTGTCCGGCGAGGAGCTCCTGGAGGAAATCGAGGCCGAGGAGGGCAAGGCATGAAGTTCAGCTACACGACACTGCTCGACTACCCGCTCGCCGACTCGCTGGCGCACATCAAGACGGCCGACGAGAACGGGTACTACGCCTGCTACGCGGCGGACGAGACCTGGCACAAGGACCTCTGGCTGCTGTACGCGGCCGCCGCGGACAAGACGAAGAACGTCCGCTTCGGGCCCAACCTCTCCAGCGTCTACCTGCGCGAGCCGACGCTCATCTGCCAGGCGCTCGCCACCCTCGACGAGCTGACCGGCGGCCGGGCGGAGGGCGTGATCTCCTGTGGCAACTTCGGGATGCTCACGCAGTACGGCGTCGACTGGAAGACGATCAAGCCGTTCTCACGGGTCAAGGAGGCGCACGAGGTGATGCGTACCTTCCTCGACGAGGGCGTGATCACCTACGAGGGTCAGTTCCACCGCTACGCCGGGCTCTTCACGTTCGCGCGTCCCGTTCAGGACAAACTGCCCCTCTACATCGGCGCCATGCGCGGCCCCAAGTCGATGCAGCTCGCCGGGGAAGTCTCCGACGGCGTCCACAGCGCGCTCGGCTACAACAAGGCCTGGTACGACTACGTCGTCGAGAACGTCAAGATCGGCGCGGAAAAGGCCGGCCGCGACTGGACGGCGCTCGACATCGGCGCCTGGTGCGTCGTCACCTGCGGGCCCGACTCGGAGAAGGCGAAGACGGCAGCACGTGCCATCGTCACCTTCTACCTCTCCTCCCAGCCCGACGAGCAGTTCGAGGCGCACGACATCGACCCGGCCGAGACGAAGGCGATCGTCGAGGTGCTCGGCACCGGCGACCTCGAGAAGGCGTACGAGATGACGACACCCGAGATCGCCGAAAAGCTCTCGATCGCCGGCACGCCGGAGGAGTGCGTGGCCAAGATCAAGGAGATGGAGTCGGCGGGGGTCAACCACATGATCCTCTGCATCACCGACCCTTACATCCTCAAGCTCTTCGCGCAGAGGGACGTCGACGTCCCGGATGTCAACGGCCAGCTCCAGCTCATCGCGGAAGAGGTCATGCCCGCCTTCAGCACCGCAGGGGTGGCCGGCTAGCAGCCCATGGCCGTCACGGGCCAGCGCACTCTGACCCAGGAGCAGCGAACGACCTTCTGGGCGCTCGCGGACGTGCTCATCCCGGCGTCCGATGCGCGGCCCGCGGCGAGCGAGGCCGGCTCGGCCGAGAGGTGGCTCGACCGAGCCCTCGAGGCCCGGCCCGACCTGGTGCCGACGCTGACCGCCGTGCTGGACGCGGCGCCCGGCCGCGAGCCTGACGACGAGGCGCGGCGGCTGCACGCCGAGGATCCGGACGGCTTCTCGGCGCTTACACAGCTCGCCTCCGGCGCCTACTACATGAACCTCAAGATCCGGAAGCGGATCGGCTACCCGGGCCAGGGCAAGCGCCCGCCCTTCTCAGACGAGGCAGAGTACGACCTGCGCGACGGACTGCTCGATCCCGTGCTCGCACGGGGGCCGATCAACTCGACCCCGCCCCCGCCGCCGGATGCGGTCGAGGCGGCCGAGCCGCTCTCCTTCTCGATCTCCGGCAACGGCGAGAAGGCGGACGTCGTCGTGATCGGCGCGGGGGCCGGTGGCTCGGTCGCCGCCCGGCACCTGGCCGAAGCAGGCTTCGAGGTCGTCTGCCTGGAGCAGGGCGGCTGGGAGAACGCGTCGGACTTCCCCGGCGACAAGCTCGAGTGGGAGCTCGTCGCCGACGCGCAGTGGAGCCCGAACCCGAACACGCGGCGACAGCCTTCCGACTATCCGCTGGAGGTCTCGGGCTCGCCGATCACGCCGGTGATGTACAACGCCGTCGGCGGCAGCACGATCCACTTCTGCGCGCAATGGGTGCGGCTGCGGCCGCAGGACTACAAGCTCCGCACGCTCCACGGGATCGCCGACGACTGGCCCATCTCCTACGAGGAGATGAAGCGGTGCTACGAGCGGATCGACCAGGAGATGCAGATCTCCGGCATGGCCGGCGACCCCAACTACCCGCCCGGGCCGCCGCCGCTCTTGCCGCCGCTCCCGATCGGCCCGATCGGACGGCGGGCGGCCGAAGGGATGAACGAGCTCAACTGGCACTGGTGGCCGGCCGCGCACGCGATCCGTTCCCAGGAGGTCGGCAATCTCGCCGGCTGCGAGCGGACGGGCACGTGCATGTGGGGCTGCCCCAAGGGCGCCAAGAGCTCGACGGACACGACCATGTGGCCGCCGGCGCTCGCGCACGGTGCGAAGCTCGTCACCGGCGCGCGGGTGCGGGAGATCACCACGAACGGGAACGGCCTCGCCACCGGCGCGATCTACATCGACCGAGAGGGACAGGAGCAGCGGCAGGAGGCCGACGTCGTCATCGTCGCCGGCAACGGCGTCGGCACTGCCCGCCTCCTCCTCCTCTCCGGCGGCGAGGACGGGCTCGCCAACTCCTCGGGGCTGGTGGGCAAGCGGCTGATGCTCCATCCGTACATGAGCGTTCTCGGGATCTACGAGGACGACCTCGAAGGCTGGCTCGGGCCCTGGGGGACGCAGCTCCTCTCACTGGAGTTCGCCGACCACGACGGGTCAAGAGGCTTCCCGCTCGGCGCGCAGTGGGACGTGATGCCGCTCGGCGGCCCGCTTTTCACGCTCTTCCGCTACGACGACCTGCCCTTCGACGAGCGCTGGGGCCCGGCCGTCCACGACCTGACGGAATCGACGCTCGGGCACGCCTTCGACTGGGGAGTCGGCATCGAAGACCTGCCGCACGAGTCGAACACGGTCACGATCGACCCGGAGCTGACCGACTCCGACGGCATCCCGGCGCCGAAGATCACGTTCGCGCTGGACGACGAGATGCGCGCGAACCTCGACTTCCAGCTCGCGCGGGCGAAGGAGGCGCACGAGGCCGCCGGCGCGGTCAAGATGATCGTGGCCGACTGGTCGCAGTGGGGCTGGCACCTGCTGGGGACGGCGCGAATGGGCGACGACCCGGCGACGTCGGTGGTCGACCGCTGGTGCGCCGCCCACGACGTACCCAACCTCTACGTGCTCGACGGCGCCGTCTTCCCCACGTCCGGGCCGATGGCGCCGACGTCGACGATCTGCGCCAACTCCCTCCGCTGCACGGAGCGCCTGATCGAGCGCGCCCACATCCAGCCGGTGCCTGCCTAGGCGACAGTCCCTTGTCTACTGGATGTACCAGGCCTCAGCAGAACGACGCAGCGTTCGCTGCTGTCCCGGTGTGAGGCGGAAGTTATCGGGCTCGCGCTTCAACGCATCTCGCACAATGCGTTCTTGATCCTTAACGGTCACACGGCGAAGGACTACGTGACCGTCTGACTTGGATCTCCTTGGCGAAGGACATCGCGCGTTTGATTGATAGCTCACTAATAGGATCAACCCTCCCCGTCCGCAAATCATCACCAACTAGCTAATGATGAGAGCGTTAACGTCCGCGTCGTAGACAAAGACCCGGAACAAGTAGTGGTCGGGGAAGTCCGGTCCCACATTTCAGCAGCGCACCCAGAGTCCGCCGCGCGGCAAGCTCTCGAGCCTCCGTCCGACGCCTGTGGGCTCCTCCAACTAGCTCATCAACCTGCTCGCCCTGGTAAGCCACGAGCGCACACCTCGAAGCTAACGCGACGCTTAGACGGCACCCGTAAGAGCGCGCCGCGGCGACGGATGGTCAATCGCCAAGGTCGAACGTGATCTGCTTCGTCTCCGTGAGGGCGTCGAGCATCCAGCCGGCCAGCTCGCGGCCGGACCCCGATGACTTGGCGCCGCCGAACGGGGCGAGCTGGTCCCAGTAGTTCGTCGTCTCGTTGATGTGGACTGTGCCGTGGCGGAGCTCCTCGGCCGCTCGCCACGCGTCGTGGAGCGAGCGGGTGAAGACGGACGCGGTCAGGCCGTACTCCGTCTCGTTGGCGATCTCGAGCGCGTCGTCGAGCGTCGCGAAGGAGATGATCGGCGCCACCGGGCCGAAGGTCTCCTCCTGTGCGATCCGCATCTCGCTCGTGACGCCGTCCACGATCGTCGGCTCGTGGAACTGGCCCTCGTGGCCGCCGCCGAGCACGATCCAGGCGCCCTTGGCGACCGCGTCGTCGAGATGCTCCTGCGTCCTCGTCAGCACCTCGGGCGTGCAGAGCGGGCCCAGGTCCGTCTCCTCGTCGAGCGGGTCGCCGACGCTTAGAGCCTTCGTCCGCTCGGAGAGCGCCTCGACGAAGGCATCCTTCACCGACTCGTGGACGAGGATGCGCTCGGCGGCCGTGCAGCACTGGCCCGCGAGGTAGAAGCAGCCGACGATGGCGGCGTCCGCGGCCTTGTCGAGGTCGGCGTCGGCGAGCACGATCTGGGGGCCGTTGCCGCCGAGCTCGAGAACGCGGTTCTTGAGCGCCGCGTCGCGCGCGACCTGCTTGCCGGTCTGAGACGATCCTGTGAAGACGACGGCGCCGACGTCCGGATGGCTGACGAGGGTAGAGCCGACGTCGCCGCGGCCGTGGACGACGTTCAGCGTCCCGGGCGGGAAGCCGGCGTCGTGGATGACCTCGGCGAACATGTTTGCGCAGAGCGGTGCCTGCTCGGACGGCTTCCACACCGTCGTGCATCCGATCGCAAGCCCGTAGACGATGGGAATCCCGGCGATGTCGACCGGGAAGTTCCACGGCGTGACCGCGGCCACGACCCCGATCGGCTCCTGCACGACCACGATCCGCTTGTCGTTCGTCCGCTCCTGGGTCGAGGGGAGGACCTTGCCGGCGTAGCGGAGAACGTCCTCGGAAGCGCGGCGGAAGTGGTCGGCCGTGTACTCGACCATCTCCTCGCGGGACTCGCGGATGGTCTTGCCGACCTCCCGCGTGATCATCTCGGCGATCTCCTCCGAGCGCTCCATGCAGATCGCGAACGCGGCCCGGCAAAGCTCCACGCGCTCGAGCAGCGAGACCTTGCGCCAGGTTCGGAACGCCTCGGCGGCGGCCGCCACCGCCGCGTCGACCTGCGCCGGCGACGAGGCCGCAACCGTTCCGAGCAGCTCCCCGGTGGCCGGGCTCCGGACCTCGATCTCCTCCCCGTCGCCGGGAATCCACTCGCCGCCGATGTAGGCGTCCTGCCTGGTCGCTACCGCCATCTCGCTCCTCCTTCGGGTGCCGTCGGCGCAGTCTTGCACGACGACGGTGGTCTGTTGAAGTCGGCCGTTCCGAGTGTTACCGTCGCGCTCCCCATGCCGGATGTGTCGGGAATGCGGCGTACTGTGGCGACCAGGCGATCCGGCGTGCCGTCTAGTGTCCTGGGCCGGCTACGGCGTCTCTCGATCCGGAGGAGGGTGCATGGCTGAAGTTGCAGTAGACGAACGACGTCTCCTCAAGACGATCAGGTGGTGGGACGGATTCGTCATCGGTCTCGCCAACCCGGGCTTCCTGCTGATCGGCCTCTGGGGCTCGATCATCGCGCTCGGCGGCCAGGTGGCCATCATCCTCTGGGTCATCTCGGCGATCATCGGCGCGCTGCAGGCCTACATTTACTGCGAGCCCGCCGCGATGTTCCCCGACAAGCCGGGAGGGCTGTCGGTCTACGCTCGGGAAGGCTGGCGCAAGCACTTCTCCTTCGCGGGCCCGATCGCCGTCTTCGGCTACTGGTTCGCCTGGTCGAGCGTGCTGGCGATCTACGGCAGCCTGATCGGCTACCTGCTGATCGCCGAGTTCGGCGGCGACGGCTGGTTTGCGACGACGACTTGGGATCCGCCCGTCATCCAGCAACTCGGTTGGCCGCAGCTGATCGGGGTTATGTGCATCGTGCTCTGCTGGATCTTCAACGTCCGCGGCATGCGCCCAGCCGTCGGGCTCAGCTACGTCGTGGCCGGGCTCATGGTCATCCCTCTCGTCGTGATCGGCGTCGGCGGCTTCCTCACCGGCGATTTTTCCAACCACCAGATCAATTCGAACTTCGTGTCGGCGAACGTCGAGTTCTACGGCGACTCGGCGAGCTTCTTCAACCAGTTCGTGATGATCATGGTCTGGCTCTACATCCTGGGCTGGTCGACCTACGGGCCGGAGTCGGGGGCGACCTTTGCGCCCGAGTACAAGGACACGGCCAACGACACGCGAAAGGCCCTCGCCTCGGTCGGAGCCGTCAACGTCGTCATGGCGTTCCTGCTCCCGATCGTCGTCCTCGGGACGATCGGCTACGACGGCCTCTTCAACGACCTCACCGGCGTTGTCTGGCTGACCGACGTCGTCAACTCGATCGCAGGCGAAGGCTTCGGGAAGTTCCTGGTCGTCTGCCTCTGCGCCGGCCTGCTCCTCTCCATGAACACGGCCACCATGGACGGATCGCGCGCGCTCTATGCACTCTCCGAGGAGAAGATGACGATCAAGCAGCTCGGCGTCCTGAACCGGCACAACGTTCCCGGTCGGGCCATGACCGTCGACATGCTCCTCAACATCTTCCTGCTCCTCTACTTCGGGAACATCTACTTCATCCTCGCGGCGGGCAATCTCGGGTACATGCTCTCGCACGTGATCGCCCTCTCAGGTGTGTTGCTGTTGCGCCGGGACCGGCCGAACTGGCCACGCCCGATCAGGCTGGCGAAACCGTGGATGTGGCTGGCGGGGCTGTTCTGCGCCGCCAACGCTCTCTTCATCATCTTCGGGCTCTACGGCCTCAAGTACACGGGCTACGGCTTCGACTACTTGAGCGACGAGTACGCCGCGTATCTCGAGGGCGGCCCAGTGCCGAGCGCGACGGCGCGGGTGCCCGAGATCATCGCGGTCGGACTGCTCGCGCTGGCGGCCGGCGTGCTCGGCTACATCATCGCCCAGCGCCAGTGGGGCAAGCCGTTGCGCTGGACGGATCCGAGCGACGAGGAGCCTACGCGCGAGGCGATCGAGGGAGCGGCCGCCGCCGCTCCGGCCCGCGCGCGCTAAGACACACGGAGACCGAGTCTCGAGGGGCGGGGCAACCCGCCCCTCGTCGTTTCGACACTACAATCGAAGGAGAAGCGCGTGGCGATTCCCATCACCGTGCGGTGCGAATGCGGCGAGACGCACTCGGCGAAGCTCGGGGACGCCGTCGAGTGCTCCTGTGGGCGGCGCTACGAGACGTCGCAGATCCCCGAGAGCACCTTCCCGCAGGTACGCGAGCACCAGGCCAAGGCGAGGCTCTATGTGCGGGTCGGCGTCATCTTCATCCTCGGCGTCGCGATCGCCTCCTTCTTCCTCTGGGGCATCTGGGGCGCCGCGATCGCAACGCCGCTCACCGGCATGGTCTGGTTCTGGTACATCCGACGCTGGTTCATGCGCAAGTTCGTACCCTCCCCGGGGGAGCTGCCCACGCTGGAGTTGGAGGCGACGCGGGAGTGACCCGAGAGACGCTCGACCGTCCGGCGCCCCCGCGCGGAGCACCGGTCGCGCAGGACATCCGCCCTGTGATGCTGCTGACGCTGAACGTCGAGCTCGAGGAGGCGGCGATCGCCTTCGCGATCGAGAGCGCTGCCCAGACGGGTGCCGAGCTCTACATCTGCGACGCGATTCCGCTCGAGTACCGCAACTATGTCGGGCACGTGGCACGCCAGTACGCCGAGCAGTTGAACCGCAAGCACCTCGATGCGGTCGCCCACCGCGCGCGCGAGCTCGGCGTCCGCACGTCACAGCTCGCGTTCCACAACCCGAAGCCGGTGAAAACGGCGCTCGAGGTCGCCAAGAGCGAGCGCATCGGGTTGCTCGTCTTCGGACCGGACCCCGACGAGCTGGGAAAGCGGTCGTATCGGCGCGCCGTCAAGCGGATCAGGAAGGACGCTCCCTGCCTCGTCTGGGTGCACGACTGAGCGCGTCGCGCGTCTGCTCGCCACCGCTCTAGCTTGCAAGGCCGGCACGGCCACTGGGAGAATGCCGGTTCCCGGGTTCTGCCCCAAAGGAGGTATCGCGAGATGGCGCGCGACCCCAAGCACGACATTCTCTTCGAGCCCATCCAGATCGGCCCGAAGACGATGAAGAACCGCTTCTACCAGATCCCCCACTGCAACGGCTTCGGCTCGGAGAAGCCCCTCAGCCAGGCCCACTTCCGGGCGATGAAGGCGGAGGGCGGCTACGCGGCGGTCTGCACGGAGTACTGCTCCATCCATCCCGAGTCGGACGACACGCATCGCGTGTCCGCCCGCCTCTGGGACGACGACGACATCAAGAACCTCTCGCTCATGTGCGACATGCTCCACGAGCACGGCGCGCTCTCCGCTGCCGAGCTCTGGTACGGCGGCCCGCACGCACCCTGCATGGAGTCGCGCTGCGTCCCGCGCGCTCCCTCCCAGATCCCGAGTGACTTCGAGCACCTCACGTACCCGAAGGAGATGGACAAGGACGACATCCGCGAGGTGCAGGGCTTCTACGTCGAGGCGGCGAAGCGGGCGCGCGAGGCCGGCTTCGACATCGTCTACGTCTACGGCTCGCACTCCTACCTGCCGCAGCAGTTCCTGACGCCGTACTACAACCGGCGCACGGACGAGTACGGCGGCTCCTTCGAGAACCGTGCGCGCTTCTGGCGCGAGACGATCGAGCAGGTGCGCGAGGCGGTCGGCGACGACTGCGCGATCGCCGTGCGCATGTCCACCGACATGTTCATGGGCGAGGCCGGCACGCAGCTCGAGCGTGACTGCCTGCCGTTCGTCGAGATGTGCGACGAGATCGTGGACGTCTGGGACATCAACGTCTCCGGCATCTCCGAATGGGGCGAAGACGCGACGCCGTCGCGCTTCTACGAGTCCGGCCGGCAGCTCCCCTGGCAGGCGGCCGTCAAGGCCGTCGCGAAGAAGCCGGTGCTCGGCGTCGGGCGCTTCACGAACCCCGACGTGATGGTCGAGGCGATCAACTCCGGTCAGCTGGACATCATCGCCACCTGCCGTCCGTCCATCTCCGACCCGTGGCTCCCGCGGAAGATCGACGAGGGTCGCCTGGACGACATCCGCGAGTGCATCGGCTGCAACATCTGCATCTCCCGCTGGGAGATCGGCGGCCCGCCGCTCATCTGCACGCAGAACGCAACCGCCGGCGAGGAGTACCGGCGCGGCTGGCATCCCGAGAAGTTCGATCCTGCCAAGAACGCCGACAACGACGTCCTCGTCGTCGGCGCCGGCCCCGCCGGCATGGAGTGCGCCATGATCCTCGGCAAGCGCGGCATGCGCCGGGTGCACCTCGTCGAAGCCGGCGAGGACATGGGCGGCGGGATGCGCTGGATCCCGCAGCTCCCGGGCCTGGGCGAGTGGGCACGGGTCGTCAACTACCGCAAGATCCAGATCGACAAGCTCAAGAACGTCGAGTTCATCCCGAACACCGATCTCGACGCCGAGGGCGTGAAGGAATACGGCGCCGAGATCGTCGTCGTCGCCACCGGCGCATACTGGGCCACCGACGGGCTCAACGGCTGCACGCACGACACGATCCCCGGCGCCGACGCGAGCCTTCCCTGGCAGCTGACCCCCGAGCAGGTCATGTTCGAGGGCAAGGAAGTCCCCGGCGAGACCGTCACCATCCTCGACAACGACGGCTACTTCATGGGCGTCTCCTTGGCGGAGAAGCTCGCCCGCGACGGCAAGAAGGTCAGGCTGATGACCCATCTCGGGCACATCGCTCCCTACATGCACTTCACCCTCGAGGCCCCGAACCAGCACCGAATCCTGCACAAGCTCGGCGTCGAGATCGTCACCTTCCACATGCCCACGAAGTTCGAAGAGGGCAGAGTCCTTGCGAGCCACGTCTACGACGAGGAGGCCCACGAGCACGAGTTCGCGACCGACGCAGTCGTGCTCGTGACGCAGCGTCGCTCGAACGAGGCGCTCTACCGCGAGCTGAAGGACTCGGTGGGGATCGACGCGCTCGAGGCGGAGGGGATCACCGGCTTCTACCGGATCGGCGACTGCGAGGCCCCCCGGCTCACCGCCGACGCGGTCTTCTCGGGCCACCGGCTCGCGCGGGAGATCGATACCGAGAACCCGGAGGTGCCGCTCCCGTTCAAGCGCGAGCGGAGGGTCGTGGAGCGTGAGGCCGTTCTCGCGTGAAGCTGGTCGTCTGCGTCAAGCAGGTGGGGTCGCTCGGGGACGAGGTCGAGTTCACGGACGACGAGCGCGACGTCGACCCCGACTACCTCGACTACGCGCTCAACGAGTGGGATTCCTACGCGACGGAGGAGTCCCTGCGCCTGCGCGAGGCCGCCGGCGACGGCGAGGTCGTGGCGGTCACGGTCGGCGACGAGGACGCGGAGGACGCGATGCGCCGGGCGCTGGCGATGGGCGCCGACCGCGGCATCCGCGTCTGGTCCGACGAGCTCGCCGGCGCCGATCCGATCACGGTCGCCCGAGCGCTCGCCGAGGTGGTCCGGGCCGAGAGCCCCGACCTCGTCCTCTGCGGCGTCCAGTCCAGTGACGCCGTGCAGGCGGCGACCGGGACGGCGCTCGCCGAGGTGCTCGACCTGCCGCGGGCAGCGGTCGTCACCAAGCTCGAGCTGGGGAACGGCACGGCGACCGTGCACCGGGAGCTGGAGGGCGGCCTCGTGGACGTGGTCGAGGTGGACACGCCGGCGCTCCTCACGATCCAGACCGGCATTAACGAGCCACGCTACGCAACGCTGAGGGCGATCAAGCAGGCCGAGCAGAAGGAAATCGAGGTGCGCGAGCCGGGCGACCTGGGAGCGCCGGCGGCGCGCGTGCGGCGGATGTTCGTGCCGCCCAAGGGCGAGGGCGCGGAGATGCTGGACGGCGACGCCGGCTCGATCGCCGGCCGAATCAAAGAGATCGTCGACGAGAGGATGAAGGCGTGAGCCGGGCTTCTCACACGGTCTTCGTCTGGGGCACCCCGGCCCACCACCCACTGCGAGCCTATCGCCGAAATCCGCAACCGTGGCGCGCAGATCGTGCCGAGAGCGTGGCGAGGTGTGCCGGATGAGGGCCCTCGTCGTTGCCGAGCATGTCCGCGGCGAGCTTCGGCCGATCACGCTCGAGCTGATCAGCGCCGCGCGGAGCCTGGGCGGGCCCGTCGAGGTGACCGTGATCGCCAACGAGCCGGCGTCCTTCAGCGACGCGGTCAACGTCGAGGGCGTGGACGAGATCCTCGCCGTCAAGGTCGACGCCGACGAGTTCGAGAACGACGTCTACCAGCAGGCCGTCGAGCAGCTGATCGCCGAGCGGAGCCCCGACGTGGTGCTGCTCGGCTTCACCGTGAGTTCGATGGGCTACGGGCCGGCGCTCGCCGCCAAGCTCGGAACCGGGTTCGCATCCGACGTCTTCGCCGTCCGTGACGAGGACGGCGAACTCGTGGCCGAGCGCTCCTTCTACGGGGCGAAGGTGAACGGAGAGATCGAGTTTCCCGGTCACGACCGGGCGGTGCTCCTCGTCCGCCCGACGGCCTGGCCGCCCTCCGAAGGCGCCGGCTCTGCGAGCGTCACGGAGGTGAGCGTCGAGACGACTGCCTCGCGTGCGCGCCACCAGGATTGGGTCGAGGTCCAGGCGGGCGACGTCGATATCACCACCGCCGACTTGCTGCTCTCCGTGGGCCGCGGCATCGGCGACAAGGACAACCTCGAGCAGTTCGAGGGGCTCGCGGAGGCGATGGGGGCGACGCTCTCCTCCTCGCGCCCCCTCGTGGACGCGGGCTGGATGCCGAGCGCGCGCCAAGTCGGCCAGTCCGGCAAGACGGTGAAGCCGAAGGTCTACCTCGCCCTCGGCATCTCGGGAGCGGTGCAGCACCTTGCCGGCATGAAGACGAGCGGCACGATCATCGCCGTCAACACCGATCCGGAGGCGGCGATCTTCAACGTCGCGGACTACGGCGCGGTGGCTGACCTCTTCGAGGTCGCAGAGGAGCTCGAGAAGCTGTATTGATGCCCGTCCTGCTGGGCGCCGGGGAGACGCGCGAGACCTTCGCCGGCCTCGAGACCTGGCAGATCGTCCTCTGGTACGTCCTCATCGCCGTCTCGGTGGCGATCTTCCTCGTCGGGGTCGCCCGCCTCGCCCTCAAGTACCGCCGCGGCCGCACGAAGGCGCCCGTCGGCAACCCGCTGGAACGAGCTGTCCGGACGACGAAGATCGTGGCCACCCACGCCTGGATCCGCCGCCGCGACCCGCTCTCGGGGCTCGCCCACCTGCTCGTCTTCTACGGCTTCGTCGTCCTCTTCATCGGGACGGCGATCCTCGCCTTCCAGGACGACTTCGCCGAGCCTGTCTTCGGCTTCGACTTCTGGCGAGGCTGGTTCTACCTCGGCTACTCGCTCTTCCTCGACGTCTTCGGCTTCGCGCTGATCGTCGGGCTCACCGTCTTCGCCGTCAAGCGAGGCGTGCTCAGGCCTTTCCGACTCTCGTACTGGCGCCCCGTCGAGCCGGCGGCGCCCCTCGCCGACGAGGCGAAGCGCTACCGCCTCGGCGACTGGTTCTTTCTCGGCAGCCTCTTCTACCTCGCGCTCACCGGCTTCCTGCTGGAGGCGTTCCGGATCGCTGCGGACGACCCCAGCTTCGAGGTGTGGGCGCCGTTCGGCTGGCTCGCCGGGCAGGCGCTCATCGCCCTCGGCTTCGAGGGCGGCGCCGCGGAGACGGCCAGAGCGGTTACCTGGTGGGGGCACGGCGTTGTCGCCCTCTTCTGGGTCTCGTCGATCCCGTTCACGAAGGCGGTGCACATGCTGGCCGGGCCGGCGGGCGTCGCCACCAAGGACGACCGCGCCGGCAAGTCGCTTCTGCCCCTCCCGCCCGACGCCAAGCCCGAGGAGGTGGGCTACGCGACGATCGACGCGCTAGCGCCCAAGCACCTGCTCGACCTGGACGCCTGCACGAAGTGCGGCAAGTGCCACGCCGCCTGTCCGGCGACCGCATCCGGCTATCCGCTCTCGCCGCGCGACCTCGTGCTCGACCTGCGCGAGGTGGCCGAGGGCTCGATGGGGAACCGAGCCGCGCTGGGCATCGAGCCCCGCTTCCCCGAGCACGCGGAGATCCTGGGGACGATCAAGCCCGAGACGCTCTGGTCGTGCATGCAGTGCATGGCCTGCGTCGAGATCTGCCCCGTGGGCATCGAGCACGTGCCGATCATCAACCAGATGCGCCGCGCCCTCGTCGAGCGGGGCGAGATGGACGGCCAGCTCCAGCAGACACTCGAGACGATCTACACGTCGGGCAACTCGTTCGGCGAGGCCAAGCGCAAGCGCGGCCGCTGGGCGAAGGACCTCGACTTCGACGTCAAGGACTCGCGCAAGGAGCCCGCCGAGCTCCTCTGGTTCGTGGGTGACTACGCCTCCTTCGACCCGCGCAACCAGCGGATCAGCCAGGCGCTCGCCCGCGTCCTCCGCCACGCCGGCGTCGACTTCGGGATCCTCTATGACGGCGAGCGCACCGCCGGCAACGACGTCCGGCGCGCCGGCGAGGAGGGGCTCTGGTCGTCGCTCGCCGAGGAGAACGTCGAGACGATCTCGGGCTGCCGCTTCGACCGCATCCTCACCTCCGACCCGCACACGTTCAACACGCTCAAGAACGAGTACCCCCAGCTGGGCGGCGACTGGGCGGTCGTCCACCACTCACAGCTCCTGCTCGAGCTCCTGGAAGCCGGGCGTCTGCGACCGCGCAAGGGCCTCGGCTACCGGGTGACGTACCACGACCCGTGCACGCTCGGGCGTTTCAACGGCGTCTACGACGAGCCGCGGCAGGTGATCGCCTCGCTCGGCTGCGAGCTGGTGGAGATGCCGCGAAACCGCGACAACTCCTTCTGCTGCGGCGCAGGCGGCGGGCGCATCTGGATGAAGGAGCTGAAGGCTGACGAGGCCCAGCGACCGAGCGAGAGCCGGATCGACGAGGCAGTGGAGCTCGAGGCGGTGGACTACTTCGTCGTCGCGTGCCCCAAGGACGTCACCATGTACGAGGACGCGATCAAGACGTCCGGCCACCAGGGCGAGCTCGAGCTGCGCGAGCTTTCGGAGCTCGTGCTCGAGTCCCTGTTGCTCAACGGAAAGGAGAGCTTGTGAGCAAGGAGACCGCCTTCTACCCCCGCCTGCAGACGCTGACCGACGAGTGGATGGACCTGTTCGGCTACTGGGCGCCGACCGTCGTCACGGACACCGAGGAGGAGTACCGCGCGGTCCGCGAGACGGCCGGGGTGATGGACTTCACGATGCTGCGGAAGGTCGACCTGGACGGCCCCGGCGCGCTCGAGCTGGTCAACTCGATCGTGACGCGCGACGTCTCCAAGCTCACTCCCGGCCGGATCGCCTACGGCGCGCTCACGGACGAGGACGGGAAGATGGTCGACGACTGCACGACGATGATGCGGGCGCCGGACCACGTCCGCTTCTGCGGGGCGAACGACCGCGACTACGAGATCTTCAGCGCGGCGGCGGAAGGCTCCGACATCGAGGTGCGCGAGCACACCGACGCCACACCCCACCTCTGCCTCCAGGGCCCGAGGAGCCGCGAGATCCTCCAGGGAATGACGAGCTCCGACCTCTCGAATGCCGCCTTTCCGTACTACACCTTCCGCGAGGACGTCGAGATCGCCGGCGTCCCGGTCTTCATGACGCGGCTCGGCTACACGGCGGAGCTCGGGTACGAGCTCTGGGTCGACCGTGAGCGTGCCTTCGAGCTCTGGGACGCCCTGATCGCGGCCGGCGAGCTGCAGGGCTTGAAGGTGATCGGCATGGTCGCGCTCGACCTCTTCCGCATCGAGGGCGGGTTCATCATCGGCGGGATCGAGTACGACGCGACCGTCTCCCCGTACGAGTGCGGCCTCGGCTGGTCGGTCGACCTGGGCAAGGGCGAGTTCCACGGGAAGGAAGCGCTGGCGCGCGACGAGCAGGCCACCCAGCTGCGCCTGACGAGCGTCGTGCTCGAGGGCGCCGGCGACGAGGCGAGCGGGGCGCCGCTCTGGGTAGAGGACGAGGAGGTTGGCCTCGTGACGCAGGCGGTCGTCTCCCCCTACCTCGGCGGCCGGACCCTCGGGCTCGCCAAGGTCCGCAAAGACCTGAACCGCCCCGGGCAGAACGTCGTCGCGCAGGTTGGCGAGGAGAAGGTCTCCGGCGAGATCGTCGCCCATCCCGTCTACGACCCGGAGCGCAAGCGCGCGAAGGAAAGCTGACGCCCCCGCATCGTGTGCCGCACTTGACAAACGCACCGTCGTTTAGTCAAATGCCTTAGTCATTTGACTAAGGAGGCGCTATGACCCCACGAAGCTCGCTCTACTCCTCTCCGCAGGAAGCCACGAAAGCTCCGCCGGAGGCGTTTCTCTACGTCGCCTGCCTGCACGAGGGCACGGGTGTGGACGCACCGGACTTCCTCGCTGTCGTCGATGCCGAGGACGGCCGCATCATCCACGAGACGCAGATGCCGAACGTCGGCGACGAGCTGCACCACTACGGTTGGAACCGCTGCTCGTCCGCCTGCCACGGCCCCGACCGCTCGCACCTGATCATGCCGGGCTTCCGCTCGTCCCGGGTCCACATCGTGAACGTGGCGGACGACCCGCGCAAGCCGACCATCGAGAAGGTAATCGAGCCCGAGGAGATGGTCGAGGCGACCGGGCTCACACGCCCGCACACCGTGCACTGCATGCCGGGCGACAACGTCGTCATGAGCATGCTCGGCGACGCCGACGGCAACGCGGCCGGCGGCTTCGCCGTCCTCGACTCGAAGACCTTCGAGATCAAGGGCCGTTGGGAGAACGGTGGCCCGCACCCGCCTATGAACTACGACTTCTGGTACCAGCCGCGCAAGAACACGCTCGTCTCGTCGGAGTTCGGCGAGCCGAACGCGTTCGAGCCCGGCTTCGACCTCGCCGACGTGCAGGCCGGCCGCTACGGGCAACGGCTCCACTTCTGGGACCTCGAGGAGCGGACGCTCGAGCAGACGATCGACCTGGGTGAGAATGGGCTCGTCCCGCTCGAGATCAGGTTCCTGCACGACCCGAGCGCAAAGCAAGGGTTCGTCGGCGCCGCCCTCTCGAGCAACATCTGGCACTTCGCGCGCGAGAAGGGGAACTGGTCGGCAGAGCCCGTGATCACGACCGACCCGGTCGAGCTCGAGGGCTGGCCGTTCCCGGTCCCGGCGCTCATCACCGACCTCGTCCTCTCGATGGACGACAAGGCGCTCTATTTCTCCGACTGGCTCCACGGCGACCTGCGCCGCTACGACGTCTCCGACCCGGAGAGCCCGAAGCTGACGGGGAAGCTCTGGCTCGGCGGCCTGCTCGGAAAGCCGAGTGACGCGGGCCGTGAGCTGAACGGCGGGCCCCAGATGCTCCAGCTCTCCCTGGACGGGAAGCGCCTCTACGTCACCAACTCGCTCTACTCGACCTGGGACAACCAGTTCTATCCTGAGCTGCGCTCGTGGCTCCTCAAGGTCGACATCGCGGAGGACGGCTCCATGGAGGTGGACAGGGACTTCTTCGTCGACTTCCACGACCGGCCCGGGGGGCCCGCGCGCGCGCACGAGGTGCGGCTCCAGGGCGGCGACTGCACGACGGAGATCTTCCAGTGATCCTCGCCCACCACGGCTTCGGCGAGGAAATCCTGCTCGGCTCGCTGGCGGCGGGTGGAACCACGGCCGCAACGGGGCTCCTGCTCTTCGGACGGGCCAAGCTCGACGCCGTTCTGCGGTGGCTCAGGCGCACGTAACGAGGGCTCAGGAGGAGGCGTTTCTCGATGCGGCGGAACGCCTCCTCCTCGAGCTCGGCTACTCGAAGGTCACGACCCGGCGCGTCGCCGCCGAGGCCGGCCTCAACCACGGGCTCGTTCACTACTACTTCGGCTCGGTCGAGAACCTGCTCGTCCGCGTGCTCGAGCGCTTCACGGAGCGGCTGACCGCCAGGCAGCGGGAGATGTACGTCGATCCGGAGATCCCCTTCCTCGAGAAGTGGAGGCAGGCGATGCGCTACCTCGTGGGCGACGACGTCGAGTACGAGAAGATCTGGCTCGAATTGCAGGCGCTTGCATGGAACCAGCCGGAGCTCCAGGAGCGCGTCGCCCGCGTGAACGATGAGTGGCGATCGGTGCTCACCGAGGCTTTCGCCGAGCCCCGCGAGCGCTACGGGATCGCGATGCCGCTCGACGCCCTAGTCTCGCTGGTGATGACGTTCAACGAGGGCATCATCCTCGAGCGGGCCCAGGGGATCACGGCGGGCCACCAGGAGCTCTTGACGTGGATCGACGACTGGCTCGAAGCGAGAGATGGAGCATGACGATCGCGGTCGGCGCCCCGGTGGAGCAGACCCGCGCCCGCTATCCGGACGAGGAGGGCTACGTCGAGCGCGACGGCGTCCGCGTCTTCTATGAGGTCTACGGCGCTGGCGAGACGACGGTGTTCCTCCTGCCTACGTGGTCGATCATCCACTCGCGCCATTGGAAGATGCAGATCCCGTACCTCGCGCGCCACTTCCGGGTCCTTACCTTCGACGGCCGCGGCAGCGGGAAGGCGGACCGGCCGGCGGGGGGCGAGGCGTACACAGAGGCGCAGTTTGCCGCCGACGCCCTGGCCGTGATGGAGGCGACCGAGACCGAGCGGGCGGTCGTCGTGACGCTTTCCTGCGGGGCGCTCTGGGGCGCGCTCCTGGCAGCCGACCATCCCGACCGCGTCGCCGGGGCGGTATTCATCGGTCCCGCGGTCCCGCTTGCCCCTCCTCATCCCGAGCGCACCATTCATCCGGTCCACGAGCGGCTCGACACCGACGAGGGCTGGGCGAAGTACAACCATTACTACTGGCTCGAGCATTACAAGGAGTTCCTCTGGTTCTTCTTCGGGCAGATGTTCCCGGAGCCGCACTCGACAAAGCAGATCGAGGACTGCGTCGGGTGGGGGCTCGAGTTGACGCCGGAGACGCTGATCGCCGCCGAGGTAGGAATCTCGCTCTGCGGGCTGGAGAGCTTCGCCGACGTCTGCACGCGGGTTCGCTGCCCCGTGCTCGTGCTCCACGGCGACGAGGACGCGATCAGGCCGCTCGCACAGGGCGCCGGGCTCGCCGAGGCAACAGGCGGGACGCTCCTCTCCCTCGAAGGCTCCGGCCACTGCCCGCACGTCCGCGACCCGGTGAAGTTGAACCTGCTGATTCGCGACTTCGTCGAGTCGCTGCAAAGGAGGGTGGCATGAGCGTGGTCACGTCCTTAGCGCGGGAACAGACCCGCGCCCGCTACCCGGACGAAGAAGGCTACGTCGAGCGCGACGGCGTACGGGTGTTCTGGGAGAGCTACGGCGCAGGCGCGACGACGTTCTTGCTCTTCCCAACCTCCCCGATCTCGCATTCGCGGCTCTGGAAGGCGCAGATCCCCTATCTGGCGCGCCACCACCGCGTCCTGACATTCGACCCTCGCGGCAACGGACGCTCCGACCGGCCCGCCGACGCAGCGGCCTACGGCTCCTGGGAGTTCGTGGAGGACGGGCACGCCGTCCTCGAAGCGGCTGGCGCGGAGCGCGCGATCCTCACCGGCCTCTGCGACGGCGGCGGCTGGGCTCTGATGCTCGCCTCGACACACCCGGAGACCGCGCTCGGCGTCGCCGCTATCGCGCCGCACGTCCCGTACCTCACCCCTGGACACGCGAACTACGCCCGGTATCCATTTACAGAGGCGCTCGACACGGACGAGGGCTGGGCGAAATACAACTTCCATTACTGGCGGCGCGACTTCCGCGGCTTCCTCGAGTTCTTCTTCTCGCAGCAGCTTCCCGAGCGGCACTCGACGAAGCAGATCGAGGACTGCGTCGGCTGGGGCCTGGGGACTGATCCCGAGACGCTCGCGCTCGCCGACGAGGAGGCACCGCTCCCGTGGAGCAGCGCCGAAGAGGCACAGGCGCTCTGTCACCGGTTGTCATGCCCGGTTCTCGTCGTCCACGGCGACCTGGACCAATGCCAAACGCGCGAGCGAGCGGAGGCCGTCGCGGCCCTGACCGGAGGCACTCTGGTCGGTCTCGAGGGCGCGGGGCACCTCCCGCAGGCGCGTCATCCGGTCAAGGTCAACGGGCTGCTCCGCGACTTCGCGGAGTCGGTGGCACCCACGGCCCCCGCGG
Source organism: Gaiellaceae bacterium (assembly GCA_050697655.1). Taxonomy (GTDB): domain Bacteria; phylum Actinomycetota; class Thermoleophilia; order Gaiellales; family Gaiellaceae; genus JAIBJN01. The sequence goes on from JBOHAB010000003.1 coordinate 26,330, forward strand.
AGCGAAAGTGGACGCGGGCGAAAAGCCGGCGCAGGCGTGCCCTTTACGTGAGCTCGCCGATCGGCCTCGGGCACGCCCAGCGCGATGTCGCCATCGCGCGGGAGCTGCGGCAGCTCGTTCCGGACCTCGAGATCGACTGGCTCGCGCAGGACCCGGTCACCAGGGTGCTCGAGGCGGAGGGCGAGCGGGTCCATCCTCTGAGCGCCGAGCTGGCGAACGAGTCGAGCCACATGGAGTCGGAATCGGCCGAGCACGACCTCCATTGCTTCCAGGCGTGGCGGCGAATGGACGAGATCCTGCTCGCCAACTTCATGGTCTTCCACGACGTCGTGCGCGAGGAAAACTACGACCTCTGGATCGGCGACGAGGCCTGGGAGCTGGACTACTACCTGCACGAGAACCCGGAGGAGAAGCGGGCCGCGTACGTTTGGCTGACCGACTTCGTCGGCTGGCTGCCCATGGATGACGGCGGCGAGCGGGAGGCGTTCCTGACCGCCGACTACAACGCCGAGATGATCGAGCACATCGCACGCTTCCCGCGCGTGCGCGACCAGGCGCTCTTCGTCGGCAATCCCGACGACGTCGTCGCGGAGGCATTCGGCCCCGACCTCCCGCAGATTCCCGACTGGACCGAGCAGCACTTCGACTTCACCGGCTACGTCTCGGGCTTCGACCCGACGGCCTTTGCCGACCGGGAGAAGCTGCGGGCCGAGCTCGGCTATGGACCGAAGGAGCTCGTCTGCATCGTCACCGTGGGCGGCTCAGGGGTCGGAGGCCATCTTCTTCGGCGCGTCGTCGATGCCTTTCCAGAGGCGAAGGAGCTCGTCCCCGAGCTCCGGATGGTCGTCGTCGCCGGGCCCCGGATCGACCCCGCGGCGTTCCCCGAGGCCGACGGGCTCGAGGCGCACGCCTATATCCACAACCTCTACCGGCACCTGGCCGCCTGCGACCTCGCCGTCGTCCAGGGCGGGCTCACGACCGCGATGGAGTTGACGACCAACCGGCGGCCGTTCCTCTATTTCCCGCTTCGACACCACTTCGAGCAGAACCTCCACGTCCGCCACCGGCTCGACCGCTACGGCGCCGGGCGGGCAATGGACTTCGAGACCGCCACGCCGGCCGTGATCGCGCAGGCGATCGCCGAAGAGATCGGCCGCGAGGTCGACTACTTGCCGGTCGAGACCGACGGCGCCGCGCGGGCCGCGGCGCGGATTGCGGAGCTGCTCTAGGGTTCTAGGGGCGGGCGTACGGCGCGGTCAGCGCGGCCTCGGCGAGGACGTGGCCTTCGATCGCGTCGCGCAAGTCGTCGACGGTCGCGCCGCCCTCGAGCCCCGTCTCCGCGTCGAGCGCGTACAACGTGAAGACATAGCCATGCTCGCCCTCGGGCGGACATGGGCCGGTGTACCCGGGGGTGTCCGAGCCGTCGTTGAGCCCCTGGCGGAGGGTGAGGCCGCCTGAAACTGCGGGGCCCGGCGGTACGCCGCGAGGGAGGCCCGTGGAGTCGGGTGGGATCGCGTAGACGACCCAGTGCGTGAACGTGCCGCCCGGCGCGTCCGGATCGACGACGATGAGCGCGAGCTCGGCTGTGCCCTCGGGCAGGCCCACCCAGTCGAGGGCCGGCGAGATGTTGTTGCCGTCGCAGGTGTGCACCGGGTCGATCGGCTGCCCGTCGCCGACGTCGCCGCCTACGAAGGCGAGCCCATCCGCTCCGGTTCCCGTGGGTGTGGCCTCGTCGTCGTCACCACCACAGGCCGCTATTGCGAGGACTAGCGGGACCACCACTGCGACGAGACGTCGCATGGCGGAAATGTAGCCCGAGATGAACCGTGCATCGATTCGGTTGCGAACACATCGTCGATGCACGAGAACGAACAGTCTTGGACGCGCCGCGACTTTGTCGCCCGGCTCGGAGGGGCGGCGGTCGGCATCGCCACCACCGGATTCTCGGCCGCTCCCGCGCTCGGGGCACGGCAGCTGGGAAGCGGCGCCCGCGCCGACGCCGCCGTGCCCGCCGCGTGGTTCGACCTCTCGCTGGATCTCGTGCGCAGCGCTGCAGGGTTCAGCCCTCCGGTCGCCGCGCGGGCCTTCGCCTATGCGGGAATGACGCTCTACGAGGCGGTCGAGCCCGGGATGCCCGGCTTTCGCTCGCTGCGGCGCTTGTTCCCGGACCTCAACGGCCTCCCGCCCGCCGACGGCCGTCGGGATTACGACTGGGAGACGGTCGCGAACGCTGCGCTCGCGACGATCTTCAGGAGCTTGGTCCCCACCGCCCGGCCGGCGGAGCTCCATCCAGCCGCGATGCTGGAGGCGCGCTTCGAGCGCCGCCTCCGCGAGAGGGTCGCGCCCAGGGTGTTCGACCGCTCGGTGCGGCGTGGCTACGAGGTGGCCGACGCGATCTTCACCTGGTCGAAGCTGGACGGCGGCCACGAGGGGTACCTCCGCAACTTCCGCCCTACACGCCTCCGACGGGCGCCGGGTTGTGGGTGCCGACGCCGCCGAGCTTCAGCACGGCCCTGCAGCCCTTCTGGGGCGGCAACCGCTGCTTCGCCATCCGCAACGGGGCGGCCTTCCCGCCCGGCGACCATCCTCGCTACTCGGAGCGGCGGGGCTCGCAGTTCCGCCGTGAGGCGAGAGAGGTCTACGACACCGTCAACGAAGTCACGAGAGAGCAGGAGGCGATCGCCCGCTTCTGGTCGGACGACCCCGGGGCTACGGCCACGCCTCCCGGGCATTCCATCTCCATCGCCACTCAGGTCATGCGCCGGGAGGGCTCGAGCCTCGCTGAGGCGGCCGAGACGTACGCGCGGCTCGGGATTGCCGTCTCCGATGCCTTCGTCTCGTGCTGGTTCCAGAAGTTCCGCTACAACCTGCTCCGGCCGGTGATCTACTCCCGCGCGCAGTTCGACCCGGACTGGCTGCCGCTGCTCGTGACGCCGCCCTTCCCCGAGTATCCCTCGGGCCACTCGGTCCAGTCGGGCGCCGCCTTCCAGGTCCTCACCGACCTGTTCGGGAGGCGTTACGACTTCGCCGACCGGACGCACGACGACCGCGGCTTCGCCCCGCGCCGCTTCGGCTCCTTCCTCGAGGCAGCCAACGAGGCGACTCTCTCCCGCCTCTACGGCGGCATCCACTTCCGGGCCGCGATCGAGAACGG
>JBOHAB010000004.1:0-29468 GCA_050697655.1 Gaiellaceae bacterium
CTCGCGGTCTGCGGCGTCCCCTACGCGGGCGCAAAGGCGGGGATCCGGTTCGGCGCGGGCGACCGTGAGGCCGTGCTCGGGGCCTTCATCGACCGCGTGCGTGACTGGCAGGACTTCTTCCTCACGGGACCCGACATGGGCACGCAGCCGGAGGACTTCCTCCCCCTCGAGCCCGAGGGAGGCGCGAGGCCCATCTGGGCGCGAACCCACGAGGGGATGGGGATGGACGACCTGGCGGTCGGCTACGGAATCAAGGGCGCGGCCGCGGTCGCCCTCGAGCGGCTCGGCCGGCCCTTCGAGGGCGCGAGCATGGCGATCGAAGGATTCGGCAAGGCAGGTGCCGGCACCGCACGCGCTTGCGCGCATGCCGGCGCGCGCGTGATCGCGGTCAGCACGATCGAGGGGGCGCTCGTCGACCCGGCCGGGCTCGACGTGGACGAGCTGCTTGCCCTTCGGGCTCGCCACGGCGACGCCTTCGTTCACTACGGCCCAGTCTCCGCCCAGCCGCGCGAAGCGCTCTTCGCAGTCGAGTGCGACGTGCTGGTCCCGGGCGCGCGACCCCACGTCATCGCGCCGGAGTCGGCGACCGAGCTCCGCTGCGCGGCCGTGATTCCCGCAGCGAACGTTCCCTACGCCCCGGGGGCGACGAACGCGCTCGCGGCGTGTGGGATCCTCGCGTTGCCGGACTTCGTGTCGAACGCCGGCGGCATCCACCTGTACGAAGCGCCCGAGTGTCGAGAGGACCCGGCCCGGTGCCTGGCCGCAGTTGAGCGGCTGGTCGGGGAGACCACGCGCCGTGTCCTGGCCGCGGCCGACGCCGATCGCGTCACGCCGACACAGGCCGCCCTCAGCATCGCCCGCGTCTTCCTCGGAGCTCAGCGGCGCTGACTGCTCGCCTCGTCCAGACGGCGATCGAGTTCGGCGTCGTCCAGACCGGCGACCCCGACCACCTTGCGGCGCGCCCGCGCGCCCGCGACGACTGACACCCGCTCGCGCGGGACGCCGACGAGCTCGGCGACGAGCTCGACGAGGGCCTGATTGGCCCGCCCGCGCTCCGGCGGGGCGGAGATCCGGGCTCGCCAGCCGTCGCCGTGGCGCCCCACGAGCTCGCTCCGGGAGCCGCTCGGCGAGACCGTCAGCTCGGCTTTGGCCATGCCCGGGAGACCAACACGCTTCTGACACAATGGCTCGCAGTGAGGACGAAGGTCGAAGAGCTGCCGGAAAGCCGCGTGCGCCTGGAGGTCGAGGTGCCGCAGGCCGACGTCCAGCATGCGCTGGAGCACGCAGCCTCCGACCTCGCCGAGTCGCTCCGCATCCCCGGGTTTCGCAAGGGCAAGGCACCCGTTCAGGTCGTGGCGGCGCGCGTCGGGCGCGAGGCGCTCTGGGAGGAGGCCGTGCGGAGCCATCTGGACGGGTGGTTCTGGAACGCGGCCGCGACGTCGGGCGTCAGGCCGGTCGCGAGCCCCGAGGTCGACGTGGGCGACGGCCCGCCCCAGGAGGGCGAGACCTTCCGCTTCACGGCGACGGTCTCCGTCGTCCCCAAGCCCGACCTTGCCGACTGGAAGGAGCTCGAGGTCGGCGTCCCGGAGGCCGAGGTCCCGGGGGAGCTCGTGGACGCGGAGCTCGACAGCCTGCGCGGTGCCGTCGCCGAGCTCGCACCGGTCGACCACCGTCCCGCCCAGCCCGGCGACGTCGTCGTCGTGGACATGGAGGGCGAGGAGATCGGGGCAATGCAGCGTGACTACGTCCTCGAGCTCGGAAGCGGCAGGCTCGTGGACGAGATCGAGTCCGCGCTCGTGGGCATGTTCGCCGGCGAGAGCAAAGAGGTCGAGTTCGAGCTCGCGGACGAGCGGCAGGCGACCGTGAGCCTCAGCCTGGAGCAGGTCAAGGAGAAGGTGCTGCCGCCGCTCGACGACGACCTCGCGACGGCTGCGAGCGAGTTCGAGACGCTCTCGGAGCTGCGCGCCGACATCGAGGCGCAGCTGCGCGAGCAGCTCGAAGGAGAGCTTGAGCTCAGGCTGCGGCAGGACGCCGTCGACGCTCTGGTGGATGGGTCCACCTTCGACTCGCTCGAGCCGATGGTCGAGCGCCGGACGGCCGAGCTGGCCAGCGGGTTCGTTCGCTCGATCGAGCGCCGCGGCCTCAGCCTCGAGGCCTACCTGTCCATGACCGGCCAGACCCAGGAGCAGATCGTCGGCAGGCTTCGGACCGAGGCCGAGCAGGCGCTGAAGCGCGAGCTCGCACTCGACGCCGTCGCCGACCGGCTCGGGCTCGAGGTGCCCGACGAGGAGATCGAGGCGCTGGTCCGCCAGGAAGCGGAGGAGTCCGGGGAGGACCCCGACGCGCTCCTCACGGCCGCGCGCGAGAGCGCCGGCTTCGAGCAGCTGCGAGGCGACCTGCGCATGCGCAAGGCGCTGGACGAGGTGGTGGCCGGGGTCAAGCGGATCCCGGTCGAGCTGGCCCGCGCCCGCGAGAAGCTGTGGACGCCCGAGAAGGAGAAAGCACCTACCGAGATGAAGATATGGACGCCAGGAAGCGAGGGAGGCACATGAGCCCGTTGATCCCAATGGTCGTCGAGCAGACGTCGAGAGGCGAGCGCGCCTTCGACATCTACTCGCGGCTTCTGAACGAGCGAATTATCTTCCTCGGCACTCCGGTGGACGACCAGATCGCCAACCTGATCGTGGCGCAGCTGATCCACCTGGAGTCCGAGGACCCTGACAAGGACATCTCGATCTACATCAACTCGCCGGGCGGCGCCGTATACGCTGGCCTGGCCATCTACGACACGATGCAGTACATCAAGCCGGACGTGCAGACGATCTGTGTCGGCATGGCAATGTCCATGGGGGCGGTCATCCTCGCCGGCGGCGCGAACGGCAAGCGCATGGCGACCCCGAACTCGAAGATCCTGATCCATCAGGGGTCGGCGGGGTTCCACGGCCAGCCCACGGACATCGAGATCCAGGCCCGCGAGGTGATCAGCCTCAAGCGCCGCCTGGAGGAGATCCTCGCCCAGCACACCGGCCAGGACCTGGAGAAGATCTCCAAGGACGTCGACCGTGACTACTACATGACGGCCGACGAGGCGAAGGAGTACGGCATCATCGACACGGTGATCGCGCGCAGGGGCGCGCCGGCCATGGCGGCGGCGTCCTAGTCAGCCGACCGATTTCCAGGTACAAAGGAACCGAGAGACATGGCCAGAGCGACCGATGGCAACGAGCAGCTTCTCTGCAGCTTCTGCGGGAAGAGCCAGCGACAGGTCAAGAAGCTGATCGCCGGCCCCGGCGTCTACATCTGCGACGAGTGCATCGATCTCTGCAACGAGATCATCGACGAGGAGCTGACCTCGCCGGCGCAGCTCGATCTCGACAACCTCCCGCGGCCGAAGGAGATCTACTCGATCCTGAACGACTACGTCGTCGGCCAGGAGGAGGCCAAGCGGACGCTCTCGGTGGCCGTCTACAACCACTACAAGCGGGTGCAGATGGCGGCCGAGGAAGACGACGTCGAGCTCTCCAAGTCGAACATCCTCCTGCTCGGCCCGACGGGCTGCGGGAAGACGCTCCTCGCGCAGACGCTCGCGCGGATCCTCAACGTCCCCTTCGCGATCGCCGACGCGACCGCGCTCACCGAGGCCGGCTACGTCGGCGAGGACGTCGAGAACATCCTCCTGAAGCTGATCCAGGCGGCCGACTTCGACGTCAAGAAGGCCGAGACCGGGATCATCTACATCGACGAGGTCGACAAGATCGCGCGCAAGGCGGACAACCCGTCGATCACGCGCGACGTGTCCGGCGAGGGCGTGCAGCAGGCTCTGCTCAAGATCCTCGAGGGCACAGTGGCGAGCGTCCCGCCCCAGGGCGGCCGCAAGCATCCGCACCAGGAGTTCCTCTCGATCGACACGACGAACATCCTCTTCATCTGCGGCGGCGCCTTCGCCGGGCTGGAGAAGCTGATCTCCAAGCGCATCGGCAAGAACCAGGTCGGCTTCGGAGCCGACGTCAAGTCGCGCAAGTCGGTCGAGTCGACCGAGCTCCTCTCCTCCGTGATGCCGGAGGACCTTCTCTCCTACGGGCTCATCCCCGAGTTCATCGGCCGTCTGCCGGTCGTCTCGGCGGTGCACCAGCTCATGCGCGAGGACCTGGTCAAGATCCTGCTCGAGCCGAAGAACGCGCTCGTCAAGCAGTACCAGCGCTTCTTCTCCTACGACAGCGTCGAGCTCGTCTTCACCGAGGACGCCCTCTGGCAGATCTCCGACAAGGCGCTCGAGCGCGAGACGGGCGCCCGCGGCCTTCGCTCCATCATCGAGCTCGCGCTTCTTGACGTCATGTTCGAGCTCCCGTCCCGCAAGGACGTCTCCAAGTGCGTGATCACGAAGGAGACGATCGAGCGCAACCTCCGCCCGACGCTCGTCACGAGCGGCGGCGCCGCGCTGGCGCTGGACGAGCTCGAAGAAGAGTCCGCCTAGCCTCGGACCCGCGCACCGTCCCTAGGCGACACGCCCTGGGGTCTGACCCCTGGCCAAGCCGAGAACGGCCGTGCCGCTCCGGGAAACCTGGTCGCCCGCAACGCGGATCGTCGCAGGGCAAAGAGCGGGTCCCCACCTCACGGTGCCGTGACACTTCCGTGACAAACAGGGTGTCCTCCCCGGCCACGGCCCGGGGTCAGACCCCTGGGCATGACCGCTCGGGACGAGCGGCGACCGGGGTCAGTCCGTCTGCCAGGAGACGGAGCAGGCCTCGACGGGGTCCTTGAAGCCCTTCAGCGTGAGCGCGCGCTCGTTGGCGACCTCGACGTCGCGGAGGCTCTCGAGGGTCACGCGGCTCGCGAGGATCTCGCGGCCCTCGGCCGCGGCGCCGATGCGGGCCGCGGCGTGGACGCCCTTGCCGTGGTAGTTCGTCCCGGTCTTGAGGGCGCCGTCCGTGTGGACGCCGATGCGGATGTCGAACTCGAACTCCTGGTCGATCGCCCGCTGGACGGCGATCGCCGCGCCGATCGCGTCGGCGGCATCCTCGAAGGCGGCGAAGAAGCCGTCGCCGGTGTGGTCGACGACCTGGCCCTTGAAGTCGCCGAAGATCGCGCGGAGCGCGTCGTCGTGGCGGCGGAGAAGATTGACCCAGTGGCGGTCGCTCCCGACTGCGCTCGCCAGCTCGGTCGAGCCGACGATGTCCGTGAAGAGGAAGGTCTTCATCACTTCCGTGCTCGTGTCCCGCATCAGCAGCTCGGCGACGCGCTCGGCGTCCCGGATCGCACCGAGCCGCTCGAAGCGGGCCGCCGCCACCTGCAGCTCCCAGATGGCGGCAGCCTCGTCGCCGCTCGCCCTGAGCGCCCGGCCGAGCTGCTCGCGCGCGCGGGCAACGTCGTAGGTGGCGCCCGTCGAGTCCCAGGTCGTCCGCGCCTGGCGGAACTCGTGATAGGCGGCGTCGGCGTCACCGCGGGCGAGCGCGACCTGGCCGCGGGCGTACTCCGCCGATGCTTTGAGCGCCGACGTCTCGAATGCGTCCGCGATCGAAGCGAGCCGCTCCGTATAGCCGGCGGCCGCTTCGAGCTCGCTCTCCGCAACCGCGATCTCGACGGCGGCGGGGAGCAGGCGCGCCTGCGCGGGAAGACTGAGCGACCCAACGCCGACCGCGCGCCGGATCGACGCGAGCGCCCCTTTGGCGTTGCCCTGCGCGAGGCGCAGGAGCGAAAGCCCGGGCTCCGGCGTGCGCCCCAGCTCGTCCGCCTCGCGGAAGGCCTGCTCGGCCTGGGCCAGCTCGCCGAGCCGAAAGCGGACTTCGCCCAGCTCGTAGAAAGCGGCGCCGGCGATGCGCGGGATCCACACGCGGAGCTCCTGGCCGGCGGTGTCGGCGGCCTCCTCCGCTTCGCTCAGTCGACCCTTGAACTTCAGCACCTCGGCCCGATTCACCCGGCACATGCCGGGGAAAGCGGCGGCCGAGTTCGCGTCGCAGAACGCCATCGCCTGATCCGTCCATTCGCCGGCGCTCTCGAAGTCGGCGACGTCGCGGCAGGCGCCGATCGTGTTGCAGTAGACGGTGAGCGTCGAGAAGGGGTCGAGCTCGCCGGCGAGCGCGGCCGCGCTTGCCTCGTCGAGCAGGAGCTTGCCCTCGGCGACCTCGCCCTGTGCGATCAACGCGTTCCCCTGTCGCTGCAAGCCGCGGATCTCGAGGTTGCGGTCGCCGAAGCGGCTACCCAGCTCTTCGGCCTTCCGCGCCTGCTCGAGCGCTTCGGCGAAGTCCCCCTCGTTGAGCGCGTCGAGGCTCCTCTGGAGCGCCCAGTAGCCGTGCTCGGCCGCCTCCTCCTCGAGATCGAGCAGGCGCTTCGCACGGCTCATCCAGCCGCCTGCAACGGACATCTGCAGGTTGTTCCTCTGGTTGTGCGCGATCCACGTGGCGACGAAGGCGGCCCGGAGCGTCCGGCCTTCCTGGAGGTAGGCGCGGTAGGCGCGCTCGAAATACGGCTGGACGGCGTCCATATGGCCGGTCCACATCGCGGCCTCACCGAGGAGCATGATGTCCTCGGGGCCGAGCTCCGTCGCCTCGTCTGCCTGTCTGAGGAGCTCGTAGCCCCGGATCCATTCAAGCCGCCGCAGCGCGTCGCGGCCCGCTTCGAGCGGATCCTGGACGACCTGAGTCATGTGTTCACCGTCGACCGCATTCTGGAAGTCTGCCACGGCGAGCCGCCCGCCTAGAATCCTTCGCATGGAGCCGGTGTACCGTCCCGAGGGCGTCGAGCGCCGCTGGCAGGAGGTCTGGGAGGCCGAAGGCCTCTATCGGGCAGGCGTCGGCAAGCGCCGCGAGGAGACCTTCGTCATCGCGGTGCCGCCGCCGAACGTGACGGGGGCGCTCCACATGGGCCACGCGCTCAACGGCGCGATTCAGGACGTGCTCGTCCGCTGGCACCGCATGCGCGGCTTCGACACGCTCTGGCAGCCCGGGTACGACCACGCGGGGATCTCGACGCAGAACGTGGTCGAGAAGCAGCTGATCGCGGAGGGCACGTCGCGGAAGGAGATCGGCCGCGAGGCCTTCGTCGAGCGGGTGTGGCGGCATCTGGAGGAGACCGGGCGCACGATCATGGCGCAGTACCGGCGCCTCGGCGCCTCGCTCGCCTACGACCGCGAGCGCTTCACGATGGACGACGCATACATCGAGGCGGTCATGCGCTTCTTCGTCCATTCGTGGGGGCGCGGGTGGCTGTACCGCGCAAACCGGATCGTCAACTGGTGCCCCTACCACGAGACGGCGATCTCCGACCTCGAGGTCGTGCACGAGCCCATGGACGACACGCTGACGACGATCCGCTATCCGCTCGCGGACGGATCAGGTCACATCCCGATCGCAACTGTACGACCGGTGACGATGCTTGCGGACGTCGCGGTCGCGGTCCATCCCGACGACGAGCGCTATCAGCAACTGGTCGGCAAGATCGCGATCGTCCCGATCGTCGAGCGTGAGGTGTCTATCCTCGCCGACGATCGAGTCGATCGAGCCTTCGGCACAGGGGCTCTCAAGATCACGCCGGGTCACGATCCCGTCGACTTTGAGATTGGGGTTGATCACGATCTACTGCCGCTCACAGTCATCGGAGCTGACGGACGCGTGGACGAGGGAGAGTTCACGGGCATGTCGCAAGCAGATGCGGAAGACAACATCGTCGATCGGTTGACGCAGCAGGGCTTGATCGAGAACCGCGAGCCCTACCGCCACAACGTCGGCACGTGCGAGCGCTGCCACAGCCGCATCGAGCCGCTCGTCTCGCTGCAGTGGTGGCTCGCAATGGAGGAGCCGAGGAAGCCGGCGCTCGCGGCCCTGCGTGAGGGGCGAGTGCGCTACCACCCTGAGTCGCAGCATGCCTTCGCCGTTAGGTCGCTCGAGGAAATCCCCGACTGGAACATCTCACGCCAGCTCTGGTGGGGGCACCAACTTCCGATCTGGTATTGCCCGGACGGGCACGTCACCTGCGCCTGGCCGCCGCCGGAGTCGTGCGCAGAATGCGGCTCGGCCGAGCTCGAGCGGGACCCGGACGTGCTCGACACCTGGTTCTCGTCGGCGCTCTGGCCCTTCGCCACCCTCGGTTGGCCGGAGGAGACCGAGGACCTCCGCCGTTATTACCCGGGAGACGTCAACTCGACCGCCCGCGAGATCATCAGGCTCTGGGTCAACCGCATGATCTGGACGGGGATCGAGCTGGTCGGCGACATCCCCTTCCACGATGTGATCATCCACTCGACCGTGCTCGCCTCCGACGGGCGGCGGATGTCGAAGAGCCTGGGCACGGGCGTCGATCCGCTCGAGATGATCGAGAAGCACGGCGCCGACGCGACGCGCTACGGCCTTCTGAAGATGTCCTCGACGCAAGACGTGCGCTTTGCCGAGCGGATGATCGAGGAAGGGCGCTGGCTCGCGAACAAGCTCTGGAACGTCGCTCGTCTTCTTCTGACGAACGCCGAGGGAACGCGGCCCGAGGTCAGGCCGACGACCGTGGAGGAGCGGTGGATCCTCGCGCGGCTCGACGCAGCCCGCGCGGAGGTCGAGGACGCCTGGGCGCGGTACGACTTCGCCGCCTCGGTGAAGATCCTCTACCGCCTCACGCGCGACGACTTTTGCGACTGGTATGCGGAGGCGGCCAAGCCGCGGCTCCACGAGGGCGAACCCGGCGCCGCAGCCACCGCGCTGGCCGCCCTCGAGCGACTGCTCGCCCTTCTCCATCCGGTGATGCCGCACGCGACCGAGGAGATCTGGTCTCAGCTTCCCGACCGCGAGACCCGGCTGATCGTGGCGCCGTGGCTGGAGGCGGACGAGCGCTTCGCGGCGGATGTCGACGCGCTCGAGCGGGTCCGTGACGCGGCCGCCATCGCGCGCCGGAGCGGCGTCGTCGTCGAGCTCGAGGGCGACGCGAAGCGGGTGTTCGAGATCGTCGTCCAGCCGCACACGCTGCCCGTGAACGGGAGTCGCGAAGACGAGGTCGCGAGGCTTCGCCAGGAGGTCGCGCGCTCCGAGGGCATGCTCGCCGACGAGCGCTTCGTCACCAACGCGCCGCCGGAGGTCGTCGAGGGCGAGCGAGAGAAGCTCGAGCGCTACCGGCGCGAGCTCGATGCGCTCGACGGCTGACACGCAGCTCGCCTGGCTCGAGTCGCTGAGCCCCTGGCCGGAGGAGTTCGGGCTCGAGCGGATCCGCGAGCTGCTCCGGAAGCTCGGTGACCCTCAGCGGCGCTTCAAGGCGATCCACGTCGTCGGCACGAACGGAAAGACGACGACCGTGCGCTTCGCGGAGGCGCTGCTCCTGAACGACGGCGTCGACGCCGGCGCCTACACGTCGCCGCACGTCGGCGCCTGGGCGGAACGCATTCGCGTCGCCGGGGAGGAAGCCGACCTTGGGGCCGCGCTCGGGCGCGTGCGGGCCGACGCCGAAGCGGTGGGGGCCACGCAGTTCGAGGTGCTGACGGCGGCCGCGCTCGCCGAGTTCGCGGCGGCCGAGGTCGATGTGGCGGTCGTCGAGGCGGGCCTCGGCGGGCGGCACGACGCGACCAACGTCCTCGAAGCGCCGGTCGTCGTCCTCACCAACGTCTCCCTCGAGCACACGGACGTCCTCGGCGCCACCCGCGAGGAGATCGCCGCCGAGAAGCTGGCGGTCGTCCGGCCCGGAGCGCAGGTTGTCCTCGGCGAGCCGGAGTGGGACGTCGCCGCGCGCGCCGCGGGTGCCGCCGGCGTGACGGTCGTCGCCGGCTCGAGCGGCGTGCTCGCTCGGGCGGCGGTCGAGTGCTTCCTCGGGCGCACGCTGGATCAGGGCCCGCTCTCGGACGTCGTCGTGCCCGGCCGGCTCGAGCGGGTCGGCGAGTCTCCGCTCGAGATCTGGGACGGCGCGCACAACCTCGCCGGAGTGGGTTACCTCCTCACTCGGGTTCCTCGCGCCGACTGGGTGCTCGTCGTCTCGATCCTGGAAGACAAGGACGCCGCCGGGATGCTTGCCGCACTCTCGGCGCTCGGCGGGCGCCTGGTGGCGACGTCGTCCTCGAGCTCGCGTGCGCTTCCCGCAGACGGGCTCGCCCTGCTCGCGCGGCAGTTCTTTGCGGACGTCGAGGTGGTCGCCGATCCCCGCGAGGCGCTCGCCCGGGGCCGCGGGCTGGCCGGCGAGGCGGGCGCGGTCCTCGTCACAGGCTCGCTCTACCTCCTTGCGGACCTGGCCTCCGTCCGGCCTTCGTGTCTACCATGGCAAGCGTCGGCGAACGGCTGAGCGTCTTCGCGCTCGTGACGGTTGTGCTCTTTGCGATCGTGGCAATCGCGTTCGGCGCAGGGTGGCTCGTAGGCAAGATTCTGTTGTGACACGACTTCAGCTCCTACTCGCGCAAACGACCACGACGGACGACGAACCGCTCGACTTCGTCAGCGACTTCTTCGACTCCGAAGCGTGGCTCGTCATCCGCAACGTCACGCTGTTCTTCCTCGTCGTCTTCTGGCTGGCGTCCGCCTACTGGGTCTACAAGGACGCGCGGCGGCGCATCGACGACCCGTGGCTCCTCGCCATGGCGGTCGCCCTCGGCGTCTTCCCGCCGTTCGTCGGCCCGCTCCTCTACATGCTCTTCCGCCCGCCCGAATACCTCGAGGACGTGCGCGAGCGCGAGCTCGAGATCAAGGCGATGGAGGACAGCATCGACGTGGGCGAGCGCTGCCCGGTGTGCCGCGCCGCGATCGAGCCGACCTTCCTCGCCTGTCCGGTCTGCGCCACGAAGCTGAAGGACTCCTGCCGCCGCTGCAAGGCGCCGCTCGAGCCGCTCTGGCAGATCTGCCCCTTCTGCGAGACGCCGGTCGAGTCGCCCCGCGCCGTCGAGAACCTCTCGGGTTAACGGTTAACCTGGCGGTATGGAGGTCCTGCTCGCGCAGCATGGCGGGGGCGACGACGGCGGGTCGTTCGCGCTCACCATGGTGGCGCTCGTGGCGATGCTGGTTCCCTGGTTCGTGCTCGCGTACGTCTCCTGGATCTTCTGGAAGGCCAAGAAGCGCGATGAGGCCGAGGAACGCCGCAAGGACGCATGGCGGAACGCACACTCGTCCTGATCAAGCCCGACGCCATGCAGCGCCGGCTTGCGGGTGAGATCCTCGCGCGCTTCGAGCAGCGTGGTCTTGAGGTCCGGGCGGCGAAGCTGATTCTCGTCGACGAGGACCTCGCCGGGGAGCACTACGCCGAGCACCGGGAGAAGCCGTTCTTCGGAGAGCTGGTCGAGTTCATCACGTCCTCGCCGACTCTGGCGCTGGTGCTCGAAGGGGAGTCGGCCATCCAGGTGGTGCGGACGACGATGGGGGCGACGAACCCCGTCGACTCTGCTCCGGGGACGATCCGCGGGGACCTCGCGCTCGCCATGCCGGACAACCTCGTGCACGGATCGGATTCCTCCGCGTCGGCGGAGCGTGAGATCGCGCTCTGGTTCTCCGACGGCGAGCTTGTCTGAGCTCCCGGCCACGTAGGGCAGAGGTCTCCGTGAGCGCGCCGCTTCTCCTCGCCTCGACCTCGCCGCAGCGCCGGGCAATCCTCGAGCAGCTCGGGCTTCCGTTCGAGGTCGTGGCGCCGCGCTACGACGAGCGGCACGACGAGCGGCACGACGCCGGGCTTGCGCCGGCGGAGCTCGTGCGGGCCCACGCCGCGGGGAAGGCCCGGTCGGTTGCGGACGAGGCCGAGGAGCGACCCGTCCTCGGCGTCGACACGGCTGTAGTCGTGGACGGGCGCGTCCTCGGGAAGCCCGGGGACGAGGCCGAGGCGGCGGAGATGCTCGGCGCGCTGAGCGGTCGCACGCACGTCGTCGTCTCGGGTCTCTGCCTCCTCACGCCTGGGTGGGAGCTCGTCGAGCACGAGGAGACCTCGGTGAGCTTCAGGAAGCTGACGCCGCGGGACATCGCCGCGTACGTCAGTTCGGGCGAATGGCGCGGCCGGGCCGGCGGCTATGCGATCCAGGGGCTCGGCGCCACCCTCGTCGACCGCGTCGAAGGCGACTACCTCAACGTCGTCGGCCTGCCGGCCGCCCTCCTCGTCCGCCTGCTCGCCGAGCGCTTCCCCGGCGCGTACGGCATCGGCTAGTCGGGCCACGCCCTGGTGCCAGGCACTTGGCCTTGTTCAGAAGGGACGTTGCGGCGTGGCACGACGACGGCGTCGTCGACGAACGCTCGGAACGCTTCGCGGGCGCGGCGAGCGCCGAAGAATCCCAGGAGCTCGTCGAGCGCCAGCGTGCAGGTCTTCGGCGCAGTGCCTACCGTCGCTCGATAGCTGCTCCACTCCCACTCGGCCGGCCTTCTTGCGAGTCCGGCCCGCACCGGGTTGAGGACGACGTACCTGCAGGCTTCCAGCATGTGCCAGTCGCTCTCGATCGCCGCCGCGTGAAACCGCCGCTGGAACAGGTGTCCCCGGTATCCGTGGCGGCGGTTGAACCAGCGGGCGTAGCCGCCGTTCAGACGATGCATCGCCTGCGAGATGTTCGGCTCCGGTGTCTGCACGATCAGGTGGTAGTGGTTCGTCATCAGGCAGTACGCGAGGCACCGCCAACGAAACCGCACCGTTGCCTGCTCGAGTATCGCGAGGAAGCGGGCGAAGTCGGCCGAGTCCGTGAAGATCGGCTCTCCCCGATTCCCTCGCGACGTAACGTGCGAGAGTGCATTTGGCTCGAGCGAGCGCGGTGACCGGGGCACTCGTCGAGCGTAGAACGATCGTCTCGAGTCGGAGGCACACGAGACGCTTCCGGCTCGCGCGCGTGCGCCACTTGTGACACGGCCCGGTGCCAGGCACAAGGAACGAGACTGCGGTGGACGGTCTCTAGCCAGTCGTTACACTCAGCGGGTCTCTGATGAGCTTCTGGGGCTACTTGGGCGGGTTCGGCGGGCGTGAGATGGCCGTCGACCTCGGGACTGCCAACACCCTCGTCTACGTGCGAGGGCGTGGCATCGTGCTGTCCGAGCCGTCGGTGGTCGCCATCGACCAGCGCACGGGCGAGGTGCACGCGGTTGGGATCGAGGCCAAGCGGATGCTCGGCCGCACGCCCGGGACGATCTCGGCGATCCGGCCCTTGAAGGACGGCGTCATCGCCGACTTCGACGTGACCGAGCAGATGCTCCGCCACTTCATCCAGAAGGTGCACCACAACCGCTTCGCGCACCCGCGCGTCGTCGTCTGCGTTCCCAGCGGCGTGACGGGCGTCGAGAAGCGCGCCGTCGAGGAGGCGACGCTCTCCGCCGGCGCGCGCCAGGCCTACCTGATCGAGGAGCCGATGGCGGCCGCGATCGGCGCCGGCCTGCCGGTCTCCGAGCCGACGGGAAACATGATCGTGGACATCGGCGGCGGCACGACGGAAGTGGCCGTGATCTCGCTCGGCGGCATCGTCGTCTCTCAGTCCATCCGCGTCGGCGGGGACGAGATGGACGAGGCGATCATGGCCCACATCAAGAAGGAGTACAAGCTCCTGATCGGCCAGCAGACCGCCGAGGAGCTGAAGCTCGAGATCGGCTCTGCGTGGGAGCTTTCGCAGGAGATCTCGGCCGAGGTGCGCGGACGCGACATGCTCACCGGCCTGCCGAAGACGGTGGTCATCTCCTCCGAGGAGACGCGACGCGCGCTCGACGAGCCGGTGGGGCAGATCATCGACGCGATCAAGTCGACGCTCGACAAGACGCCGCCCGAGCTCGCCGCGGACATCATGGACCGCGGCATCGTCCTCGCCGGCGGCGGCGCCCTTCTGAACGGCCTCGCAGACCGGCTCCGCGACGAGACCCAGATGCCGGTCCAGCTCGCGGAGTCGCCGCTCACGTGTGTGGCGGTCGGATCGGGGCGGAGCCTCGAGGAGTTCGAGGTCATCCACCGCTCGGCGAAGGCGCGGCAGCGGAACGGCCGGCGCCGCTAGAGCGCGCCAGCGCCCGCAAGGGCGCACCACCACGCGTCCCGCGCGCCGAGCGATTCACTAGACTGGTCTGTTCCCGTGCCTCGGCAACGAACAGCACGGCTTCCGGTGTTGGACGCTCCCGTCCGGCGCGGCGACGGCCCCCCTTCGCGATCGGGACGCGCTTTCAGAGCGCGGCTCGTCGCCGCCCTGCTCGTGCTCGTCTCCTTGGCGCTCATCACCGTCTACTTCCGCGAGTCCAACGACGGCCCGCTTCATGCCGCGCAACGCATCGGCGTCTCCGTGCTGATGCCGTTCGAGGTGGCCGGGGAGCGGGTCGCCCGACCGTTCCGCGACGGCTGGGCGTGGATGTCCGATCTCCTGGACGCGAAAGGGAACAACGAGGAGCTGCGCCGGGAGAACGAGGAGCTCCGGCGTGAGCTGATCGAGGCGCGCACCTCGGCGCAGGAGCTCACGCTCCAGGGCCAGATCGAGGCCTACGTAACCGGGCCGCAGTTCCCCGCCGGCTTCGAGCCGATTGTCGCCCGCATCATCGGCAGGCCGCCGAGCCCGTACCAGCAAGAGGTCGTCGTCGACGCAGGGACGGGTGACGGCGTCAAGCGAAACGCGCCCGTCGTGGACGAGAGAGGGAATCTCGTCGGGCTTGCCACCGACGTGACCGACTCGGCCACGAGGATCACGCTCATCACCGATCAGTCGAGCTCGGTCTCGGCGGTCGTGCTGGAGACCGAGGCATCCGGCGTCGTCAAGCACGGCGCCAGTTCGTCGTCGCTGATCCTCGACCGGGTCGAGAAGGACGAGCTGGTGTCGGAGGGCAACACCGTCATCACGGCCGGCTGGACGACCGAGCGGTTCGAGTCGCTCTTCCCACGGGGAATCCCCATCGGGACCGTCGAGTCGGTGGGCCAGCAGGACGTCGACCTCTTCAAGCGCATCCAGATCGATCCGCTGGTCGACTTCGACTCGCTCGCGGCGGTCGTCGTCATGATCGAGAAGGAGCGGCCGGCCGAGCCGCGGCGGAACAGGGAGAGCCCCAGGAGGCGCGAGCGGGAGAAGAACAACCGGCCGTGAAGGGGGCCGACGCACTGAAAGCGGCAGGCCTCACCCTGCTTGCCGCGATCGTCCAGATCTCCCTCGTCGAGTGGATCGAGATCGGTGAGGCGCACCCCGACGTCGTGCTCGTCACCCTGGTAGCCGTCTCGCTGCTCCGTGGGCCGACCTACGGTGCCGTGCTCGGCTTCCTTGCCGGCCTCGTGATCGACACCGCCTCGTTCGGGACCTTCGGCCTCACGTCCCTCCTCCTGACCGTGATCGGCTACTGGACCGGACGGTTCGGAGAGGCCACGACCCGCTCCTCGGCCCATCCGCTTCTGATCGCCGTGCTCCTGGCCTCGGCGGGCTTCACGCTCGGCTCCGCGATCCTCCACTTCATGCTCGGCGACTCCATCCCCGCCTCGCAGCTCTTCCTCGCCGTCCTGCTACCCGGCCTGGCCTTCAACCTGATCTTCGCCTATCCGGTCTACGCGCTCTGCGCCAGGATCCTGCCGCCGCGCCTGATCGTGCGCCGGGAGGTGAAACCCGCTGTCTAGCGCCGTCAAGGAGCGTGGGGCACGACCCGGCTTTCTCCCACCCGACCCGCGGATCGAGGAGCCGTATCGCTTCAGCCCGCAGATGGCCCTCAGGCTGGGGATCCTCGGCGTGCTCGCCGTGGTCGTCTTCTGCGCGCTCTTCTTCCGCCTCTGGGCCTTGCAGGTGATCTCGGGCGAGCGCTACCTCGAGAACGCGAACAACAACCAGATCCGCAGCTTCGGCGTGATTGCTCCCCGGGGCTCGATCGTCGATCGCGACGGGGAGGTGCTCGTCTCCAACAAGGCAGGGACGCTCGTGCAGATCTGGCCGGCCGCGCTCGAGAACGTTCCCGTCGGCGAGCGCGACCGGATGCTCCGCCGCCTCGCACGGCTGCTCGGCCTCAAGGTGCAGA
Organism: Gaiellaceae bacterium; assembly: GCA_050697655.1. Lineage (GTDB taxonomy): Bacteria > Actinomycetota > Thermoleophilia > Gaiellales > Gaiellaceae > JAIBJN01. The sequence goes on from JBOHAB010000004.1 coordinate 15,867, forward strand.
ACGTCCGCGCCAAGGTGGCCGAGCGCCTGGAGAGCGATCCGCTCACCCCGGTCACGATCGACACGACCGTGGACGAGCTCAAGACCGCCTTCCTGATGGAGCACCAGAACGAGTTCCCGGGCGTGCAGATCAGCGAGACCTACCTGCGCAACTACGAGCAGGGCGTGCTCGCGTCGCAGATCCTGGGCTACGTCGGCGAGATCAACGCCGGGCAGGTCGAGGCGAAGGCCGACGAGGGCTACCGGCCCGGCGACCGCATCGGGCAGACGGGTCTCGAGGCCGTCTACGACACGTACCTGCGCGGCGTCCGTGGCGAGGGGCGCGTTCTCGTCGACGCGCTCGGCAGGATCACGAGCGAGCGTGAGTTCAGCCAGCTGCCCGAAGCCGGCGACAACATCCGCCTGACGATCGACGTCGACCTCCAGCGCGCCGCCGAGGATGCGCTGGCGTACGGAATCCGGCTCGCCAAGGACCAGGACGAGTGGGCCGCAAACGGCGGCGCGATCGTCGCCATGCAGGTCGACACCGGCGAGATCCTCGCCCTCGCTTCGAACCCGACCTTCGACCCGAACATCTACGTCGGCCGCGTCGAGGGGCGAGACCTCAAGCGGCTCGCCTCCAAGGAGGCGAACTTCCCGACGATGAACCGCGCGATCGCCGGCGCCTACCCGCCGGGCTCGACCTTCAAGCCGTTCGTCGCGCTCGCGGCCATGCAGGAGGGCTTGCTGCGCCGCGACGAGGTCATCCAGTGCGTCGGCGAGAGGGTGATCGACGGCCAGACCTTCGCCAACTGGGATCCCTACAAGAACGAGCCGATGACGGTCTCGACCGCGCTTGCCAACTCCTGCGACACCTTTTTCTACGATGTCGCGCTCCGTTTCTACCAGCGCAAGGACTCACCGCTCCAGCGCTGGTCGCGCGGCATGGGCTTCGGCTTGGGCACCGGCGTCGACCTCGGTCCGGAGGCCAAGGGGCTCGTGCCGACGCCGGCCTGGCGCCGACGGACCTTCAAGTCCGAGATCGACAAGATCTGGACGAGCGGCGACTCCGTCCAGCTCTCGATCGGCCAGGGCGACATGCTGGTCAGCCCGCTCCAGCTGACGCGGGGGTACGCGATGATCGCCAACGGCGGGAAGCTCGTCGAGCCGCACCTCGTCAAGAGCGTCGAGGAGCCGCGCGCAGAGGGCGAGCCGCCGGTCGTCCTGCGGCCGTACACCCCGAAGCCCGCGCGAGAGATCGGGCTCGATCCCAGCGCCGTCCAAGTCGTCCAGGACGCGCTCTTCGACGCCACCCATGCGAGCTACGGGACCTCGCAGCATGTCTTCGGGGGCTTCCCCGTGCCGATCGCGGGCAAGACGGGGACCGCCGAGAAGTTCGTCAAGCTCCCGGGCTTCTCGGGCCTCCGCGACCAGTCGTGGTGGTGCGGCTACGGCCCCCATGAGTCGCCCGAGATCGCCGTCTGCGCGCTGATCGAGAACGGCGGCCACGGCGGCACCGCCGCCGCCCCGGCGGCGCTCAAGGTCTTCGAGAAGTACTTCAACGTCGAGCCGGGCACCTACTCCGCCGTCATCCAGCAGAGCGACTGAGGCAAACGAACCAATGGCAACTCCCGTCACCCGCGTCGAGCAGCCGACCCGTTTCCAGGCCGCCGCCTGGGAGCTAGGCTCGTTCCTCCGTCACGTCGACTACCTGCTGCTCCTGGCCACCGGGGCGCTCGCCGCCTACGGGCTCTGGGTGCTCGAGTCGGTGACGCGGAACGACGTCGCCGGCGATCCCGACTACTTCGTCTTCCGGCAGATGATCTACCTCGTCGTTGGGGCCGTGCTGCTCGCGGTGGTCGCCGCGATCGACCCGAGCTCGTACAAGCGGGTCCGCTGGCCCCTCTACGGGATCGCCCTGGTCCTGCTCGTCGCAGTCTTCGTCCTCGCAGAGGAGGTGCGCGGCTCGAGACGGTGGATCCAGATCGGGTTCTTCAACTTCCAGCCGTCCGAGCTGGGCAAGATCGCCCTGGTCATCGTGCTGGCGGGCTTCATCGCCGAGCGGCGGCAACGCGTCGGCGAGTGGAGCACGACGCTGGGGGTCATAGGAATCGCCGCGCCGCTGATGGTGCTCGTCTTCAAGGAGCCCGACTTCGGGACGACGCTGATCTACTCGGCCATCGTCATCGGGGCGCTCTTCTTCGGAGGGACCCGCTGGCGACACCTCGCGGTGCTCGGCATCATCGCGGGCCTCGTGGCAGGGGCGATTCTCTGGTTCCTTCCTTCCGCCGGGATCGAGGTGCTCGAGCCGTATCAGCGTGAGCGGCTCACAGGCTTCGTCGACCCGGACATCGACCCCAGCGGCTCGACCTACAACGTCAACCAGTCGATCACGGCCGTCGGCTCGGGCGGCTTCGACGGCCGCGGCGAGGCCAACGCGACCCAGACGAAGCTCAACTACCTCCCCGAGCACTCGACCGACTTCATCTTCTCGTCGCTGGCCGAGCAGCGTGGCTTCGTAGGTGCCTCGATCCTGCTCCTGCTCTATGCCGTCATCATCTGGCGCGGCACGAAGATCGTCGCCGTCGCCAGGGATCTCTACTCGGCGGTCCTGGCGGGGACGATCGTCTTCGCGCTTCTCATCCAGCTCTTCATCAACGTCGGCATGACGATCGGGATCGCCCCGGTGACAGGGATCCCATTGCCGCTCGTCTCCTACGGAGGGAGCTCGCTGCTGACGACCCTGATCCTCGTCGGGATGCTCGAGGCCGTCCACATCCGCGGCCGCCTGGCCGGCGCCCGCTAGCCTGCCGAACTAGTTTGCCGAAGCTTCCGCTCAGTCCGACGTCCGTGTGGGGCGCCGTCAAAGAGATGCGCGCCACCGACGAGGACCTGCGTCCTCTGCTCGTGGGCGGCGCAGCCGAGCATGCGCAGACAATCTACGCAGCGTTCGCCGAGGGCGCGGAGGGGGAGGCGCTGCGCGACATCTCGGGCCGGGCTCCGACCGCGTACGACCTCGAGGGGGCGAACGTCCTCGTTTACGCGGTCGCCGGCGGCGTCCCGACCGAGCAGGACAAGGCGGCTTTCGAGCTGGCCTCGAGGAAGCGCGTGGGGGTCGTGTGCATGCTCTTCGGCACCTCGAACGGAGAGCTGCCCAGCGTGCCCTACGTCCTCGACACCGACCTGATCGCCGTCGGCCCGGGTGACGCGCTTCCCGTGGAGAAGCTCGCCGAGCGCATCGCCGACCGCGCCGGGGAGCGCTCCCAGTACCTCGCCGCTCGGATCCCGGCGCTTCGCCCGGCGGTCACCGAGCAGATCATCAAGCACTTCTCGCGCCAGAACGGGATTCTCGGCGTCGCCATCTTCATCCCCGGCGCGGATTTCCCCGTCCTGACGTTGAACCAGATCAGGATGGTGCTGCGCATGGCCACCGCGTACGGCGAGAAGCTCGACCGCGAGCGAGCGTTCGAAGTCCTCTCCGTGATCGCCGCAGGGCTCGGCTTCAGAACGGTCGCGCGTCACGTCGTCGGCCTCGTCCCGGGGGTCGGCTGGGCGGTGAAGGGCGGTGTCGCCTACGGCGCCACGCTGGCGGTCGGCGAGGCGGCGGCAGCGTACTTTGCCGCCGGCGGCGCCAAGGCGATCGAGCGGTCCGTCCGGTCCCGGTCCTAGCCTTCTCGCGCATGGAGACGGAAGAACGCCACGAGGCGCTCTTGATCGAGGAAGCAGACGCCTGGTTCGAGTATCTCGAGGCGACCCAGGCCGAAGCCGAGACCGGTCGCTACGACGAGGTCGAGCCCTGGGCCTGGGCTCGTCTCAACCAGCGTCTGCGAGCCGTCGAGCGCAAGCGAACGGGGCTTCGACCAGCGGCCGCGTAGGACGCTGCTGCTAGGCTGAGTGCAGATGCGCCCGGACGATTCAGCCCTGAACGGGCAGACGGCTTCCGGCGCGGAAATCACATGAGATTTGTGGCAGACACCCTGCGGCTCGGCGAGCGCCAAAACGGCGCCGAGCGCGGCGTGCGCCCGAAAGGAGACCATCAACGTGTCCTGGTTTCGCTGGAGGAAGCGGAGGGAGGAGGCGCCCGCCGGGGCGGCCGCTCCCGAGGCGCCCGAGCGAGAGGAGCCGGTCCGGCAAGAGACCGCTGAGGCCGAGCGTAAGCCGGCGCGCCGCCGCCGCGGAAGCCGCGGCGGGCGCGGGCGGAAGAAGAAGACCGAGACGGCCGCCGTCGCGGCCGAGGAGAAGCCTGCACCCACCAAGCGCAAGCAGGCGCCCAAGCAGAAGCAGCCCGCGACTGCGACGAAGGAGAAGGGGCGAGAGGAGCCCAGGCGGAGGAAGCCGCCCGCGCGAAAGCCGGCTGCTGCGCCGCGCGTCGCCCTCCCGGACGTCTCGAAGGAGATCCTCGTCTCCGTCGAGGTGCTGGAGCAGACGGTGGCCGTGCTCGAGGATGGGAAGGTCGCCGAGGTCTATCTCGGACGGCCGTCGCACAGCTCGATCGCCGGAAACATCTACAAGGGCGTCGTGGACAACGTCCTCCCGGGCATGGAGGCGTCCTTCGTCGACATCGGCCTCGAACGGAACGGGTTCCTCTACGTCGACGAGATCGTCGTCCCCGAGCTCGAGGGCAAGCGCCACGGCAAGCGCATCCAGGAGCTGATCTCGCGCGGGCAGGAGGTGCTCGTCCAGGCGGTCAAGGACCCGATGGGAACGAAGGGCGCGCGCCTGACCACAGAGATCTCGCTTCCCGGGCGCTTCCTCGTGTACACGCCCTACGGTGACGGCATTGGCGTCTCTCGACGGCTCGAAGACGACGAGCGCGAGCGCCTGAAGGCGATCTGCAAGACCCTCGATCTGCCTGAGGGCGGGCTGATCGTCAGAACGGCTGCGGAGGGCGCCTCCGAAGAGGAGCTCACCGGCGACCTCAAGCTCCTGCTGAAGCTCTGGGCGACGATCCGGGGCCGCGGCGCCCGAACGAAGGCGCCGGCACTGATCTACCAGGAGGCGGAGCTCCCCCTCCGGATCGTCCGCGACCTCTTCATCAGTGACTTCAAGCGCGTCGTCGTCGACCACGAGCGCACCTTCCGGAAGATCGTCGCGTACCTGAAGCGCACCTCGCCCGAGCTGGCCGCGAAGGTCGAGCGCTACAAGGGCAAGCAGCCGCTGCTCGAGAAGTCGGGCGTCCTCGAGGCGATCAACTCGACGCTCTCGCGTAGGATCGACCTGCCCTCGGGCGGCTATCTCGTCTTCGACTACGCGGAGGCGTTCACGGTCATCGACGTGAACACCGGCCGCTTCGTCGGCGGCCGCGGCAAGGCGTCGAGCGCGAGGCTCGAGGACACGATCACGAAGAACAACCTCGAGGCGGTCACCGAGGTCGTCCGCCAGCTCAGGCTCCGCGACATCGGCGGGATCATCGTCATCGACTTCATCGACATGGCGAACCCCAAGAACCGGCAGCTCGTCGAGCAAGCCCTCGACGCCGAGCTTGCGCGCGACCGGACGAAGACGTACGTCGTCGAGATCTCGCCGCTCGGCCTCGTGGAGATGACGCGCCAGAACGTCACCGACGGCCCGCGCGAGATCCTCACCGACAAATGCCCGACCTGTGAGGCGACCGGCGTGGTCGTCTCGGTCGAGACGCGCGCCGTCGAGGTCGAGCGCAAGCTCCGGCAACACGTCGCGGGCTCGAAGTCCGCGGGCTTCCTCGTCGAGCTGCACTCTGACGTGGCCGCAGTGCTGACGGGCCCGAACGGCGAGCGCCTGGAGGAGCTGGAGAAGGAGACCGGCAAGCGCTTCGCCTTCAAGACGAAGAAGTCGTTTCGCCTCGACCGCTTCGCCATCCTCGCCGAAGGGAAGGAAGCGGAGATCGAGGGTCTGGCGCCGAAGGCCGAGCCCGCGGCCAAGGAGCCGGCCAAGCCTCGCAGCCGGGCGCGCAAGGCCGCGCCGGCGGCCGTCGTCGCGCTGGACGAGGCATTGCTCGAGACCGTCGAGGAAGCGTCCGAGCCGAGCACGGACGGCGACCAGCCTGCCGAGAAGCCCAAGAAGAAGACACGGCGCGGCTCGCGCGGCGGCCGCGGCCGCAAGAAGAAGCCGGCAGTCTCGGCCGACGCGCCCGCGAAGAGCGACGCGGTGGAAGTCGTCGAACCCGTGGAGGCGGTCGCCGAGGTCGAGGAGCCGAGCTCCAACGGTGACGCTCCGCCCGAGGAGAAGCCCAAGAAGAAGACCCGGCGCGGCTCCCGGGGTGGCCGGCGCCGGAAGAAGAAGCCGGCGGCGGAGACGGCTGCTGAGCCCGTTGCGACGGTGGAGGACGCTGGCTAGACTGTCTGCCGAAGCGGGCCCGGCCCGCTCCTTTCCTGTTATGAGCACCTACGCCGTCATCTCCATTGGGAACAAGCAGTACCGCGTGCGGGAAGGCCAGCGGCTGCTCGTCGACCGCGTCCCTCACGCCGAGGGCAAGACCTTCCATCCCGACCTCGTCATGCTCGGCGGCGACGGCGACCCGAAGCTGGGCTCGGATCTCAAGGGCCAGCAGGTAACCGTCAAGGTGGACGAGCACGTCCTCGGCAAGAAGGTGATCGTCGGCAAGCACCGGCGCCGCACCGGGTACAAGCGCCGGAACGGCTTCCGCGCCAGCCTCACCCGCGTCGAGGTGCAGAAGATCGGAGCTACCCGAAAGCGCACGACGAGGACGGCCAAGAAGGAGACCGCGACGACCGAGGCGAAGCCGGCCGCCGCGAAGAAGCCGACGGCGCGCAAGCCCGCGAAGAAGAAGACCGAGGAGTAGGGAATGGCTCACAAGAAAGGACTGGGCTCGTCGAAGAACGGCCGCGACTCCGAGTCCAAGCGGCTCGGCGTCAAGGTCTTCGACGGCCAGGAGATCAAGGCGGGCATGATCGTCGTCCGTCAGCGCGGCACGCGCTTCCGGCCCGGCCCGGGCACGGGCCTCGGCCGCGACCACACGATCTTCGCCACGCGCGACGGAAAGGTTGTTTTCCGAGCGGGCGGCGCGGGTCGGGTCGTCTCCGTGGACTAGGTCGCCGAGTGTTCTTCGACCGCGCGCGGGTCCGCGTCAAGGGCGGGCGCGGCGGCGACGGCTCGCTCAGCTTCCGGCGCGAGAAGTTCGTGCCGAAGGGCGGCCCGGACGGCGGCGACGGCGGCGACGGCGGCGACGTCGTATTCGTGGCCGACCCCGATCTCCGCGATCTCGGTTTCTTCCACCGCAAGTCCCGGTTCGAGGCGACCCGCGGGCGCCACGGAGAAGGATCGAACCGGCGGGGGGCGGACGGCGACGATGTCGAGCTGGGCGTCCCTGTGGGAACGCAGGTCCTGGACGAAGACGGGCGCGTCCTGGCCGATCTCGTCCATGCCGGCGCCCGTATCGTCGCAGCGCACGGCGGCCGGGGCGGCGCCGGCAACCGGCGCTTTGCCTCGCCGACCCACCAGGCACCGCGGTTGGCCGAGCTGGGATCGCCCGGGGAGGAGGCGACCCTCGCCCTGCGCCTGAAGCTGCTGGCGGACGCAGCGCTGCTCGGTTTCCCGAACGCGGGCAAGTCCTCGCTCCTGCGGCGGATCTCGAACGCGAAGCCGAAGGTCGCCGACTATCCGTTCACGACGATCGCCCCCGTTCTCGGCACCGTCGAGGCGCACGACGGGCGGCAGCTGACCGTCGCGGACGTGCCCGGCCTGCTCGAGGGCGCCAGCGAGGGTGTCGGCCTCGGGGACGAGTTCCTCGCGCACCTCGAGCGCGCGCGGCTCTTCCTGCACGTGATCGAGGCGCAGGAGGACGTCGAGGCGCGCTTCCACGCGATCGACCGCGAGCTCGCCGCCTACGGCGCCGGGCTCGCCGAGCGGCCGCAGATCGTCGTCCTCAACAAGATCGACCTCCTCCCCGAGCCACCGGCGTTCGTGGTCGAGGATCCGCGTGTGCTGGGAGTCGTAGCGACGTCGGCGGCCACGGGTGAGGGAATCGACGAGCTGAAGAGGATGCTCTTCACCCTCGTTCCCGAGCGCGCGCCGGCACTTTCGGGAAAGGAACTTGCCGACTTCCTCGTCTACCGGCCTCGGCCCCCGCACCACCGCCGGTTCCGTATCTTTCGCACGCCGCGCGGCTATCGGGTGCGCGGCGAGGCGACCGAGGAGGAGCTCCGCGCCGCCGGCGTCAAGCCGGATGCCGTCGTGGAGTTCGAGAACGAGTGACGACGGGCCTTCTCGGCGGCGCCTTCGACCCGCCGCACGCCGGACACCTCGCCCTGGCCGTCGAGGCGGTCGAGCGCTTCGGGCTCGACCGGGTCATTGTGCTCGTGGTTGCCGAGCCGGGCCACAAGCCCGTGCGGACGCCGGTCGAGGAACGCTTCGAGCTCGCGCAGGCCGCCTTCGCCGGCGTCCCGCTCGCCGAGGTGCGCCGGGACGACCACGCGTACACGGTCGACTCCCTTCGAGCCGGCGACTTCGACCCGGAGACGACTGTCTTCCTCGTCGGCGCCGACGAGTTCGCCGACTTCCTCACGTGGAAGGAGCACGACGAGATCCTCGACCTCGTTCGCCTCGGCGTCGCCACCCGGCCGGGCTATCCGAGGGAGCGGCTGGAGCCCGTGCTCGCCGCCCTGAGGCGTCCCGACGGCGTTGAGCTCTTCGAGATTCCGGCGGTGGATGTCTCCTCGTCGGACCTCCGGGCCCGCCTCGAACGAGGCGAGCCGGTCGACGCGCTGATGCCTCACGAGGTCGCCGAGCGCATCGTCGAGCGGGGTCTCTACCATGGGAACTGTTGACCTCCTCTGCAAGGCCGAGCTACGCTGAGAGCGTTGACCCAGGAGATGCCAGGCCACTGACGCCGATCGAGCACGCTCGCCGCATCGCGGCGCTTGCCCAGGAGAAGCTCGCGGCCGACGTCGTCATCCTCGACATGCGGCCCGTGTGCTCGTACACGGACTTCTTCGTGCTCTGCACCGGGCAAACCCCGCGTCAGACGAAGGCCGTCTACGACGAAGTTCGCGAGCGGCTGAAGAAGGAGGAAGGGCTCGTGCCGCGCACCGTCGCCGGGGAGCGCGAGGCCAGGTGGATCCTCGCCGACTACCTCGACGTCGTCCTCCACGTCTTCACACCCGAGGCGCGGCAGTACTACCGCCTCGAAGAGCTCTGGGGCGACGTCCCCTCGGTCGAGCTCGCGGTCGCCGGGTAGACTGAACGTCGCCAAGGGGCCATAGCTCAGCTGGGAGAGCGTCTGGCTGGCAGCCAGAAGGTCGCGGGTTCGAATCCCGCTGGCTCCATCCCCCTACGATGGTCCTAGCGGCGGTCGTTGAAGACGAGGAGCGAGCCGCCGTAGCATGCGACCCAGACGCGCCGGGTCGGCGCGTCGTACGTGATTCCGATCGGGTGGAAGCAGGCCGAGATCGTCTGCAGGACCTTCAGGTCCGAGGTGCGGAGCTTGCTGACCGTCCCCGACTCGTAGTTGACGACGTACAGCGCCTTGGCGTCCTCGGACATGGCCAGGCTGCGCGGCAGCGTCCCGGTCGAGACCTTCTTCACGCGGCCGGTCCGCAGGTTGAGCTTCGCCACGCGCCCTTCGGCGTTCAGCGTCGCGTAGATCCACTTGCCGGAAGGATCGAGCTCGAGCGCGCGCGGCCCTGACCCGATCGGGATGCTGGACGTCTTCCACGTCTGCAGGTCGACCCGCACGAGCGTGCTTCCGCCCATGATCGCGACGTAGGCCGCGTCGCCGCCCTCCGAGACCGCGATTCCACGCGGATACTCGCCCATCGGGATGCGCCGGACCTCGCGGCCGCGGTTGGTCGAGATGACGCTGAGGTCCCAGGTGCACCAGTTGGCGACGAGGACGAAGCGTCCGTCGGGCGTCACGGCCACGACCTTCGGCACCGCCCCGACCCGGTAGGCGTCGTCGATCTCGAGCGTCTCCAGCGAGATCCGGTAGACGAAGCTGTCGTCGTAGCCGGAGCTCGGCGTGCAGCCGTCGTCGCCTTCCGGGCCGAACCCTTCGCCGTACATCGAGTAGTTCGACACGTAGGCGTAGGAGCCGTCCGGCGAGAAGGCGGCCTCGACAGGAGCACCCAGCGTTTCCCCGGAGAAACGCTCGTAGCCGAAGTCCGCCAGGCGGACGGAGTCAGGAATCGTCTTTTCGAGCTGCAGCGTCTCCGCGTCGTAGACCGTCACGGAGTGCCGGTACATCATGTTCTGCGCAAAGATGAGCCCCGTTCCGGAGGACTCGACCGACTTGGGCGAGATGTCCCCGCCCAGCGTCCTTCGAAGGACGAGCTTCGTCCGGCTCGACGGCTTCTCGGGCTTTTCCGGCGGGGAGGCCTCGCTTTCCTCCTGGGTCGTCGTCGGGCTCGGCGCTGTCTCAGTTTCGGCGCCCGTCTGGGCGGTGGGGGCTGCCTTCGGGTCGTCCGAGCCGCGGGCGACCCAGGCGCCGGCGAGCGCGGCGACGATGACGAGCCCGGCGACGGCGGCCGCGGTGAGGCGGCGCCGGCGAATCTGGCGGCGCTTCGCTTCCTGGCGGCTGATCCTCGGATCGAGGTCGCTCAAGACGCTCCGAGTCTAGCCTTGCTCCTGGGCGTCCTCGGCCCTGTCCTCTCTGAGACGGACGAGGTGCTCCTCGATTCGCGCCAACGCGGCTGCGTGCTCTCTACCCTGTCGGTCGAGCTGCGCCTGCTGCGCGGCCGTCCGCTTGCCTACGAGCGTGGCGACGATGAGGCTCGTCAGCGTTGGGATGAGCCCAAGGCCCACGAGCATCAGCCCGCTGGCGACCAGTCGGCCCCAGGTCGATTCGGGGACGATGTCGCCGTAGCCGACGGTCGTCACCGTGGTAACCGCCCACCAATAGGCGAGCCCGAGGCTCGTGAACGTCTCCGGCTCGACGAGGCGTTCCAGGAGGCCCGCCAGGAACACGAGGAACACCGCAGCGACGATCACCGTGGCGACCGCTCGGAAGATGCTGAGGCGCTCGTACCAGAGCTCGAAGCGCTTCTCGACGTCGACGTGCATGCAGAGCGGTCTTCGCGCCTCCCGAGAAAGACCCTTCGTCGAGCCCTCGCGGCCAGCCCGTGCGGACTCAGGTTCTCCGAGCTGCGATCGCCGGAGGCCTGTCCAGCCTCAGACTGCCGTGCGGATGCGCGCCCGGGCCTCCCTGAACCGCAGCGTCTCGTAGGCGATCAAGGCGACGCAGATGCCGACGACGAGCGCGAGCGCGACGACGCCGTCCACGCGCGTCACCACGGGGATCAGCGCCGCACTGGCCGCCGCGGCCAGGATGCGACGCGGGTTCACGCTGCGCACGCTTCGGTAGCGCATGGCGTCGTGGCTCAGGAGGTAAAAGGCCACGCCGCCGCAGAGCGCGACGGCGGGGACCGTCGCGAGCGGCTCGTTCACGTGCTCGAGCACCTTCTTGGCGCCGAGGGCGACGAGGACGATGCCCGCGAACATCGGCAGGTGGAGGTAGCTGTAGGTGTCGCGCGCCAACAGCGCGCGTTCGTGGCCGCGTGCCTCCACCAGCTTCCTCCGGGCGACGAGCGCGACGACGTCGAAGTACGCCCACCAGAGCGCGCACGCGAGGACGAGCCCGAGGATCGCGGCGACCACGACGGTGGGGTCGAGCTCGATCCCGGCTGCTCCGATCCCGATCGCGACGATCGACTCGCCGAGAGCGATGATCACGATCAGCCCATAGCGCTCGGCGAAGTGGCCGGCGGAGACGGAGAAGCCGCGCACGCCGAAGACGTACGGCCCGCCGTAGTCGATCGCGAGTGCGAGAAGCCACAGGGCAATCTCGACCCAGCCGTCGAAGAAACCGGCGACGACGATCAGCGCCGGGCCGGGGATCGCCGTTCGTGCCAGCCGGAAGGCGGCTTGGCGGACGTCGACGTTGGGCGTCGCCTCGGCGAAGAGGACGATGTGCATCAGACGTACCGCGAAGTAGGCGAGGCCGAAGAGCACGGCGTCGCTCGAGAACGCATGTGGCACCGCGAGCCCGACGACGAACATCGCCGCCATCGCGCCGAAAACGGCCAAGCGGGCCGACCCCTCGTCGGGGTCGATCTCGTTCGTGAGCCAGGCGTAGGCGCCCCAGGTCCACCAGAGCGCCGCGAGGATGAGCATGCCCCTGCCGCCCCCGGACCAGGTCGGGTCGTCCGACATGAAGCCGGTCACCTGGGTCAGCGCGAAGACGAAGACAAGGTCGAAGAAGAGCTCGAGCGGGGTGACCGGATGCTCGGTGTCCTCCTCGCCCGGGGTCTCGGGCTCGATCTCTCGAACTGCGTCCGGCTCCATCCCGACTACCTCGCGCGCAGCTGCTCGAGCACGACGGGGTCGATGCGGTCGACGCTGCGAACGCGCTCCTCGAGGTTCTCCGTGCCCGCCCAGGCGGCGAGCGCGTTTGCAAGCTCTCCGTCATAGCCGAGCGCCGCCAGGCGCTCGCCCAGCTCGGCCGCCAGCCGCTCGTCGACCTCCAGCCACTCGTCGTCCGGCGTCTGGCCGAAGAGGAGGTCGTGGATGCGGTAGATCCGCTCCAGCTCCTCGATCGGCTGCGGATGGTCGTCGACCCTGAGGTCGACCGAGACGTCGCTCGTCCCGCCGTAGCCGCCGTCCTTGCGGACGACGAGGAGCGCAGCCGACTGGCGCCCGCGCCGGTCGCCGCCGGCCGACTCCCCGGCCGCGAGGCTGAGGATGAGCCGCTCGGCCAGCCCCTGTCCGGCGGAGCCCTCGAAGGACGACGCCAGCGCCTCGACGGTGGCCGCCGAGACGAGAATGTTCCCCTGTGCTGTGTAGCCGGGACCCGTCGTGCCGCCGGCCCACTCGAGGCACTCGGAGCCCGTGTAGGTCGCGGCGCCCCCGTGCACGTCGACGACGCCGAGCTGGCGGTGATCCCGTCCGTCGTCCGCGCCGATCAGCCTTCGTAGGACGTCCTCCGCGGCGTACCCCTCGCGCAGGAGCGCGAGCCCCTGCGGCCGATAGGCGAGGTTCGCCCACGCCTGCGTGGCCAGGGCGCCGACCTCGGCCTCGGCCGCAGGCACCGCCGAGCCGACCGCCAGAAACTTCGACTGGACGGCGACGCCCCATTCGCGAGCCTCGAGGTCGCAGGCGACGAGCGAATACGTGGAGATCACGACCCGATGTTAGACCGACGTCGTGATCCGCCCCTCCCGCGCGAAGCGGCCGGCGAGCTCGGTTCGCGACCGCAGGCCGAGCTTGCGGTAGACCGAGCTCAGCTGCGCCTCGATCGTCTTCGGGCTGACGAACAGGGCGGCCGCAGCTTCCTTGTTCGTCGCTCCTTGCGCGACCATGAGCGCCACCTGGAGCTCCTGAGGGGTGAGCGTCTCGACGGCGTTCGGATCGCGCTTGCGCACCCGTTCGCCGGTGGCAGCGAGCTCTGCCCGCGCCCGGTCTGCCCACGGTCCAGCCTCGAGCTGTTCGAAGGTAGTCAGGTCGACAACCGGATGGGCGAGCAGATCGACCTCTTCCCGTACGAGGACGGCGCGCAGCCGCACGGCGTCTTCTTCGACTCGCGAAGCTAGCGGCTTGCGGCCATGGGGCGGCGGTGCCGTCGCCGATCGGGCGCGGCACCGCCTCTTCCCGCTCGGCCGCTAGAATCGTGTCCGAAGTGGCAACTCTTCTTCAC
>JBOHAB010000005.1:0-28813 GCA_050697655.1 Gaiellaceae bacterium
GCGGCTGTCGCGGCGGGTGTCTTCGGCATGTGGCGCGCCTGGCGCGACGAGCACACGTACGGCTACTGATCCCGGCCGGCAGCGACCGTGGCAAGACCGATGAGTTCGGTGCGGCGGTCCGGTCGTACCGAACGACGACTAAACCAACGAGAAGGGACCTGCGACCGTGAAACTGACGACCACCACGAACGTCTCTGTCGAGGGCGTGATGCAGGGCCTCGGCGGGCCGGATGAGGACCGCAGGGGCGGATTCGAGCGCGGCGGATGGGCCTTGCCGCTCTTCGATAACGAGGCCGAGACGTTCCTCGCCGATGTCTAACAGCGCGCCGATGCGTTCCTGTTCGGCCGGCGGACCTACGAGATCTTCGCCGGTTCCTGGGGAACCGGCTCCTGGGGGGAAAATCAGGGCAACAACCCGATCTCAGTGGCGTTGAACACGCGGCCCAAGTACGTGGCATCGACCACGCTCACCGACCCGCAATGGGCGGACACGAACGTCCTCTCCGGAGACGTCGCGGCCGCCGTCGGCGAGCCCAGAGCCAAGCCGGGAGGCGAGCTGCAAGTGCACGGCAGCGGCAACCTGGTCCGCTGGCTCGTCGATAACCAGCTGGTCGACGAGCTCACCCTGCTCACCTATCCCGTGGTCGTCGGCCAGCGCACCCGGCTGTGCTCCGCGACCGGCCCTGACATAGCACTCGAGCTGATCGACTCGCGGGCCACCCTCGGCGGGTGACGATCCAGGTCTACCGGCCCACCGGGCGCCCGCAGTACGCAGCGTGACCTCTGTGCCGCATTCAGCGAGAGTCGCTCATTGGTGGGTGCGGGCTGCGTCGTCGCGGAGGATCCAGAAGACGAGCGCCTCGCGGTCGGCGAGGTTGCGCCAGCCCTCGATCCGGCTCGACTCGGCGATCAGCGCCTCGCCGCTTCGCAGGACCGGCTGCCCGGTCGAGAGCTGGACCTGGACGAGCCCAAGGGCGACTGTGACGAGCTCGATTCCCTTGTGGACGAGCCCGGGCGCGGTCGACTCGCCCGGCCCTAGTCGGATGACGTAGGCACGGAGCCCGGCATGAGGATCGTCGAAGAGCGGATGCGGCTGCGCGCCGCTGCGCGTCCAGGGATCGTCCCGCCGCACCAGCCGGTAGCCCGGCGCGACCTCGCCCCGCAGGAGGTCGTCGAGGGTGACGTTGAGCTTCGCGCTCAGGTCGAGCAGCGTGTCGAGTGAGAGACCGCGCTGGCCGCGCTCGGCCTGCGAGATTGCGCTGGGGGAGATGCCTGCGAGGCGCGCAAGCGCGCTCTGCGAGAGCCCGCGGGAGGTCCGCACGGCCCGGAGGGCGGTCCCCAGGCGTGCGGCGGCGGGCGCCGCTGCGAGCACCGGTCGACCTTGCTCTACCCGGTAGCGGAAGACGCTGCCCTCGATGCCCGGCGGGCGGCCCTCCGCCTTGGCCACGCGCAGCCTCCCATCCCGGACGACGACCACGCACTGCGTCACGCCCTCGATCTCTCTGCGCATCACCTGCGGGTAGGTCGTCGGCGCGAGCGACCAGTACGCAACGGCGCCGAGCTCGAGGAGGAGGGGGCAGCTGAGCGTGAAGAACCGGTGCGCGGTCTGCGCCCCCCAGCGCTCGCTCATCGCCTCGAGGCCGTCGAAGAGGAGGAGGTCGTGGTGGTGGGGCAAGCACGCCCGCCGCACCGCCTCGATCAGCGCACCAGGCTGCGCGAGCGGGCCTCCCGCCCGGGCATCGATCACGTCGAGCCCAGGGAACGCCTTCCGGATCTCCTCCGGCGCCCGCGAGAGCGTCACGTACGCGGCGAAGCGGTACCGCGCGCGGCTGTCCACGACGGCTGCGAAGAAGGGCTCGAGCGCCGTGTTGTCGTCCGCCTCCCAGACGACGTTGTCGCCCCAGAAGAGACCCCCGAGCGCGGCGTCGACCTCGGGTATGCCGGAGGTCGCCGTCGGCGGCCGCACTGCTGCTTCAGGCGGGTCAGGTTCCAGCGGCTCTCCTGCTCCGGCGCTGAAGCATTGCTTCTCGACATTACCGCTTTCGCCACGAATTGCTTATAAAGGGCAGCGCATGACTCGGCTCGTCCGCATCGTCCAGCGCCCACCTTTCAACGCCGAGGCCGTGGGCGCCGCGATCGTCCGAGCAGGCCCCGGCGGCGACTCCCTCGCGCTCGCGGAGTCGTCCGGCCGTTGGCCCGGTGCCGCCACGCCGGGCTACGGGGAGCGCCTACGCCGCTTCGGGTACATCGAGACGAATCTCGTCCGCGTCGTCCGGGCGGCCCTGGCCGCAGGGCTGGCCCTCACCGTCGCGCGGCGCTTCGCGGTCACTCCCCCTCGAAGCATCCCCTGCCGCAGCTGACACGGCCGGCGCGGACGAGGTCGTCGCCGGGCTAGGTCGGGACGCGCGCCGCGGCGCCGTCGAGCGAGTCGAGGACCTCGCGGATGTCCATCGCCGTGCCGACGAAAATCGGCGTGTCCCGCTCGGTGTAGCGGCTCGCCTCGGTCTCGCGCAGCGTCTTCATCAGCTGGAGGAAGTCCGACGGCGCCTCGCACTCGAATGCGGTCATGAACTCCTGGTCGTCGATCCCGAAGGAGTACGTCGTATGGTTCGTGATCGTGACGAAGCGGCTGCCGACGGCTGCGTGCTCCTGCATGGCTCGACGACGGTCGTTCATCGGCAGCGAGTACCACTCGCGCTTCTTCACGAACGGGTAGACGACGAGATACGGCGCCCCGCGCGGGACGACTCGGCGCGGCCGCTTGCTCTTCTGCTCGAAGTACTGGGACGGCTCGCTGGCGGCGAGATAGGAGTACGGCGTCGTCAGCCAGCCGGCGAGCGGCGTGCCGTTCAAAGCCGTGCCGAGCTCGCGGAGGTCGTCGTAGCGCTCTGTCAGCTTCCAGAGCATGAGGTCGGCCTCGGGCCGGACGCCGACGAGGCTGTAGGGGCGCAGCTCCATCCGCTCGGCCCAGTCCTCCACGACCTCGGCGAACGCGTCCTTGGCGGCGCTTCGCTCCTCGATCGGCAGCCGCAGCCATGCCGGATCGGCCTTGTAGAGGGTGTAGGCGGCGTATTGCGTCGAAGTCTCCTCAGCCACGGCTCAATCGTACCCACTCGTGTGACGGGTTCCTGCGTACATTCGAAGCGGGCGCGGCGCGTCCGCCGGCGGGCAGGCGGGCGCGCCCGCGACCGTCTTACCCTTCGGCGGCGACCGCGAGCGTGACGCCGGCCTCGGGCATCTGCGTGACCTCGGCGCGGCGCGTGAAGAGGCTCTCGCGCGACATGAGGAAGAGCTCGGGAATAATCTCTGCGCGCACCTCGCCGCGCGCGAAGACGCGCACGACCGAGCTCTGGGAGACGACCACCGCGACGGCGCCGGTCGTCCGCGAGATCGAGGCCGCGGCCGCGTGGCGCGTTCCGAGCCCGGGGAGGAAGTTCTCTGGCGCGCTCACGTCCACGTCGATGAAGCGCCCTGCCGAGACGAACGTCCCGTCGTCGTCGAGGAGGAAGGCGCCGTCGAGCTGGGCGAGCTCCTTCACGGTCTCGCGGAGCTCGGGCCGCTCGACGCGGAGGAGCTCGTCGGCGTGCCCGAAAAGCGGGTCGAGGATAAGTGGCCGCGATTGCTCGGAGACGAGCTCCACGTCGCCGATCACGAACAACGTCCCGATCTTGCGTCCTTCGCGCCCCTCGCGGGCAAGCTCCACGGCGAGGTTGACGACCTCCTCGAGCGTGCGGCGGCGCTCTTCGGAGCAGTGCGTCGTCTCGCACACGGCGCCGAAGGTCGCGTCCAGAAGCTTCTCTCGCCCGTTGAGGCCCATCCACGAGACCGAACGACCGGACGACGCGGGTTGTTCCCTACAGTTGCCGGCATGCCCGAGCGGCTTGCCGTCTTGATCCGTGACAACCAGCCGTGCGTCGTTCTCACCGGAGCGGGCGTCTCCACCGAGAGCGGCGTGCCCGACTTCCGCTCCGCCTCGGGGATCTGGGCCGAGTTCGACCCGCGGGAATACGCGACCCTCGGCGCCTTTCGGCGCGAACCGGAGAAGGTCTGGCGCTTCTACGCGCCGCGTTTCGCGATGCTCACCGCCGCGGAGCCGAACGCGGCGCACCTGGGGCTCGCCGCGCTCGAGCGGCGCGGGCTCGTTCGCGCGGTCGTGACCCAGAACATCGATCTGCTCCACGAGCGCGCTGGCTCGCAGGACGTGATCGAGGTGCACGGCTCGATCCGGACCTCGTCCTGCCCCGGATGTGGGGAACGCTCCGCGCTGGCCGACGTCGTTCCGCTGATCGAGGGCCACGGAGCGCCGCCGTGTCCCGCCTGCGGCGCGATCCTCAGGCCCGACGTCGTCTTCTTCGACGAGCTCCTGCCCGAGGGGGCGATGGAGCGCGCGACCGCGCTCGTCGAGGAAGCCGGGCTGCTGCTCGTCGTCGGCTCGTCGCTCGAGGTCTACCCGGTCGCCGACCTGCCGCGCGCGACGCTCGCCGCCGGCGGCAAGGTCGCGGTCGTCAACCGCACGCCGACCTGGGTGGACGGACGCGCCGAGCTCGTTCTGCGCGAGAGCGCCGGCGAAGTGCTGGAGGCCGTCGCCGGCGCGCTGACCGGCCCTGGCTAGGCTTGGCCGTGATGGCCACTGCTACCGAAACCCCGCGCGAGGAGCGCATCGAGGAGCAACTGAAAGGCCTCCCGGCGAAGCCGGGCGTCTACCTGTTCCGCGACGGAAAGGGCACGGTGCTCTACGTCGGCAAGGCGAAGTCGCTGCGGGCCCGCGTGCGCTCGTACTTTCGCGGAGGAGACAGCCGGCTCGGGCTCGACCGGCTGATCGAGCGCGTCGAGCAGATCGAGGTGATCGTCACGTCGACGGAGGTGGAGGCCTTCCACCTCGAGCAGAACCTGATCAAGCGCTACCGGCCGACTTTCAACGTCCGCTTGCGCGACGACAAGAGCTACCCGTACATCGCCGTCACCGTGGAGGACGAGTACCCGCGCGTCATGTTCACGCGGGAGCGGCACCGCCGCGGAGTCGTCTACTTCGGCCCGTACGCGTCCGCGAAGAAGGTGCGGGAGACCCTCGACGTCCTCAACCGCGTCTTCCCGTACCGGCCGTGCGAGGGGCCGCAGCCGGGGCGGCACTCCGGGATCCCGTGCCTCGACTACCACATCGACAGGTGTCTGGCGCCCTGCGTCGGCTACGTCACAAAGGAGGACTACCGCGAGATCGTCGAGCGCGTGATCGAGTTCCTCTCCGGCGAGACGCGACCTGTCCTGCGCGAGCTGGAGCAGAAGATGCACGCCGCCGCCGAGCGACAGGAGTTCGAGGAGGCGGCGCGCTACCGAAACCGCCTGACCGCCGTCCGTCACCTGGCCGAGCGGCAGGCGGCCGACAAGCGCGCCATCGGCACCGTCGACGTGATCGGCATCGCTGCGACCGGACGGACGGCCGCGGTGCAGGTCTTCCCCCTCCGGGGCGGGCGCCTGGTCGACCGGCACACCTTCTACCTGGAGAACGAGGCGGGTGAGGACGTTCCGCTGCTGCTCGAGTCCTTCTGCCTCGAGTACTACGGCGGCGCGCCGAGCGTTCCGCCGCTGATCGTCGTGCCGCCCGACGTCGGTCCGACCGACGCACTCGCCGGCTATCTCTCCGATCTGCGCGGCTCCAAGGTCGAGGTCCGGCCGGCCCGTCGCGGCGAGAAGCGGCGCCTGCAGGAGCTGGCTCAGGCAAACGCCGAGCTGGCGCTCGAGAGCGACGCAGCCAACCGCGAGCGCAAGCGCCTTCGCCGCATCGAGGCGCTCGAAGAGCTGCGTGAGTGCCTGAACCTCGAGAGCCTCCCGATCCGCATCGAGTGCTTCGACATCTCGAACATCCAGGGGGAATCGCCGGTCGGCTCCATGGTCGTCTTCCAGGACGCCGTGCCCAAGAAGGCGCACTACCGGAAGTTCGGGATCAAGCGCGTGGACGGCCAAGACGACTTCGCGATGATGGCCGAGGTGATCTCACGCCGGTTCGCGCGGGCGCGCCAGGTGACGGCGGAGCGCTACGACGAGGGCTTCGCCGCGATCCCGAATCTCGTCGTCGTCGACGGCGGCAAGGGCCAGCTCTCGGCAGCGCTCGCCGCAATCCAGGAGTACGATCTGCCCCGACTCGCCGTGATCGCGCTGGCGAAGCGGGAGGAGGAGGTGTTCGTCCCGGGGCAGCCTAAGGCGATGGTTCTCCGGCGCGATTCGGCGGGCTTGCAGCTCCTGCAGCGGATCCGCGACGAAGCGCACCGTTTTGCGCTCGGGTTCCACCGGCACCGCCGCGACGCGAAGGCGCGGGAGTCGATTCTGGACGCGCTGCCCCGCGTCGGTCCCGCCCGCAAGCGCGCGCTGATCCAGCACTTCGGCTCGCCGGAGCGCCTGCTCGCGGCGAGCCCGGAGGAGCTGGAGGGCGTCCCCGGGGTCCCCGCCAAGGTCGGCCGGGAGATCCACGCGGCGCTCCACCGCGCCGGCGGCGCGTAGGCTGGGAACGATGGACGCGCTGCCGGTCGCCATCTGGAGCGACTACACCTGACCGTTCTGCTACGTCGGCCTCGCCAGGGCCGAGTGGCTGGAGCGCCGGTTCGGCGCGCAGGTCGACTGGTTCCCGTTCTTCCTCCATCCCGAGTATCCCGAGGAAGGCCTGCCGCGAGCCGACCTAGAGCGCCGCTACGGCCCAGGCATCCACGAGCACACGCGGCGGAAGGTGGAGGCTGCAGGGCTCACCTTCGCTCCCTCGCCGAAGCTCCCGAACACGCTCCACGCCCTCCAGGTGACCGAGCTCGCCCGCGATCGCGACCTGCACGAGCCGGTGCACTCACGGCTCATGCATGCCTACTGGTCGGAGGGCGCGGATCTCGGGAACGACGACGTCCTGCTCGACGTCGTCGCCGAGTCAGGGCTCGACCGGGACGAGGCGGCCCAGGTCCTCACCGAAGGTCGCTACTCGGAGCGAGTGGCCGTGTCCACACAGGACGCCAACCGGCTCGGCATCCATGCGATTCCGGCCTTCGTTCTCGACCGGCGCCTACTCGTTCTCGGCGCGCAGCCGGAGCAGGTCTTCGAGCAGGCGGTCGCACAGCTCGAGGATGGAGAAGCGTCGCCCGGCGATTGACACCCGTCCGGAGTCGTGGAATTCTCGCCTCCGAGATGGAGCACCACGGTTCCGAGAGCTACTTCGTGCTCGGCGAGGGTCTCCTCGCCGAGAGTGCCGGCGGCCGCGCCCGCCCGCTCGCGGCCGCCATCGAGGCTGCGGCGCCGCCGTTTCGCTTCACGAGGCTCGGGCCGAGGGGGCCGCGGCTTTCCGACTCGTTGCTGGAGCGGGTCGCCGACGCAATGACCAACGTCGACCGCCGCCGCGACGGGCGGATCCCGGCGGGCTTCACGTACCTCGGCCAGTTCGTCGACCACGACCTCACGTTCGACAAGACCGCGGTCATGCTCGGGGAGAGGGTGACGCCGGCCCAGCTCGTCCAGGCCCGCTCGCCCAGCCTCGACCTCGACTCCCTCTACGGCGCCGGCCCTCAGGATCCGGCTTCGGAGAAGTTCTACGAGGACGAGACTCACCTCAAGATGGGGAGGACCGACGCGGTAGGCCCGGACGAAGCGAAGCAGGGCTTCGACCTTCCCCGCGGATCGAGCGGGAGCGCCGCGCAGAGGCGAAAGGCCGTGATCCCCGATGAGCGGAACGACGAGAACCTCGCGGTCGCCCAGACGCACCTTGCCATGATCCGCTTCCACAACAGGGTGGTGGACACCCTTCCCTCCTCGGTTCCGCCCGCCCAGCGCTTCGTCAGGGCCCGCGAGCTCGTGGTCAAGCACTACCAGTGGATGCTTCGCCACGACTACCTGCCCCGTATTTGCGAGGGCGCAGTCGTCCGCGACGTGTTCGGCAACGATCGGAAGGTGTTCGAGGTCGGCGCGGCCCCGACGGACGTGCCGACGATGCCGATCGAGTTCTCGGTGGCCGCCTTCCGGCTCGGCCACAGCATGGTCCGCGACGAGTACAACTGGAACCGGCGCTTCGACTTCGGGAGCGGCTTTCTCGACCTGCTCTTCGACTTCTCGGGAGGAAGCGGCAACCTCGGCGGCGGGAGGCGGCTGCCGAGCAACTGGATCGCAGACTTCCGCCGGCTCTACGACTTCGGGGAGGCCGACCGGGACGACCTGGTCGTCTCGGCCGCAAGGTTCAACCGCGCCATGCGCATCGACACGGCGCTTGTCCAGACTCTTCGCAGGCTCCGTCGGATCTCCGCGGGCGAGACGCGCAATCTCGCGCTCCGCAACCTCATCAGGGCCAAGATGCTCCGCCTCGCCACCGGCCAGCAGATGGCGAGGTTCATGCGCAGAAAGGGCGTCGCGGTGACGACCCTCACGAAGTCTCAGATCAGGAACGGCAAGAACGGCGCCGATCTCGAGGCGCTCACGAAGGCCCAGCGCGACGCCTTCCTCCGGGACACGCCGCTCTGGTTCTACATCTTGCGTGAGGCCGAGGTCGATCGCGGCAAGCTGGGCGGAGTCGGCGCCCGCATCGTCGCGGAGACGTTCCACCGCGCGATGGAAGGGAGCGAGTTCTCGATCGTCCGCGACCCGACGTGGCGCCCGACGCTCGGCCCGAACCCGAGGACGTTCCGGATGGTCGACCTTCTCCTCTTCGCGGGCAGGGGGAGGAAGTCGGTTATCGCTCCGCTCGGCTGAGGGTGCCTAGCCCCCGTCCGGGGCCATGTACGGGTAGCGGTAGTCGGTCGGCGGGACGAAGGTCTCCTTGATCGTTCGCGGGCTGACCCAGCGGATCAGGTTCCAGAGGGAGCCCGCCTTGTCGTTCGTCCCGGAGGCGCGCGCGCCGCCGAAGGGCTGCTGCGCGACCACCGCGCCCGTGGGCTTGTCGTTCACGTAGAGGTTCCCGGCCGCGTAGCGGAGCACGTCGGAGGCTTCGACCACCGCCTCGCGCTCGCCGGCGAAGATCGCGCCCGTGAGCGCGTAGGGCGCCGTCCGGTCGATCAGCTCGAGCGTCTCCTCCCAGCGCCCGTCCGGGTAGACGAAAGTGGTGACCACGGGTCCGAAGAGCTCGTCGCGGAGGAGCCTGAAGTCAGGATCCTCGGTGCGGATGACGGTCGGCTCGACGAAGTAGCCCTCGGAGTCGTCGTAGCCGCCTCCGACGACGACCTCGCTCTTCGCGTCGGCCTTCGCCTCCTCGATCGCCTCCTTCTGCGTCGCGAACGAGCTCGCGTCGATGACCGCGCCCATGAAGTTCGAGAAGTCGGAGACGTCGCCGTGGCGAAGCTCCCCGACCTGCGAGACGAGCTGCTCCTGGATCGCCGGCCACATGCTCTCCGGCGCATACACCCGCGAGGCAGCCGAGCACTTCTGGCCCTGGTACTCGAAGGAGCCGCGTAGGATCGCGGTGGCGACGGCCTCGGCGTCGGCGGTCGGGTGCGCGACGATGAAGTCCTTGCCGCCGGTCTCGCCGACGATGCGCGGATAGCTGCGGTAGCTCGCGATATTCGCGCCGATCGTCTTCCACATGTCCTGGAAGACGACCGTCGAGCCGGTGAAGTGCACTCCGGCGAGTTCGGGGCTCGCGAGCGCCGGGTCGCCGATCTCCTTGCCCGAACCGTAGACCAGGTTGATGACGCCGTCCGGAAGACCGGCCTCCTGGAAGAGCCGCATCGTGTAGTAGGCCGAGAGCATCGCCGTCGAGGCGGGCTTCCAGACGACCGTGTTCCCCATGAGCGCGGGCGCGCCGGTGAGGTTGCCGCCGATGGCCGTGAAGTTGAAGGGCGAGACGGCGAAGACGAAGCCCTCGAGCGGCCGGTACTCCATCCGGTTCCAGACACCCGGGCTCGACAAGGGCTGCTCCTCGTACATCCGCGTCATGAACCAGGGGTTGAAGCGCCAGAAGTCGATCAGCTCGCAAGCGGCGTCGATCTCGGCCTGATGGGCGGTCTTCGACTGGCCCAGCATGGTGGCGGCGTTCAGGGTGTCGCGCCACGGCCCCGAAAGAAGCTCGGCCGCCCTCAGGAAGACGGCGGCGCGCTCTTCCCAGGGGACGCGGTGCCAGTCCTCCCACGCCTCGGCCGAGGCCTTGATCGCGGCCTCGACCTCCTTGGGCCCGCCCTGGTGGACGTCGGCGAGGACGTGGTCCTTGTCGTGCGGCATGACCGCCTGCTTGAGGTTGCCGGTCTGGACGTCCTCGCCGCCGATCACGAGCGGGATCTCGATCCGCTCGCTCTTCATCTGCTCGAGGCGCAGCTGCAGGCTGGCGCGCTCGGGCGAGCCCGGCGCGAAGTCGCGAATCGGCTCGTTGACCGGCGTCGGGACACGGAAGATTCCCGGGACGCTCATGACTGGGCATTCTATTGGCGTGGGCATGGACGTGGTGGCGTACGAGGTGCCGGCCTGGGGAGTCGGCGAGCTCTACTTCCGGGCCGAGAAGCTCCTCTACCACGAGCTCCCGCGGGCAGGCGCGTCGACCGGCGACCGCTCGGAGCATCCGCTCGCCGAGCGCGTGCTCGCGTACTTCCGCGGCGAGCGAGTGAGCTTCGACGACGTCGAGGTCGACGCCGACTGGGGCACCCCCTTCCAGGAGGCGCTCGCCGACGCGCTGCGGGGCGTTCCCTGGGGCGAGGTCGTCACCTACGGCGAGCTCGCGGCGCTGGCCGGGCGTCCGCGCGCCCCCCGAGCCGCCGGCACCTTCTGCGCCGAGAACAACTTCCCGCTCGTCGTCCCCTGCCACCGCGTCGTCTCCTCGTCCGGGCTCGGCAGCTACGGCTCGCTCGGCGTCCAGTACAAGCGGCGGCTGCTCGCCCTGGAGGGCGTCGAGCTCTGAGAACCCGTTTCAAGATGACGCCTCCCCGTCGGGGTGTGCTGGGCGAGTGCGAGGCAAGGACGCAGGGCGCGTTCGTAGCCGGAGGCTACGGGCGCATCCGAGGACGCCGCATCGTGCCGTCCAGCGCGGCCCGGCGGGACAGGGCTTCGTCTTGACACGGGTTCCCGGCTTCTCGGAAGACGTACGTGTGGAGCTCGCGGCGATCGAGCCGCGCAAAGCCTGCTGTCGGCTGGCCGAGCTCTCGGCCCTCGTCCGCGGGGCCGGCAGCGTCCACCTGCGCGGCGGTGGCCACATCGCCTTCCATCTCGAGCTGGCGAGCGGCCCGGTGGCCCGGCGGGCGTTCACGCTCCTCCGCTCCTACGGAGTTCCGTGCGAGATCAGGACGTACAAGCGGCGCGCCTTCGAGCGGGAGACGCGCTACCAGCTCCACCTCGAGGACGACGCTCGCGCCATCCAGGCGCTGAACGAGGCGGGAATCCTCGATGCGAACCTGGCGCCGCTCGAGCGGCCGCCCCGGCGGGTCGTGGCCCGCTCCTGCTGTCGGGCGGCGTACCTGCGCGGGGCGTTCCTCGCCTCCGGGTCGGCCAGCGGGCCGCGCAACGCGCACTTCGAGCTTCGCGCCGCCGACGCCGAGTCGGCGTCCTTCCTGGCCGAGCTTGCCGCCGCCGACGGCTTCTCCCTCGCGGTGTACGAGCGCAGCCGCCACGCCGTCGCCTACGCGAAGGGAACGGAGACGATCGGCGAGCTGCTCGCGTTCCTCGGCGCTCAGGAAGCGGCGCTCCACCTCGGGGAGGAGGCGGTGGTGGCCTCCACACGGGCCCGCGCGAACCGGCTCGCCAACGCCGACCATGCCAACATCGTCCGCACGAGCCGCGCCGCCGACGTCCAGCTCCGTGCCATTCGCCGCCTGGAGCGCGAGGGACGCCTGGACGAGCTCGCGCCGGAGCTGGGGGAGATCGCCCGCCTGCGACTCCGTCACCCGACACTCTCGCTGCGCGAGCTCGCGCGGCGGTGTGAGCCTCCGGCGACGAAGGCCGCCGCGCACCGGCGCCTCGCCAGGATCCAGCGGCTCGCCGAGCTTTAGAGAACACGTCTCAGAACGAAGACCAGGGCCGTTTCGGGCCGCGCTGCTCGCCTCGAGTGCTTCGTCAGTCGCGCCCGTAGCCTCCGGCTACGAACGCTCCCTGCGTCCTTGTCTCGGAACGACCATCGCACCCCGACGGCGAGGCGTCATTCTGAAACGTGTTCCTTGTGCCGAGAGCGGGCCGGAGGGGAAGCTCCGAGGACGACCTCCCCCTCCGCTTGTGCCCAGGCTCAGGACGTGACGCCGGACGGGGTCTGAATCCGACGCCCGACGAGCATGGACCCGCTCTCGCGGCGAGCGTATTCCTCTGCACTCGGTGGCGCAAGACTTCGCGACCAGAATTTTCCACCGCCGGGCGCGGTTAGAGTTCCTGACCTGTGGAAACGTCGAGGGAGGCGGCATGAGCGTACGGGTGGGCATCAACGGATTCGGGCGGATCGGGCGCAACTTCTTCCGCTCGGCGCGGGATCGCGGCGATGCCGTCGAGGTAGTGGCGGTAAACGACCTCGGCGACGCGAAGACGATGGCTCACCTGCTCAAGTACGACTCGGTTCTCGGCCCTTTCGATGCGGACGTCGAGGCCAAGGACGGCGGCATCGTCGTCGACGGCGCCGAGTTGAAGCTCCTGAACGAGCGCGATCCGGCAGCCCTCCCCTGGGAGAGCCTCGGCGTCGACGTCGTGCTCGAGTCCACCGGCCTCTTCACCAAGCGCGAGCAGGCACAGCTCCATCTCGACGCGGGCGCCCCCAAGGTCCTGATCTCCGCGCCGGCTACCGACCCGGACGTGACGCTCGTTCTCGGGGTGAACGACGACGCGTACGACCCCGACTCGCACCGGATCGTCTCCAACGCCTCCTGCACGACGAACTGTGTCGCGCCGCTCGCCAAGGTCCTCAACGACGCGTGGGGCATCGAGTCCGGGTTCATGACGACGATCCACGCGTACACCAACGACCAGCAGATCCTCGACCTCCCGCACAAGGACCTGCGGCGGGCCCGGGCCGCTGCGATCAACCTCATCCCGACCTCGACAGGCGCGGCCAAGGCCATCGGAGTCGTCATCCCGGAGCTCGCCGGGAAGGTGGACGGCGTCTCGGTGCGCGCCCCGGTTCCCGACGGCTCGCTCACCGACTTGGTCGTCCAGCTCGGCTCCGAGGTGACCGCCGACGAGGTGAACGCCCGCTACCGCGAGCTGGCCGACACCGGCCCGCTCGCAGGGATCCTCCGTTACTCGGAGGACCCGATCGTCTCCTCCGACGTGGTCGGCGATCCCTACTCGTGCATCTTCGACAGCGAGCTGACGATGGCGCACGGCAACCTCGTCAAGGTCTTCGGTTGGTACGACAACGAGTGGGGCTACAGCTCGCGGCTGGTCGACCTCGTCGAGCGCCTGTAAGTAGTGCCTCTCCCGGCATTGCCCGCCCGCCCCTGCCCCGCGATCACACGGAGCCAGAGCCCACCCTCGCCCTCGCCAAGGCATCCAGCCTTGGCTTCCGACGAGTGCGAACTCTGGCTTGGTGCTCGCGACGCAGGGCCTAGGCGACAACACCGGAAGCGGCACTAGTGCACCGCCCGCGCTCGGTCGAGGACGCCGACGTCGCCGGCAAGCGCGCGCTCGTCCGCGTCGACTTCAACGTCCCGCTCGAGGACCGGCGAGTCGCGGACGACACACGCATCACCGCGGCGCTGCCGACGATCCAGCTTCTGCTCGACCGCGGCGCCGGGGAGGTCGTGCTCATGTCGCACCTCGGGCGCCCGAAAGGGCAGGGCCAGGCTTTCTCCCTGAAGCCGGTCGAGGAGCGGCTGCGCGAGCTCCTGCCCGACGACCGCATCCGCCTGCTCGAGAACACGCGCTTCGACCCGCGCGAGACCGAGAACGACCCCGCCTACGCGCGCGAGCTAGCCGCCAACGGCGACCTGTTCGTGAACGACGCCTTCGGGTCGGCTCACCGCGCGCATGCCTCGACTGAGGGGGTAGCGCGGGTGCTCCCTGCCTATGCCGGCTTGCTGCTGTTGCGCGAGCTCGAGGAGCTCGGCTCGCTGCTCGAAGGGCCCGAGCGCCCCTTCGTGGCGGTGCTGGGCGGCGCCAAGGTGGCGGACAAGATCGGCGTCCTCACCTCCCTTGCCGAGCGCGCGGACACGATCCTGATCGGCGGCAAGATGGCCGAGGAGGTCGAGCGCGACGCCCGGTACGAGCTGCCGGACGACGTTGTTGCCGCGGCCGCCTTCGAGCCAGACGCCGAAGCGCGCGTCGTCCCGTGGGACGAGGTGCCCGACGGCTGGCTCGGGCTCGACGTCGGCCCGGCGACGCGCGATCGCTACGCGGGCAGGATCGCCGAGGCGCGCACGGTGTTCTGGAACGGGCCGATGGGCGTCTTCGAGTGGCCGCGCTTCGCCGAGGGGACGAAGGCCGTCGCCGAGGCAGTCGCCGCCGCCCACGCGCACACGGTGGTCGGCGGGGGAGACTCTGTGCGCGCGGTGGAGGAGCTCGGCCTGGCCGAGCAGATCGACTGGATCTCGACCGGAGGCGGCGCCTCGCTGGAGCTGCTGGAAGGAAAGCAGCTCCCAGGCGTCGCCGCCATCCCGGAGGCATGAGCAACCGGCACACATCTGGCACGATCCCGCTCGCCACGCGCGCGCACTTTCGCGTTAGGCTGGAAGCGGTGGGTGGTCCGCGGCGGCCCCGCGGCGAAAGGACAGATCCGTGCTGATCGCGGGGAACTGGAAGATGTTCAAGGGGCCGGGGGAGACGGCCGACTTCTGCCACTGGTTGCTCCGTGAGCTCGACGGGCTCGACGAGGACGTCCAAGTCGTGGTCGCGCCGCCCTTCACGTCCCTCCATGCGGCCACCGAGGTGCTGGACGGAGGAGAAGCATTCGTCTATGCCCAGAACGTCCACTGGGAGCTCGAAGGCGCGTACACCGGCGAGATCTCGGTCGACATGCTTCTGCCCTACGGGGTGAGGGGAGCGATCGTCGGCCACTCCGAGCGGCGCCAGTACTTCTGCGAAACCGACGAGACGACGGCCCGGCGAGCGCACGCGGCATTCGAAGCCGGCCTCGGAGTGATCGCCTGCGTCGGCGAGACCCTCGAGGAGCGCGAGGCCGGGAAAACTGAGACCGTCCTCCGCCGCCAGGTCGAGGCGATCGCAGCTGCGATCCCCGAGCCCGACCGTGCGCTCCGGGTGGCCTACGAGCCCGTCTGGGCGATCGGCACGGGCAAGACTGCTACTCCCGACATGGCCCAGGAAGCACACGCCTTCATCCGCAACGTCTATCCCGTGGAGCAGATCCTCTACGGCGGCTCGGTCAAGCCCGAGAACGCCGAGGAGCTTCTCGCCCAGCCTGACGTGGACGGGGCGCTCGTCGGCGGCGCCTCCCTCGACATCGACTCGTTCGTGGCGATTTGCCGGACGGCCGCCCGCCTTTCTCGCTCGTAGCGCTCGTCGTCCTCGACGGGTGGGGGTGCGCGCCGCCGGGCCCTGGGAACGCCGTCGAGCTGGCCGAGACGCCCGTCTTCGACGCGCTCTGGGAGCGCTACCCGCACACGACCCTGCGCGCCTCCGGGGAGGAAGTGGGGCTCCCGCCGGGCCAGATGGGGAACTCGGAGGTCGGCCACCTGACGATCGGCTCGGGCCGCGTGGTCCCCCAGGACCTCATCCGGGTGAACCAGGCGATCGAGTCCGGTGAGCTCTTCGCCAGCCCGGTCCTCACCGGCGCCTTCCGCCGCGGCCGGGAGCGCGGCGCCAACGTTCACCTGCTCGGGCTCGTCTCCTACGGCGGCGTCCACTCGCACATCGACCACCTGCGCGCCCTGCTCGAGCTCGCCCGGCGCGAAGAGATGGCCGAGCGCACCTACGTCCACGCATTCACGGACGGCCGCGACGTCTCGCCCACCTCGGCGCGCTCCGACCTGGCCGAGCTCGTCGCGGAAGGCGCTCGGATCGCCACCGTCTCCGGTCGCTACTACGCCATGGATCGCGACGGCCGCTGGGAGCGGACCGACCGCGCCCTCGCGGCGATCATGGCCGGCGAGGGGGAACAGGCGGACGACCCGATCGCGGCGGTGGAGGCGTCGTACGCACGTGGCGTCACCGACGAGTTCGTCGAGCCGGTCGTCTTCCCGCTCCCGAGGCTCGCCCGTGAGGACGCGGTGGTCCACTTCAACTTCCGCGCGGACCGCGCGCGCCAGCTCGCGCAGCGCCTGCTCGAGAAGGACGTCGACCTGACGACGATGACGCACTACCGAGACGATTTCGACTGTCCGGTGGCCTTCGAGGAGGAGGTCGTCGTCGACACGATGGCCGAGGTGCTGGCCGAGCACGGTCTCCGCCAGCTGCACGTCGCCGAGACCGAGAAGTACGCCCACGTCACCTACTTCCTCAACGGCGGCCGTGAGCGGGAGTGGGCCGGCGAGACGCGCATCCTCGTTCCCTCGCCGCGCGATGTCGCCACCTACGACCAGAAGCCGGAGATGTCCGCCGCCGAGGTTGCCGACCGCTTCGCGGCGGAAGTTCCGAACGGCTACGCCTTCGCAGTCGTCAACTACGCCAACCCCGACATGGTCGGCCACACGGGCGTCATCTCCGCGGTCGTGCGCGCGGTCGAGGCAACGGACGCCGCGCTGGGGGAGACCGTCGCCGCGGTCGAGGCGCTGGGCGGCGTCTGCCTCGTCACGGCCGACCACGGGAACGCCGAGCAACAGCTCGAAGCGGACGCCGTCAGCCCGCACACCGCGCACACGACCAACCCGGTACCGCTCGTCGTCACGCTGCCGAACGCCGAGCTCGAGAAAGGCGGCGCGCTGGCGGACCTCGTGCCCACCTGTCTGTGGCTGCTGGGCCTTCCCAGCGCGGAAGAAATGAGCGGCAGTTCCCTGATCCGAGCGGTCTGAGCCGGAGCTATACTCAGTTCACCCAGCGGCCCGGGTCATATGCCACTTCCTCAACCAGATCATCTCCTGCTGCGGCGAGCGCAAAAGGGAGACGAGCGCGCCTTCCAGGTGCTCCTGGAGATGTACCAGGGGCCCGTGTTCAACTACGTGCTCCGGATGGTCGGCGACCGCGCTCTGGCGGAGGATCTGACGCAGGAGATCTTCCTGCGGATCTACCAGGGCCTGCCAGGTTTCTCGCTCCGCTGCCGCTTCACGACGTGGCTCTTCCAGATCGCCAAGAACAGGGTGCTGGACGAGCTGCGCGCGCGTGAGCGCAGGCCGCTCGCAGTCGTGACGCTCGACGACCTGCCGCCGCTCGAGGCGGTGGACACGCCTCCCGAGCGAACCGAGGTGATCGACGCGGTGTGGCGCGCGGTCGGCCTCCTCAACCCCGACCTGAAGATGGCCCTTCTCCTCCGCGACGTCGTCGGTCTCTCCTACACGGAGATCGCCGACTCGCTCGAGATCACCCTGGCCACGGTCAAGTGGCGGATCTTCAAGGCGCGCGAAGAGGTACAGGTCGCGCTCGAGCGGGAGGGCATCGAGGTCGAGGTCTCGCGCCAGCCCGCCGCCCGGGTCTAGGCGTCTAGACCCCGTGCTCGAGCCGGGCCGCGAGCGCCTCGGGTAGCCCTAGCTCGCGCATCTCCGTCTGCGTTGCGGCCACGTCGTACTCGACGCGCCCGAACGTCGCCCGGCGTGCATCCAGGTCGAGCAGAAGCCAGGCGGCGCGCGGGTCGCCGTCGCGCGGCTGGCCCACAGAGCCCGGGTTGAGGAGCCAGCGATCGTCCGCCAGCTCGACCTCGGTGCCCGCCGCCGTCGTCGCAAGCGTCGTCGTCGAGAGTCGAAAGGCAAGCGCCACGTGGCTGTGGCCCACAAGGACGATGTCCTGCGGGGTCGCGGCCAATCCGGCATAGGCGATCCCGGGGGAGAGGACGTACTCCCAGACCGGGTCGCGCGGGCTCGCATGGAAGAGGCCGACTCCCTCGCGCTCGCCCTTCGGCTCGAGCGCCTCGAGGAAGGCGCGCGGCTCCGGCTCCAGCTCCCGCGCCGTCCACTCGGCGGTGAGCGCGGCGTCCGGCGAGAAGATCTCGAGGTCGAGCCTGCCAAGGGCAGCGAGGTCGTGGTTTCCTATCAGGCACACGTCCGCCCGCTCGGCCACGACGGCGCAGCAGCGGTTCGGGCGCGGGCCGTAGCCGACGAGATCGCCCAGGCACCAGATCTCATCCGGCGCGTCCTTGTCGATCGACCCGAGCACCGCCTCAAGGGCCTGGAGGTTTCCGTGGATGTCAGAGACGATGGCGACGCGCACGGCAGGCGGACGTTAGCGAAGGGCCTGGGGATTGCCGCGCTGGCGGCGCTCTGGGCGCTGGCGGCGGTCGTTCTCTGGCGCACGGGGGTGCCGGGACGCGCGCTGCCCGACCTCGATCCCCGCGATTACTTCACGGCGGCCGAGCTGGCGCGGATCGACGACTACCGGAGTGTCTCGCGGCGCCTGCTGCTTGGATCGCTGGCGGCGGAGATCGCGGTGCTCGCGCTCGCCGTCAGGCAGGCGCGTCCGCTTGCCGCCCGGCTGGAGCGGGTCGGGCGCGGTCGGGTTCGCACCTCGGTGCTGGTGGGCCTCGTCGTGGTGGTCGGCGTCTGGCTCGCCGGGCTTCCGTTCGCGGCGGTGACGCTCGTTCGCCGCCGCGACTTCGGGCTCTCCGAGCAGAGCTGGGGCGGCTGGCTCACCGACCAGCTGACCTCGGTCGCCGTTCAAGCGGTCCTGGTTTCGATCGCCGTGGCCGGCGCCGTCTGGCTGGCGGGCCGTCTCGGGCGCCGCTGGTGGCTCGCCGGTGCGCCGGCGCTCGTCGCCGTCGCGGTCGTCTTCATCGTCGTGCAGCCCCTCGTCGTGCAGCCGCTCTTCAACCGCTTCGAGCCGCTCCCCGACCGGGAGCTCGCGGCGCAGATCGAGGAGCTCGCCGCCGACCTCGGCGTGGAGGTCGACGACGTCCTCGTCGCGGACGCGAGCCGGCGGACGACCACCGCCAACGCCTACATCGCCGGGCTCGGCCCGACCCGTCGCGTCGTCCTCTACGACAACCTCCTCGACGGGCGGTTCACCGACGGCGAGATCCGCTTCGTCTCCGCCCACGAGCTCGCGCACGTCGAGCGGCGCCACCTCTGGAAAGGGCTTGCCTGGTTCACGCTGCTGGCGGTCCCGGGCGTCTTCCTGCTCGCCCGGGTGACGGACCGGCTCGGAGGCCTTGGGCCCAGGCTGGTACCGCTAGGGCTCGCCTTCGCCTTCGGCTGGATCCTGCTGACGCAGCCGCTCGCCAACGCCGTCTCGCGCCGGTACGAAGCGGAAGCCGACTGGCTCGCCTTGCAGGCAACCCGCGACCCGGCGAGCGGCGTCGCCCTCGGGCGGAGCTTCGTCAGGACAGCGCTCGCCGACCCGGATCCACCCGCCTGGGTGACGTTTTGGTACGGCACCCATCCCACCGCGATGAAGCGGATCGCGATGGCGGAGTCCCGCCGCTAAGGCTCAGGAGAGTCGTTCTCTTCTTGCTCGGGGAGGTTCCTGATCCCCTCGCGGGTCGACCACTTCGACCAGGAATCGTTCATCGCATCCATCAGCTCCCGCATGAACCGTGGGGACATGTTCACTCGGCTGACGACGACGCCCGTGACGTCGCCCTCCTCGACCTCGTGGTCGATGCGGGCGAAGGTGAGCGTGAACTCGTAGTCCGAGAAGCTGACGTTCGCGAAGTTCGCATAGACGCCGGCCAGGTTCTCGGGGTCGAGATGGATGTTGAGCTGACGCTCACTCTGCTCGTCCTCCACGGCTCCCTACGATATACGGCATGGAGGTGGGCAACACGGCGGCGACGGCGCTGCGCCGGCTGGAGGACGAGCTGGCGCGGATCGCGGGCGTTCCGGTCACGCTCGAGCGGCCGGCGAAGGACGAGCACGGCGACTACGCGACGAACGTGGCGCTCAGGCTCGCGGGCGCGCAGCAGCGCCCACCGCTCGAGATCGCGGCCGAGCTGGCCGCCGCGGCGGCCGCGGTTCCGGGCGTCGAGCGCGCCGAGACTGCGCCGCCCGGCTTCCTCAACCTCTGGCTTGCGCCCGAGTGGCACGGCGAAGCTCTGGGGGAGATCCTCGCAGCCGGAGTGGACTACGGCTCCGGCTCGGCCGAGCGCCGCGAGCGCGTCCAGGTGGAGATGGTGAGCGCCAATCCCACCGGCCCGATCACAGTGGCTGCGGCGCGGAACGGCGCCTACGGCGACTCGGTGGCACGCCTGCTGGAGTTCGCCGGGCATCAGGTCGAACGCGAGTACTACTACAACGACGCGGGAACGCAGATGGAGCGCTTCCGCGCCTCGGTCGAGGCGGCCCGCCGAGGCGAGGGGCCGCCCGAGAACGGCTACGCCGGCGAGTACATCCAGGAGCTCGCCGCCCTCCAGGGCGACCCGGTCCCGCAGATGCTTCACCTGATCGAGGAGAGCCTCGGGCGCTTCCGCATCCACTTCGACGTGTGGGCGCGGCAGAGCGAGATCGAGGCCCAGCTCCCGGAGCTGCTCGAGGGCCTCGACACCTATGAGAGCGACGGCGCGCTCTGGGTGCGGTCGACCGAGTACGGCGACGAAAAAGACCGAGTGCTCATCCGCTCGGCGGAGCGCGGCGGCCTACCGACGTACGAGGCCGCCGACATCGCCTACCTCCGGGACAAGCTGGAGCGCGGCTTCGACAGGGCCGTCTACGTTCTCGGCGCCGACCACCACGGCGTGCGCGGCTGGTACGAGGTGATCGCCCGGATGCTCGGCTACGACCCGGAGCGAATCGAGGTGATCCTCTACCAGCTCGTCCACCTCACCCGGGGCGGCGACGTGGTCAAGATGTCGAAGCGGCGCGGCGACGTCGTCACGCTCGACGAGTTCATGGACGAGGTGGGCGTGGACGCGGCGCGCTGGTACCTCGCTGCGCGGGGGCCCGACCAGACGATCACGATCGACGTCGACCTCGCGCGGGAGAAGAGCGAGAAGAATCCCGTCTACTACGTCCAGTACGCGCACGCCCGGATCGCCGGGATCCTCAGGAACGCCGCCGGCGCCGAGGCCGACCCCGCCCCGCCGGCCGAGCTCGCCCCCGAGGAGCGCGACCTCGTCAAGCGCCTCGCCGAGCTGCCCGGGATCGCTGCCGAGGCGGCGGAGCGCCGGAGCCCGCAGGCGCTCCCTACCTACGCCATCCGGCTGGCCGACGACTTCCACCGCTTCTACCACCATCACCGCGTGCTCGGGAGCGAAGAGCAGGGTTTCCGCCTCGCCCTCGTCACGGCCACGAAGGCCGTGATCGCCCGCAGCCTCGACCTCATCGGGGTCGAGGCGCCGGAGCGAATGTAGGGATAACCCAACGGGCGAGACACCTGTTTCCCTCGCCTCGGTAGAGGAGTTCTCCCCGTGGGAGCAGCACGTGCCGGGCTTCAAGGTTCGGGCACGTCAACCGAACCTCACAGGAGGCACGCACGTGACCACGCAACCGACATCCATCCGCGCAGGCGACACGCTCGAGAATCGACTCACCGGCGAGACCATTCACTTCCTGCAGACCTCTGACGGCACCGACGGCGAGCTCGTCGAGATCGAGGTCACGGTCGAGCCCGACGGCGCGGTCGCGGCTGCGCACGTCCATCCGTTCCAGAGCGAGCGCTTTGAAGTGCTCGAGGGAACGCTCGAGCTCCGCGACGGCAAGGACAAGATCGTCGCCGGCCCGGGCGACGTCGTCACCGTCCCGGCCGGTCACGTCCACAGCTTCCGCAACGTGGGCGAGACGACTGCCCGCCTCCGCTGCGAGGTTCGCCCGGCGCTTCAGTTCGAGCGCTTCATCGAGACGATGTTCGGCCTCGCCACCGACGGCAAGACGAACGGCAGGGGCATGCCGAGCCCGCTTCGGCTGGCGGTGATCGCGAATGCCCACTTCGACGACGTCCGGCTGCCGCACGTGCCGGCGTTCGCGCAGAAGGCGGCGCTCGTCACCGGCGCCGCCGTCGGCCGGCTGCTCGGCTTCGAGCCGACGTACGAGCCGCGCCGCGAGCTTGAGCCCGCCTACGTTTCCTAGCCGCAACCGATCCCGCGCCGAGGGCGGCCTCCGGCCCGCCCTCGGCGTTTGCACCCTGCCACGTTCCCTGCGATCCTCGCCGCCGCAGAGACCGAGGCAGAGGAGGAAGTAGTGCTCACCAACGCGCAGGTCGTCGCCATCGTCCCTGTCTCCGATGTCGACGCGGCGATTCGCTTTTACGGAGACACGCTCGGGCTCGCGCTCAAGGAGCGACGCAGCGATCTTCCCGAGAACCGGGAGGCCGAGTTCGAGGCAGCAGGCGGGACGTTGCTCGCCTACGAGAGCACGGGCGCCGGCACGAGCCGGCACACGGTCGCGGGCTTCCGGGTCGACGACCTCGACGAGACGGTTGCGACCTTGGGAGAGCGCGGCGTCGTGTTCGAAGAGTACGACCTCCCGGATCTGAAAACGGAGAAGGGGATCGCGACGCTGGGCGACGTCCGCGCCGCCTGGTGCAGGGACCCGGACGGAAACATCCTCGCCTTCGAGTCAGTCGGCGGCTAGGAGGCGCGTCCGTTTGGGCCACGCCGGTGGGGGCGAGGGTGAGCGACCTTACTCAGCGCTCGCCTGCCCTTCAAAGGGGCCCTCGGCGAGGAGCTTGCGGAAGGCCGGGTATTGGCCGAGCTTGCCGACGGTCACGAGCGTGTCGCCCTGCTGGATTACGTCGCCGGGCTGCGCGCCCGCGACCGGCTCGGGCTCGCGGAGGATCGCGATGATCGTGATCTTCGTGCGCTGGCGGAAACCGCACTCGGCGAGCGTCCTCCCGATCGCCGGGCTCGTGTCGGGGACCGGCACCCATTCGATCGCGAGCTCGCCGAACGCCATCTCGAGCTCCTCGACGACCTTGGGGCGCTCGTAGGCGCCGCCGATGATGGCGCCGAGCTGGCGGGCCTCGTCGTCCTCGAGCGCGATCACCGCCTCGGCCTCGTCGTCGTCCGCGTGGCGGAACCAGTAGATCTCCCGCTGCCCCTCGTTGTGCAGGATCACGGTCAGCCGGCCGCCGTGCGCGGTCGGGCACGTGTACTTGACTCCGATGCCGGGCAGACGTGTCTGAACAACTTCACTCGCCACGCGTTCCTCCTTCAGGTTTCAGTCTACGAGGCGGGGTGGGGAAGAGGAGACGTCCCAGCCGCTTGGACTCCTTCATCAACACGACGCCCACGATCGCCGTTGCCAGGACGTAGAGGCCGGCGAAGGCCGTCAGATCGGCAAGGTCTTCGGGCGAGATCGCGTCGTTTTCCGAAGCCAGCTGCGCGATGATGATCGTGAACTCGCCATGAGCGACGAGCGCGGCGCCGACGTTCACGCTCTGGCGCGGGCTGAAGCCGCCTACTCGCCCGGCGCCGAAGCCTCCGGCCAGCTTCCCGGCAACGCTGACGACGACCGCGACAGCGACGAGCCAACCGACGCTTCCCAGTGCCCCGAGGTCGACCGTGAGCCCGAAGACGAAGAAGAAGAGGGCCGCAAAGAGGTCGCGGAAGCCGAGGAAGCGCTCCTCGATCTCGGCCCGCACCGACGTCTCGGCGAGCACGACGCCCGCCATGAGGGCGCCGATCGCCTCCGAGAGCCCGAGCTCGTCCGCGACGGCGCTCATGCCCACGACGAGGGCGATCGTGAAGAGGAGGAAGAACTCGCGCGGGAGCGCGTCGAGAATCCGGTCGATCGGGCGGGAGAGCCAGCGGGAGGCGGCGAGGGAGGCGACGATGAAGCCGAGCACCTTCGCCGCGAGCACGAGCATGCCCGTGACCTCGCCCCCTCCGCCCGACGCAAAGCCGAGCACGAACGCGATCACGAGATCCTCGAAGACGAGGATGGCGAGGACGAGCACCGTCTCCTCGTCGGCCAGCCGTCGGAAGTCGATCAGCCCCTTGACCGTGACGGCGCTCGATGAGATGTAGATCGCAGCGCCGACGAGGACCGCCGCGAAGCCCGGCCCGAACATGATCACGCCCACGACGAGGCCGAGGGTCGCGTTCACGAGCAGGTCGACGGAGCCGCCGAGGACGAGGTGGCGCCCCGATTCGAGCAGCCGCCGGATGCTGAACTCGAGGCCGAGGAAGAAGAGGAGGAAGATGATCCCGAGCTCGGCGACGAACTCCGTCACCTCCGAGGGATCGAGAATGGAGAAGAGCTCCGGCTGGTTGGGGCCGAGCACGATCCCGGCGAGGATGTAGGCGGGGATCGCGGACAGGCCGAAGCGGCTCGACACCAAGCCGAGCACGCCAAGAAGCGCCACCGTCACCGCCAGCTGGCCGAGAGTCAGCTCCGCTCCCTTCGATCGGTGGGCCGAATCCTAGGTGCCGTAGGATGCTCGCGTGATGGCTGACGGCGCCGTCCCCGACCGGAACCTCGCGCTGGAGCTGGTGCGGGTGACCGAAGCGGCGGCGCTCGGCTGCGGCCGCTGGATCGGCCGCGGGGACAAGAACGCCGCCGACCAGGCCGCCGTCGACGCGATGCGGGCGATGCTCGACACCGTCTCCATGAGCGGCGTCGTCGTCATCGGCGAGGGCGAGAAGGACGAGGCGCCCATGCTCTACAACGGCGAGGAGGTCGGCAACGGCCAGCCGCCCGAGGTGGACGTCGCCGTCGACCCGCTCGAGGGCACGCGCCTCACCTCGGTGGGCCAGCCGAACGCGATCGCCGTCATCGCCGTCGCCGAGCGCGGCACGATGTTCTTCCCCGGTGCGGCCGTCTACATGGACAAGCTCGTCGGCGGGGAGCAGGTGGCCGACGCCGTCTCGATCGACGCCTCGCCGGGCGAGAACGTGCGGCGCGCCGCGGAGGCGAAAGGGGTGAAGGAGAGCGAGATCGCCGTCGTCGTCCTCGACCGGGAGCGAAACCAGGCGATCATCGAGGGGCTGCGCGAGGCCGGCGCCAAGGTGAACCTGATCACGGACGGCGACGTTGCGCCTGCTCTTGCCGCCGCGCGCGAGGGCACCGGCGTCGACTTGATGATGGGGATCGGCGGGACGCCGGAGGGCGTGATCGCCGCCGCGGCGGTCAAGTGCCTGGGCGGCGTCGTCCAGGGCCGGCTCTGGCCACGCAACGACGAGGAGCGCCAGGCGCTCGTCGACGCCGGCTACGACCCCGACCGCGTCCTGACGATGGACGACCTCGTCGCGGGCGACAACGTCTTCGTCTCGGCCACCGGCGTGACGGACGGCGCGCTCCTCCGGGGCGTGCGCTTCACGCGCGGCGGGGCGCAGACCGAGTCGGTAGTGATGCGCTCGCGCTCGGGCACGGTCAGGCGGATCCAAGCCCAGCACGCCCTCGACAAGCTCGAGCGCTTCTCAGGGCGCGAGTACCGCTAGACCGCGGCCAGTTCCTTCTCCTGCTCCGGGGAGTACGTCCCGTCCCGGGCCGCGCCGTTCATGCGGGCACGGTGGGCGAGCGCTTCCTGGCCCGCCGAGACGTTCGCTTCGTCACCCTTCCAGGCCTTCAGCGACGGGGCCTGGAGCGCGCGTCCGTAGGAGAAGGAGAGCTCCCACGGGTGCGGGCCCAGCGCGTTCATCGCGTTCAGGTTGGCCGTGGCCTCTTCGTCCCCCTGGCCGCCCGAGAGGAAGACGATCCCGGGCACGGCGGCGGGCACGACGCCCTCGAAGCAGCGGATCGTCGCCTTGGCAACCTCCTGCGCCGAGGCCTGTTCTGGGCACTCCTTCGCGGAGATGACCATGTTCGGCTTCAGGAGCATCCCTTCGTACACGACGCGCTGGGAGAAGAGCTCGTTGAAGACCGCCTCCAGCGTCGCCTCGGTCACCTGGTAGCAGCGCTCGAGCGTGTGGCTTCCGTCCATCAAGACCTCGGGCTCGACGATGGGGACGAGCCCTGCCTCCTGCGAGAGGACGGCGAAGCGGGCGAGCGCGTGTGAGTTCACGTGGATGCAGTAGGCGCTCGGAATCTTCTCGCCGTCGATCGCGATCACCGCCCGCCACTTCGTGAACTTCGCTCCCAGCTCGCGGTACTCGGCGAGCCGCTCGCGGAGCCCGTCGAGGCCCTCCGTCACCGTCTCGCCCTCGGCGCCGGCGAGTGGCTTGGCGCCCGTGTCGACCTTGATGCCCGGGATGACGCCTGCCTCCTCGAGCACCTTCGTGAACGGCACCCCGTCCTTCGTCGACTGGCGGATCGTTTCGTCGTAGAGGATCACTCCCGAGATGTGGCCGCCCAGGCCCGGGGTCGTGAACAGCATCTCCCGGTACTCGCGCCGCTTCGCCTCGGTGGACTCGACCTCGATCGACTTCAAGCGCTTCTCGATCGTCCCGGTGCTCTCGTCGGCTGCGAGGATCCCCTTCCCGGGCGCGACGAGCGCGCGCGCGATGCTTTCGAGCGTTTCGTCTGCCATCTCCAGCTCCTCTCGGTTCTCTCCGCAAAGTATTCCATCAGGCCGCCGAACGGACTACGCCAACACCACGGCCCTTCCCAAGTAGTACCTGACGCGATATAAGGGACTTCTGTCACTTGGGGAAGGAGGGCACCATGAGAACCGCGGTTCTCGCGGCCGTGCTCGCAACGACGCTCGTCCTTCTGGGCGGGTCCGCTGCGGTCGGCCATCCCGGCGGTGGCGCCGTCACCGACGACCCGTCGGGGCAGCATGCAGGTGTCGGCTTCGACGGCTCAGGCATCGCCGGCGCCGAGGCGTTCCTGGGCGGCCAGGAGCCGGCCGGCCGGGCGGAGCGGCGCGCGCGCCAAGTGTCCCTTGTCGGGGCGCTCAAGCTGGATCCCTTCAACCTCGGCGTCCACGGAGACGTCGCAGGTTGGAAGGATCTCGCCTTTGTCGGGAAGTGGCGTGAGGCCTGTCCCGGCACGGGGGTCGACATCATCGACATCAAGCGCCCGAAGAAGCCGGTGAAGATCGCGGACACGCTGGACTACGCGGACACCTCCATGGAGGACATGCAGGTGATGAAGATCCGCGGCCGCGACATCCTCGGGATCGGGCTCCAGGACTGCGGAAACAGCGCGACGGCCGGGACGGTAGGGCTCGAGCTCTACGACATCACCAACCCGCGCAACCCGCAGTTCCTCAGCCTCTTCAACGGCGAGGACTTCGGGATGGAGGCCGAGCACGGCCACGTCCACGAGCTCGACCTGACGAGGACGCCCGACGGCCGGACGCTGGCGCTGCTCGCCTCGCCGGACCTCGAGGCGCTGACGTCGAACCCGCCGCTCTTCGACGACGGCATCGGCGATCTCCTGATTGTCGACATCACCGACCCGTCGAACCCGACGCTCCTCAGCCACTGGGGCGTCCTCCAGGAGCCGGCGCTAGGCCTCGGTGTCTACCTGAGTGTTCTCTCCGGCGGAGACGCGCGCACGCTTGACCACAGCGTGCGGGCGAACAAGGACGGCACGCTCGCCTACGTGTCCTACTGGGACGCGGGCTTCATCATCCTCGACATCAGCGACCCGGCCGACCCGGTGTTCGTCGGGCGGTCCGCGTACATGCCCGGTGAGGAGGGGAACGCGCACTCGGTGGACGAGTCGCCGAACGGCAGGCTCCTCGCCGCCGCCGACGAGGACTTCAGCCCGTTCGAGCTCCGGTTCACGAGCAGTGCCTTCCCGGGCCTACGGGAAGCGTTCGAGGGGCAGTTCACGGCCCCGATCGCGACGCTCCCCGGGCGCGCGATGGAAGGTGAGGTAGTCCACGTCGGACGTGGCTGCCCGGCCGACGCGGCGCTCGGGCTGCCGGTCGCAGACCCGTACCTCGCCGACCCGGCGGGCAAGATCGCGCTCATCGAGCGCGGCGTCTGCCGCTTCGACAACAAGGTCGCCAGAGCCCAGCTCGCCGGCGCGATCGGCGCGATCGTCTACAACAACGCGGCGAACGGCGAGACGCCGTTTCTCATGGGCGGGGACAACCCGGTTCTACTCGGATCCCCCGACGTGATCGGGACGGCGGTCACGATCCCCGGAATCTCCGTCGTCCGGAGCACGGGTCTCCTGCTCGCCGGCGGCACGCCGCCGGTCACGGCCAAAGCGGAGGCGTTCTTCAACGGGTGGGGCGCCCTGCGCTTCATCGACATCTCCGACCCGGCGAACCCGGTGCTGCTCTCGACCTTCGCCACGCCGAACACGAACAACGTCGATGTGGCACTCGACGGAATCTGGAGCGTTCACAACCCCGAATGGCACGGCACGAAGGTGTTCGCGTCGTGGTACAGCGACGGCATCCGAGTGCTCGACCTTAGGGATCCGACCGCTCCGGAGGAAGTCGCCTTCTGGGTCGGCGCCGGCGCGCCTGCGGATGCGCCTCCGGTCAACATTTGGAGCGTCGTTCCACACGAAGGCCTACTGCTCGCAAGCGACCGTAGCTACGGTCTCTACATCCTCAAGCTGGGACGCTAGTCAGCGGAAGACGAAGGGGCCCGGAACGCCGGGCCCCTTCGGTCTTTTCGGAAGCCGGTGGTATCGTTGGGCCCGCCCAGGCGGACGTAGCTCAGCTGGTAGAGCATTGGCTTCCCAAGCCAAGGGTCGCGGGTTCGAGCCCCGTCGTCCGCTTTCACCGAAAGCGCTGCGTTTGGCCAACTTCGCACTTACCGATAGCTGAGATTCCGTCGCCCGGCGGGCAGCGCAAGGGCAGCAAACCTCGAGCGACAGCCATCTTCGGACGTCCAGAGCGGGGCATTCGGGACTCGAACCCGTGCTGCCGCCGAATCCTGTTGGAAAGCCGGACTCCGGTAGCAGGGGCCAGATCGCTCCCGGTAGCGAGCTGAACCCCCATCTGCGGGCCGTGCTCGAGCGCCTCAAGACGCGGGATCGCGAGCGTGGGCGATGAGGTTGGCCCAGGTCTTGCGGGCGAAGTCGAGCCAGTACGAGCTCTTGGCTGAATGGCACGGGGAGCGTGCCCCGCTTGATGAGGACCACTT
>JBOHAB010000006.1:0-28404 GCA_050697655.1 Gaiellaceae bacterium
CCTCGCCGCCTTCGCAGGCTTCACGCTCGCCGCCGCGCTCTCCGCGCTCTACCTCTGGCAGGACCGGCGCTTGAAGCGGCGCACACCCGGCGTCCTGCGCCTGCGCTCGCCCTCGCTTGAGACGCTCGACCAGCTGACCGTTCGCACGATCGCCTTCGCCTTGCCGGCGCTGACCGTCGGCGCCGGAATCGGGCTCGCCCGCCTCCGAGCGGACGGCGCCGCCTTCGACCCGATCATGGCGCTCACCGTCCTTACGTGGGCTGTCTACGCCGCTTTTCTCGTCCTGCGCTGGGAGGCCGGCTGGCGCGGCCGGCGCACCGCGTACCTCGCGCTGGCCGGCTTTCTGCTCGTCGTCCTCGTCCGCGTTGTCCTGACTCCCTTCGTCCACTTCTAGTGCCCCTCCTGGCAGCACACACCAGGTCCCTGACGCGCGATGAGCGGCGCCATGCGTCGTCCTCAGTCGCCTCCATACCTGCTGGTATGAAGGCTCCCTGCGTCCTAGCCTGGCTCGCTCCTCGCACGCCAGGAACGAGGGCGTGCTACCAGGAGTGGCACTGATGCGCCTCGTCCTCGTCGGCACCTCGTACCAGCGCGCTCCCGTGGAGCTGCGGGAGCTGCTCGCGTACGACCCCAAGCTGCGCCGCGACGCGCTCGGCCGACTCGGCGGTGAGGGGGCCGAGGCCGCCGTCCTCTCCACCTGCAACCGCACCGAGGTCTACGGGGTGAGCGCCGAGCCGGTGGAGCTCGAGGAACGGATCTACGGCGAGCTGGCGGACCTCTCGGGCCTTTCGCACTCGGAGCTCGCGCCTGCCCTCTACTCGGTGAGCGACGAGGCTGCGGCCGTGCACCTCTTCCGGGTCGCCGCGGGCCTCGACTCGATGGTGCCGGGTGAGGCGCAGATCCTCGGCCAGGTCCGGGAGGCCTACGAGGCGGCGCGCGAGACGGAGACGGCGGGGCCGATCCTCCACCGGCTCTTTCGCCAGGCGCTGCGCGTGGGCAAGCGCGTCCGGACCGAGACCGCGATCGGTGAGAACCCGGCCTCGGTGTCGTCGGCAGCGGCCGAGCTCGCCGAGCGCGTCTTCGACGACCTCGCGGGCGGCCGTATCCTTCTCGTGGGCGCCGGCAAGACCGCCGACCTGACGGCGGCGAACCTGCTCTCCCGCGGCGTCGGCGAGGTCGTGGTCGCCAACCGCTCGCCGGAGCGCGCTGAGGCGCTGGCGTGCCGCTTCGGCGGCCGGGCGGTCGGTCTCGACGAGGTGGAGGCCGAGCTGGCGAAGGCCG
Source organism: Gaiellaceae bacterium (assembly GCA_050697655.1). Lineage (GTDB taxonomy): Bacteria > Actinomycetota > Thermoleophilia > Gaiellales > Gaiellaceae > JAIBJN01. The sequence goes on from JBOHAB010000006.1 coordinate 1,282, forward strand.
ATGTGGTCGTTGCCTCGACGAGCTCGCAGGGGTTCGTGGTCTCGGCGGCGCAGGTCGAGCGTGCTCTGAAGGAGCGGCGGGGCCGCCCGATCTTCTTCATCGACATCGCCGTCCCGCGGGACGTCGATCCGGCCGTGATCGAGCTCGAGGGCGCCTACGTGTTCGACATCGACGATCTCGAGCGCGTCGTCGCCGAGAGCGTCGCCGGCCGCCGTGAGGAAGCCGTGCGTGCCGAGGCGATCGTCAGCGAGGAGGCCGACGCCTTCCGCGCCTGGCAGCTCTCGCTCGAGGTGGTGCCGGCAATCTCGTCGCTTCGCGCACGGGCCGAGTCGATCCGGCGTGAGGAGCTCGTCCGCGCCGAGGGCCGACTCGCCTCGCTCTCGCCGAGCCAGCGCCGTGCCGTCGAAGCCCTGACGAGCCAGATCGTGGCGAAGCTTCTGCACCAGCCGACCGTGCGCATGAAGGAGGCGGCGGCGGCGGCCGACGGCGTCCTCTACGCCGACGCCGTCCGGCACCTCTTCGGGCTTCCCGACGATGCTGATCAGGCTCGGAAGCCGAGGCAGTAGGCTCGCGCTCACGCAGGCGGAGCTCGCCGCGGATGCGCTCCGCGCCGCGCCCGCCGAGGCCGACGTCGCCATGGTCCCGATCACGACCGCCGGCGACCGCGACCGCTCGAAGCCGTTCGGCGAGATCGGCGCCCGCGGGGTCTTCGTGAAGGAGATCGAGGAAGCCCTGCTGGAGGGCCGCATCGATGTCGCCATCCACTCCGCGAAGGACATGACCTCAACGGACACCGAGGGCCTCGCGATCGGGGCGTACCTACGCCGCGAGGACCCGCGCGACGCGCTCTGCGGTGCGGACGGGCTGAAGGCGGGGATGCGGGTCGGCACCGCCTCCGTGCGCAGGCGCGCGCAGCTGCTGGCGCTCGAGCCGGAGCTCTCGGTCGAGCCGTTGCGCGGAAACGTCGACACGCGGCTGCGAAAGCGCGGAGAGCGTGGCCTCGACGCCATCGTGCTCGCCGCAGCCGGGCTCGAGCGGCTTGGGCTCGCCGGGGAGATCGGGCACCGCTTCGCTCCGGAGGAGGTCCTCCCGGAAGCGGGGCAGGGGGCGGTCGCCCTGCAGGTGCGCACCGGCGAAGAGGAGCTGGTCTCGACCCTCGACGATCCTCAGACCCGTGAGCGTGTGCAGGCCGAGCGCGCGTGCGTCTCCCACATCGGCGGCGGCTGCCTTGCTCCGGTGGCCGCGCACCACGACGGATCCGTGCTGACCGCTCTCGTGGCCGACGAGGACGGCGCGTGGATCGAGCGTCGGAGTGGACTCGACCCCGTCGCGCTTGCCGACGAGCTGCTTGCCGCCACCGCCGCCCTGCGCGCGTGAAGGTCGTCCTCACCGGCACAGATCGCCTCGCCGGCCCCCTCGCGGAGGCGCTCATGGACGCAGGGCTCGAGGTCGAGACGTGCCCCCTGGTCGCCGTCGAGCCGCTACCCGGCCCGCCGCTTCGCCCCCAGGAATACGACTGGCTCCTGCTGACGAGCCGGAACGGCGTCGAGGCGCTCTTCACCCGGCTCGAGGGGCCGCTGCCCCGAGTGGCGGTGGTGGGGAGCGGGACGGCGGCGGCGCTCCGCGAGCACGGCGTCGAGCCCGACCTCGTCGCCGGCACGTCGACCCAGGAGGGCCTCGCCGCCGAGCTGCCGAAGCCGGCGGGCCGTGTCCTCTTCGCCGGAGCCGAGGACTCGCGCGACGTGCTCGTCCGGGAGCTCGGGGCCGCGTTCGTCCCGCTCTACCGCACCGTGGAGCTCCGGCCCGAGCGGTTCCCTGACGCCGATCTCGTCGTTCTCGCTTCCGCCTCGGCCGCCCGGAGCTTCGCCGCGCTCGGGCTCGACCTGCCGTGCGTCTCGATCGGTCCGGTGACGACCGCCGAGGGCCGCGCCTGCGGCCTGCGCGTGGTCGCAGAGGCGGCCAGCCACGACCGGGACGGGCTCGTGGAAGCCGTTAAGCTCGCGGCATCCCGCGCTTCATCACCTTCCTGACGGACTTCGGTCTCGCGGACGACTTCGTCGGCACCTGCAAGGGGGTCGTCAAGCGCATCGCCCCCGACGCCGAGGTGATCGACATCACCCACGGGATCGCGCCCACGAACGTCCTCCAGGGGGCGATCGTCCTCGCCAACACGCTGCCGTACATGCCGGTGGGGGTTCATCTCGCGGTGGTCGACCCCGGCGTCGGCGGCGCTCGGAAGCCGCTCGCTCTGCGCGGCGACGACGGCCGTCTGTACGTCGGTCCCGACAACGGGCTCCTGCTCGTCGCCGCGGAACGGCTCGGTCGAGTGGAGGCCGCCGTCGAGCTGGCCGAGCCCGCGTACCGCCTGGAGCCGGTCGCGCGCACGTTCCACGGCCGCGACATCTTCGCGCCCGCCGCCGCGCACCTTGCGGCCGGAGTCGCGCTGGACGCGCTCGGCCCCGAGGTTCCCGTCGATGCCCTGGTTCGGCTCGAGCTCCCCGAGCCGGAGATCGGCGCGAGCCGCATCCTCGCCACGGTCGTCTACGTCGATCGCTTCGGGAACGTGCAACTCAACCTGACGAGCGCCGAGCTCGAGAGCGTCGGCATCGAGCCGGGCACGAGCGTCGAGGTCGCGGTCGGCTTCGAGCGCTACTTCGCCGTGGCCGCGCGGACGTTCGCCGAGGTACGCCGGGGCGACATCGTGCTCTACGAGGACGCCTACCGGAACATCTCGCTGGCCATCAATCAGGGGAACGCCGCCGAGATGTTCGGAGCTGCGGTCGGCCAGGAGCTCGAGCTCAGAACGCTCACGTGAACGCAGCCCTCGTCGCGGCGGGGAAGAAGTTCGCCCGTCTGACCACCCGCGCCGTCGTCGCCCGGCCGTCGCTCTGGCGCTTCTTCCGCGGCCCTTTGAGGGCCCAGTTCGACGCGCTCGCGCCCGAGTGGGACGAGATCCTGGGCGAGGAGGCGCTCGCGCCGCTCGCGGCGGCGCTCGACCGGCTCGAGACCGCACCGAGGCGCGTCCTCGACCTGGGAACCGGCACGGGCAAGGCGGCGCGACTCGTGGCCGAGCGCTTCCCGCAAGCCGACGTGGTCGGCGTCGACCTCTCGCCCGCGATGGTCGACCAGGCACGCAGCCTCCTTCCGCCGGAGCTTGCCGATCGCTTGCGCTTCGAGATCGCCGACGCCTCAAAGCTCCCGTTCGGCGACGGTGAGCTCGACCTCGTCATCCTTCTCAACATGATCCCCTTTTTCGCGGAGCTCGCGAGAGTGACTGCGCCGACAGGAGCCGTCGTGGTTGCCCACGCCTCGGGTCCCTCGACGCCGATTTGGACGCCGCCCGAAACCCTCCGCTCGCAGCTTGCCCCGCTCGGCTTCGAGCGCTTCGAGGAGCTCGCCGCCGGCGCCGGCACCGCGTTGGTGGCGCGCAAGTTCCCCGCAGAGTAGGATCCTCGCAAACGGCGTTCGTGGCACGGTCGCACCGGCCCGGACGTCGTTTTTTCGCCCACTCTGCATCGCCCGGTGTCGCTCGCCGCCTTCGTTCTCCGTCGCATCCTCTGGGCGATCCCCGTCCTCCTCCTCGTGATGCTCGTCACGTTTCTGCTCATGCGGGGAGCAGGCGGGAGCCCGTTCGAGCCGCCCGAAGGCGTCCCCGGGCTGCCCGCGCCGCTCCAGCAGGAGATGACCGACTTCTACAACCTGGACGAGCCCTGGTTCGTCGAGTTCGGGACGTATGTGCGAAACGTGGTCACGCTCGAGTTCGGGCCCAGCCTCGTGGACCGCAACCACTCGGTGGACGACGCGGTGGAGCAAGGCTTCCCGGTCACCGCAGAGCTGATTCTCCTTGCCTCCGCCTGGGCCGTCCCGGTCGGAATCCTGCTCGGCCTCTTCGCCGCCGTCCGGCGTAGCTCGCTGCTCGACCACCTGGCGACGTCTGTGGCCAGCGTCCTGCTGGTGGTGCCGGTCTTCTTCGTCACCTACGTCTTCTCCCGCTACCTCGTGCTCGAATGGCAGGTCTTCCCGGTCGGGTGGGACTCCCGGCAGGCGAAGGTTCTCCCGGTTCTCGCGCTCGGCCTCGCTCCCGCCGGCTACGTCGCCCGCCTGACGCGCGCGGCTGCCGTCGAGACGCTCCAGTCGGACTACGTCCGCACGGCACGGGCCAAGGGGCTCCGCCGGCCGCGCGTGCTCGGGCTCCACGTCCTCCGGAACTCGGCGGTCCCGCTCCTTTCGGCGACACCTCCGATGCTTGCGCTGCTCGTCACCGGTGCGCTCTTCGTCGAGAGCGCCTTCGGCGTGCCCGGCGTCTCCAACGAGTTCCTGGACGCGGCGCGGGCGAAGGACTACCCGATGATTCTCGGCCTCACCGTCGCGCTGACCGTGCTCGTGCTCGCCGTCAACCTCGCCGCGGACGTGCTCATGGCGATCCTCGATCCACGCTTGCGGGAGCAAAAGGCATGAGCGGCCGCCGCCGGGTCGTCGGCGCGTTCCTGCGCAACCCGACGGCGTGCCTGGGCGCCGCGGTCCTGCTGCTCCTCGTCGCGTACTGCGTGCTGGTCCCGTTGCTCTCGCCGTACGACCCGAACGACGCTGACTTCTCGGCCGGGCGGGAATCGCCGAGCGCCGAGCACTGGCTCGGCACCGATCAGTACGGCCGGGACATCTTCACGCGCCTCGCCGCCGGGGGCCAGACGACGCTCCTGATCGCGGGAGCCGCGCTCGCCATCATCCTCGTCCTCGGTGTCGGCTACGGGACGACGTCGGGCGTGCTCGGAGGGAGAGTCGACTCCGTGATGATGCGGCTCCTGGACGGGCTGATCGCGATCCCGCGCCTGCCGGTGAGCATCGTCATCCTCGTCTTCGTCGGGCTGCAGGCGCAGAACATCCAGACGGTCGTCCTGGCGCTCGCGGTCGTCAACTGGATGATCACGGCTCGCCTCGTGCGCGGCGAGGTGGTGCTCCTGAAGCAGCAGGACTACGTGCGCGCGGCGCAGGCGCTCGGTGCGGGGCGCACCTCGGTCGCCCGACGGCACATCGTTCCCAACTCGCTCGGGATCGTGATCGTGGCGCTCTTCCTGGAGCTGCCGGCCGTGATTCTGGGCGAGGCGTTCCTGGCAGTGCTCGGCCTCGGGCCGGAACGACCGACGGCCACCTGGGGGAACATCGCCCTCGAGGGGATCACATTCGGCCGGCTCTGGCTCGTCTTTCTCCCGAGCCTGGCCATCGCCGTCTTCGCGGTGGCCGCAAACCTGCTCGCCGACGGGCTCGGCGACGCGCTCGACCCGCGCCGCTGGCCGGTCATCAGAGGCCGCCGTCGGGCGGCGCGGCGCGCCCGGCCCGCGGCGGAGATCGCGTAAGGCGCTCGAGCCAGTCAAACGCCTGGTTGACGAGCGCGCGGGTCGAGCTCGGCTTCGACGGTATCCGTCTGAGCGGGGAGACGAGTGAGTAGCGAGGGCCGGAATCGAACCGGCGACACCACGGTTTCCGCTACGCCTGGACATCTTTCGGACCCCTCGTTGTCGATTCCGCTTACGCAGCTGTGCGCGTGTCGCGTCCTGTCGTCTCGGGTCGTGAGGAGCGGAGCATGTGTGGTTCCGTTCATCCTTACAAGACAAGAAAGCGTGGGCACGGCCGTCCTCGCGCGGGTCATCTAGCGGCACGTATCTCTAGCAGCCGCGTTCGACCGCGCCCTCGTCCACGTATAGCCTGCACGTGCCGCGGGATCGCCGTACTCATCCGTCGACTCGCGCACGAACTCCATTCCGAGCGTGCAGTCGCCAGGGGCGAGCGCATCCGGAACTGAACGGCCGCTCCGGCTCCATGCCACATCGCGCGCAAGTCGTGTTCAACGCGGCCGACGATGCCTACGTCGATGTCGAGCGCCATCTTGCCGCGGCGATGGCCCCCCTCTATATAGTCCTCGCCGACCTGAACTCCGACGGCGCTACATCAATGTCTGGCCCGCGATTGGGAGAGGATGTCACGATGAGCGAGAAGACATTGCCGGAGCGGCATACCGAAGCGGTGTTCCGCGGCAAGGTGGAGTTGGACGTGCGTGACTCGTCGGCCGATTGGGGCCCGTACAGCCCGCCGGTGGCACCCTCTCAGGCGCCGAACGTGCTCTTCGTGCTGTATGACGACACGGGCCTCGCGGCGTGGTCCCCGTTCGGCGGCCGCATCGAGATGCCGACGGCCCAGCGCCTGGCCGACCGCGGACTGGTGTACACGCAATGGCACACGACAGCGCTGTGCTCGCCGACGCGATCGACGTGTCTGACCGGCCGCAATCACCACCTGAACGGCTTCGCTGCCATCGCTGAGACCACCAACGGATTCCCCGGTCAGCATGGTCGGATCCCCGAACAGTGCGCCACGGTCGCGCACATCCTGCAGGACGCCGGGTGGAGCACGTTCTGGCTCGGCAAGAACCACAACGTCCCTGAGCAGGACAACGCACCTGGTGGCTACCGGGCGACATGGCCGCTCCAGCAGGGGTTCGACCGGTTCTACGGGTTCCTGGGCGGCGAGACGAACCAGTGGTATCCGGATCTGGTCAACGACAACCACTTCATCGACCAGCCATACACGCCCGACGAGGGGTATCACCTGTCCAGGGACCTCGCCGACCAGGCGATCCGGATGCTCCGCGACCAGAACGCGTCCAATCCGTCGAAGCCGTGGTACATGTGGTTCTGCCCGGGCGCCAACCACGCTCCGCATCACTCCCCGCAGGAGTACATCGACAAGTACAAGGGCAAGTTCGACGACGGCTACGAGGCGTATCGGGAATGGGCGCTGCCGCGCATGATCGAGAAGGGGATCATGCCGAAGGGGACGAAGCTCACCGATCTCAACCCGATGCCTGACGATCAGGCGAACCCGGCCGACTATGTGAAGCCGTGGGACACGCTCAGCGACGACGAGAAGCGGTTGTTCTCGCGGATGGCGGAGGTCTACGCCGGCTTCTCCGAGTACACCGACGCCCAGGTCGGGCGGATCATCGACTACCTGGAGGAGTCGGGCCAGCTCGACAACACGCTGGTGATCTACGCCGCCGACAACGGCGCTTCGGGTGAGGGCACACCCAACGGCTCGGTCAATGAGAACAAGTTCTTCAACGGCTTTCCCGACGACATCGCCGAGAACCTGAAGATGCTGGACAAGCTGGGCGGCCCCGACGCCTACAACCACTACCCGACCGGTTGGGCCGTCGCCTTCTCAACACCATTCAAGATGTTCAAGCGGTACTCGGAGTACTCGGGCGGGACCTGCGACCCGATGGTCATCTCCTGGCCGAACGGCATCAAGGCGCGTGGAGAGGTCCGTCACCAGTACCACCACAGCACGGACATCGTGCCCACGATCCTCGACGCGTGCGGGCTGGAGATGCCCGACACCTACCGCGGTGTGGAGCAGTACCCGTTGTCGGGTGTCTCGATGCGCTATAGCTTCGACGCTGATCCGGACGGACCGACCCAGAAGCCGCGCCAGTACTACGCGATGCTCGGCACCCGCGGGATCTGGGAGGACGGCTGGCGGGCGTCCGCCGTGCATTCCCCGCTCACCGGTCACGGGCATTTCAACGAGGACACTTGGGAGCTGTACCACGTCAACAAGGACCGCTCTGAGTCCACCGATCTCGCCGACCAGCACCCCGACAAGCTCGAGCACCTCAAGCAGCTGTGGATGGACGAGGCGAGCAAGAATCTTGTGTTGCCCTTGGACGACCGTCCCGCGGTCGAGATCATCGCCGGCATCGAGCGGCCCTCCAGCGAACCACCGCGCGAACGGTTCGTCTACTACCCCGACACCACCGCCGTGCCCGAAGGTGTCGCTGCCAACCTCCGGGGCCGGTCGTACAAGATCCTCGCCAACGTGACCGTCGACGATGGCTGCCGAGGCGTGATCTTCGCCCACGGATCCCGCTTTGGCGGACACTCACTGTTCGTCGAGGAGGGCAAGCTCCACTACGTCTACAACTTCCTCGGCATTCCGCCCGAACAGCTGCTCGCCGCCGAGGCCCCGCTCGTACCAGGCAACCACACGCTCGGTATCGAGTTCGTGCGCGAGCGAGCCGGCGACTACGGAGAGTCGTACGGCACGGCGAAGCTCTACGTCAACGACGACGTCGTCGCCGAAGAGGAGATCCGCACCCAGACCGGCAGGTTCACGCTGTGCGGCGACGGTCTGTGCATCGGACGCGACAGCGCGGACGCCGTCGCCCGCGAATACACCCCGGAGACACAAGGCGCATTCACGGGCGGCACGATCCGTTTCGTCGAGGTCTCGGTCGAGAAGGCGCAGTACCGCGACCTCGAACGAGAAATGGCCGTAGCGATGGCCCGCGACTGAGCACGTTCGACTCCTGTCAGGCGGGCCGGAGAAGCCGGGCTTGAAGCCGGCGCTCCGGCGGGCGGGCATCGACAGGCCGTTCGCTCCGTTCCACGGGCTCCGCCACACTTCGCTCACGCATGCCGCGGCGGCCGGCAACCCGCAGATTTACGTTCAGATGCGAGCGGGACACCAAGCGCTATATGCACGCTGCGCAAGTCCTCTTTCCCGGTGCGGCCGAGAAGAGCGAGGTTCGCTTGTTCGGCGATCCCGACGAGTAAACCGCTGCTACGGCGAGGATGCGGTCTCTGGCGAAGCTGCCTCCGAGGTGCCTGATGCAGCGTCCACCCCGCTACGAGACGCTCCGACCTACGAGAGAGAGTTTCGTCCCTTTTTACGACCGCTGGCGCGCGACTGGAGGAGCGATTTCGCGAGCGTAACCCCGCGATGGGTACAAAAAGGGGAACAGACTAGCGCCCTAATTTGCGGGGCAGAATGCAGGCCTTTCTAGGTGGCGAGGGCCGGAATCGAACCGGCGACACCACGGTTTTCAGCCGTGTGCTCTACCAACTGAGCTACCTCGCCGAGGCACCGAAGTGTAGCCTCACGGGCCGTGGCGGACGGAGAGGGGAGGAAGGCGGCGATCATCGGCGCGGCGCTCGATCTGGGCGCCGGGCGCCGTGGCGTTGACATGGGCCCGTCCGCGATCCGCTACGCAGATCTCGACGATCGCCTGCGGGAGCTCGGCGTCGACTGCGAAGACTGGGGGAACGTGGACACGGCGGTCGCCGAGGCGACCGCGACCGGGAGCACTCAGGCCCGTTTCCTCGATCAGATCAAGGAAACGTGCGAGCGGATCGCGGGCGCCGTCTCCAGGGCCGTGGCCGAGGGTCGAACTCCGATCGTCCTCGGCGGCGACCATTCGATCGCGTTGGGAACGCTCGGCGGCCTCGCCTCCGTTTACGGGCCGGGCGCCGCGCTTTGGCTCGATGCGCACGGCGACCTGAACACCCCGGAGACGTCGCCGAGCGGAAACGTGCACGGAATGCCGCTCGCCGCCGCGCTGGGCCGCGATCCGGGCGCCTTCGCGAGCGAAGCGTGGCCGCTGCCCGCTCTCGACCCGAAGCGGGTCGTGCTCATCGGCGTGCGTTCCCTCGACGAGGGGGAGCGGGCATTCGTCCGGGAGAGCGGCATCGGCGTCTACACGATGAGCGAGCTCGACCGGCGCGGCATCGAGGCCCCCGTTCACGAGGCGCTCGAGCGCGTCGAGGGTGCGCCGTTCGTCCACGTCTCGCTCGACATGGACGTCGTCGACCCGGAGATGGCTCCCGGTGTGGGAACGCCGGTCCGCGGCGGGCTCTCGTACCGCGAGGCGCACCTCGCCCTCGAGCTCGTCGCCGAATCCGGGCTCATGAGCTCGCTCGAGATCGTCGAGGTCAACCCGATCCTCGACCGCGGGAACGAGACGGCGGCGCTCGCCGTCGAGCTGGCCGCGAGCGCCTTCGGGGCTCGAATCCTCTAGCGCAAGAACTCGGTTATTGCCGTGGCCGTCGCCTCGTAGGCGTCCCAGAGCGGGATATGCCCGCCTCGGACGACGACGACCGCGAGCAGGTCCTCGAGAGCCGCGCGATAGGCCTCCAGCTCGCCGCCGGAGACGAGCTTGGAGTGCCGCCCCAGGATGACGAGCGTCGGCACCCGCGCGCTTTCGAACGACGGCGGGTCGGCCGACATCTCGAGGAACGCAGCCGCGACGCTCTCGGGCGAGAACCGGTACCGGTAGCGGCCGTCCGGAGACTGGACGAGGTGCTCCTCGACCTCCTCCTCGAGGGCGGCGCGGGCCGTGTGGGCGAGCCAGCCGAGCCCGGTGCCGGCGGCGCGTGCCTCCACGGCCTCCGCGGGGCTCGCGTACGACATCTGCGGCACCTGCTCGTCCGCCCGCTCCTGGGCGTAGTCGGGAGGCACCCAGAGCGCTGGGTCGAGCAGGACCGCGCGGCGCACGAGCTCCGGCCGGCGGGCCGCCAGCTCCAGGACGAGCCTGCCGCCGAAGCTGTGGCCGATCCAGTCAGCCGCACCGCCGGCCGTCTCGGCCACGTCCTCGAGGTGCTGGGCGATCGTCCACGGCTCCTCCCAGCCGGAGCGGCCGTGGCCGCGCAGGTCGACGGCGCGCACGCGGTGGTCGGGGGCGAGGCATTCCTCGGCCAGGCGGCGGAAGCGGAGGCCGTGGGCCGAGACCCCGTGCAGGCAGATGACCGACGGGGCGTCTGCAGGGCCCCAGACGTGCTCGTTGAGCTTCAGGGGAGCTTCCCCTCGACACCGGCCACGAGTGGCGGCAGCGTCTCGCGCCAGTCGCCGACGAGGCCAACGTCCGCATGCTCGAAGATCGGGGCGCGCTCGTTCGCGTTCAGGGCGACGATCACGCCGGCCTTCACCGAGCCGGCCATGTGCTCAAAGGCCCCGCGCACGCCCACCTCGACCAGCAGGCGAGGTGCGATCGCGCGTCCCGTCAGGCCGATCTGGCGGTTCTTCGGGAGCCAGCCCGCGTCGGTGACGTCCCTGCTCGCGCCGACGACCGCGCCAAGGCGGGCCGCCAGCGCCTCGATCTCGGCAATCGCTTCGGGGGAGCCCACGCCCTTGCCGACGCAGATGCAGGCCGCCGCGGCGTCCAGCTCGTAGCCGGCGGTAGCGGCGTCGTGCTCGCGGGTGAGGAGACGGGCTCGAGGCTCGGGAAGCTCGCCGGCGTCCAGCTCGACGAGCTCCGCCTCGGCGTCGTCGCGCGACTCCACGGGCACGAACATCCCGGGCCGCACGGTGGCGAGCTGCGGCGTCGTCGCCCCCATGATCACGGAGACGATGTTTCCGCCGTAGGCAGGCTTGTACTGGATCAATCGGCCTGCCTTGTCGATGCCGAGGTCGACGCAGTCGCCGGTCATGCCCAGCTCGAGCTCGCCCGCGACACGCGGCCCGTAGTCGCGGCCCTGCGTCGTCGACGGGATCAGGAGCACGTGCGGCCGTTCACTCTCGACCACGCGGCGCAAGGCGGCGGCGAAGGTCTCAGGGTGATACTCGGCGAGCCGCGGGTCGTCGACGACCACGACGCGCTCGGCGCCGTGGCGGACGGCCTCGCGGGCGATGCTGGCCAGCCCGCTGCCGAGGATCAGGGCGACGTTCAAGCCCCCGAGCTTCCCGGCGAGCTCGCGCCCCTTGCCGAGTAGCTCCAGCGAGACTCGTCGCGGAGCGCCCTCGACGAGCTCGATCGCCGTCCAGCAGTCGTAGCTGCGACCGGGCTTCTCTCCGAGCCGGCCGGGCTTCTCCCAGGCCGACGCCGGTGGCCCGCCGACCTCCGCGAGCAGCTCGAGGATGCGCTCGGCGGCCTGCTCGGGGCTTTCGGCCACCTCGCCGTGCCGTTCCGGAGTGACGTCCTTGACTGCAAGGACGCGCGTGGGGGAGCCGGTCTGCCCGAAGCGCCTGTCGTCCTCCTCGACGTCGTCGACCAAGTCGGAGGCCGTCCAGACGGCGATGCGTCCGTTCGGATCGACCGCCTCGACGTCGCGCTTCGCGGGCCAGATGCCCTCGTTGATCCCCTCCGTCACCGAGACGACGGCCGGGAGCCCGAGCTCGTAGGTGTCGAAGCCCTCGTCGGTCTCGCGGCGTGCTCGCAGGCTCCCGACGGCGAGCTCGAGCCGGTCGACGTTCGTCAGCTGCTCCCAGCCGAGAAACGCGCCGACCTCTGGAGGCACCTGCCAGGTCTCGGAGTCCACGGTCTTCCGGCCGCAGAGGACGAGATCCGCGCCCTCCTTCTCGACCGCCATGGCCAGCGTCCGCGACGTCCCGAGCGTGTCCGCGACGGCGAAGACCTTGTCGCTGAGGTGGACGGCGCGATCAGCGCCCATGGCGAGCGTCGTCCGGAGCGCTTCCTCGGCCTGCGGCGGGCCCATCGTCATCGTCACGACTTCGCCGCCGTGCGCCTCGCGCAGCCGGATCGCCTCGGTGACGGCGTAGACGTCGAACTCGTTCAGCTCGAGCGGAACCCCTTCGCGCACGAGCCGCCTCGTCTCCGGGTCGAGCCGCACGTGCTTCGGGTTCGGCACCTGCTTGACCAGGACGACGATCTTCACGGCGGGGAGCCTAAGGGGTCAGACCCCTGGGCGTGGCTCGGACGGGCGTGGCTACTCGTCCGGTGGTTCGTAGTAGCGGCGGCCTGCGAGCTCGTCCGGGAGGTGGTCGACGTCGTAGCCGGCCGGGTCGTCGGGCGGATACACGTAGCCCTCGCCGTGGCCGAGCTTCTTCGCGCCGCGGTAGTGCGTGTCCCGCAGCGACTTCGGTGGACGCACTGCGCCGTGCTCCCGCACGTCGCGTCGCGCGGCCCCGATCGCCTTGATCACGGCGTTCGACTTCGGGGCGGTCGCCAGGTAGATGGTCGCGTGCGCGAGGTTGAGCTGAGCCTCGGGCAGGCCCACGTGCTCGACTGCATGCGCGGCCGCGGTCGCGACGAGGAGCGCCTGCGAGTCGGCCATGCCGATGTCCTCCGACGCGTGGACGATCAGGCGCCGCGCGATGAAGCGAGGGTCCTCGCCGCCCTCGAGCATGGCCGCGAGGTAGTAGAGCGCCGCGTCGGGGTCGGAGCCGCGGATGGACTTGATGAAGGCGGAGGTGAAGTCGTAATGGGCGTCCCCGCCCTTGTCGTAGACGACAGGCCGGAGCCGGGCCGCGTCCTCGACGTGTCGCGCTTCCAGGGCCGCGCCCTCCGACCCGGCAGTGGACCAGGCGAGCTCGAGGATGTTGAGCGCCGCCCGCCCGTCGCCGCCGGCTTTCGCGGAGATCAGCTCCACGAGCTCGTCGGAGAGCTTCACGTCGAGGCTGTCCGCGCCCCGGCGGACGATCACCGCCACCTCCTCCGGATCCAGCGGTCCCAGCTCGTAGACCTGCGTCCGCGAGAGCAGCGCCGAGTTCACCTCGAAGTAGGGGTTCTCGGTGGTCGCGCCGATCAGCGTCAGCAGCCCCGACTCGACCGCGGGCAAAAGGGCGTCCTGCTGCGCCTTGTTGAAGCGGTGGATCTCGTCGAGGAAGAGGATCGTGCGGCGCCCCTCGGCGCCCAGCCGCTCCTTCGCCCGCGCCAGCACCGCCCGAACGTCGGCGACCGAGGCCGAAACCGCCGACAGCTCCTCGAACGCCGCGCCGGTCGCTCCGGCGATGATCCGGGCGAGTGTGGTCTTCCCGCTCCCGGGCGGTCCGTAGAAGACGGCGGAGCCGACGCGATCCTCCGCGATCGCTCGCGCGAGCGCGGAGCCCGGGCCGACAACCTCCTGCTGCCCGACGAAGTCCTCCAGCAGCTCCGGACGCAACCGCGCCGCGAGCGGCGCAATCTCGTCCGCGCGCCGGTCGGCGGCGTCGGAGAAAAGATCGGTCACGCGACAAGTATGCTCGCCGCCCGACATGGCGACCACGAATCTCCGCGACGAGGCCGTCGAGCTCCTCCAGGAGCTGCTGCGCCTGAACACCGTCAACCCGCCGGGGAACGAAACGCTCGCGGCCGAGCTCCTGCGCGCCTACCTCGAAGACTCGGGCGTCGCCTGCGAGCTGTACGCGCTCGAGCCGGAGCGCGCGAACCTGGTCGCGCGCATCCCAGGCCGGGGCGACGGGCCGAGCCTGCTCCTCCTCTCCCACACCGACACGGTCGGCGCCGACCCTGAGGAATGGTCGGTCGACCCGTGGTCGGGGGAGCTGCGAGACGGCTGCGTCTGGGGGCGCGGAGCGCTCGACATGAAGGGTCATGTCGCCGCGGCGGCGGCCGCGATCGCCACGCTCGCCCGCGAAGGCTTCGCTCCGGCGGGCGACCTCGTCTTCGCGGCCACGGCCGACGAGGAGGTCGGGGTCGACGTGGGCCTCTCCTGGCTCTGCCGCGCGCATCCCGACGCCGTGCGCACAGACTTCTGCGTGAACGAAGGCGCTGGCGAGCGGGTCAGCCTCGGGGGCAGGCCGGTCTACCTGTGCACGACGGCCGAGAAGGTGAGCGCGCCCTTCCGCCTCCGCGTGCGCGGCCGCAGCGGCCATGCCTCGATGCCCGGGATCGCCGACAACGCGCTCGTGCGCGCCGCGCGCCTGATCGAGCGCGTCGCCGCCCTGCACCCGTCGCCGCGCTTGATCCCGGAGGCCGAGGCGCTCCTCGCAAAGCTCGGCGACATGCCGGAGCCGGAGGAGCTGGACAGCGTGATCGCCGAGCTTCCCGCGGAGGTGCGCCAGATGGTCGAGCCGATGATCGGCTTCGCCGTCTCGCCGACGATGATCTCGGCCTCGGAGCGCACAAACGTGATCCCCGGCCTCTGCGAGGTCGTCTGCGACTGTCGCCTGCTCCCCGGCGACACCCCGGCGGACGTCGAGCCCGTGATTCGCGCCGCGCTCGGGGAGGACTCCTACGACCTCGAGTGGATCGAAGTCGTCGGTGGCACCCGCTCGCCGCTCGGGACGCCGCTCTGGCACGCGATCGAGTCGTTCGTCGCCGAGAACGATCCCGACGCAGGCCTCGTTCCGATCGTCTCACCCGGCTTCACGGACAGCCACTTCCTGCGGGAGGCCTTCGGCACGGTCACGTACGGCTTCCTACCGATGTGCACGATGGAGCCCGAGCTGGCCGCCCGTCTGGTGCACTCGGCCGACGAGCGGATCGCCGTCGAGGACCTCGAGCTTGGTGTGCGGTTCCTCCGGCACGTCGCAGCTACTCTGGGACGGTGAGCCGCGAGACGCAGATCCGCCTGGGCGGGATGGCTCTTGCCAACGGTGTCTTGGTGCACGGGCCCCGACACTGGTCGTGTGCGGTTCGCGCGGACGACGGCGAGCTGAAGGTCGCCTCCGGACGAAAGCCGGTTCGCGCCGTGGATGTGAAGAATCGCCTCGTTCGCGGCCCGGCTCGCATCGCCGAGATCTTCGCGCTCCTGCCCGAGGTGCGCCGGGATCTGCCCGAGGCGAAGCTGCCGTTCCAGCGGCCCGGGGTCCTCGGCGCCATGGCCGGGAGCATGGTCGCGATCCAGGCGGTGCGTCGCACGCCCGTCTCGCCACTGGCGCAGGAATCGCTTGCGGCGATGCTCGCGCTCGGGCCGGCAGTGCTCGCCCTTCGCGGGACGGCCCTCGCCGAATACCACGGCGCCGAGCACATCTCGATCGGGAGCTACGAGCACGGCGAGCCGCGAACGCGCGAGCACGAGCGCTGCGGCTCGCACATGATCGGGCCGCTGCTCGTAACGACCGCAGTCGGGAGCGCGCTCGCCTCGCGTGCTCCACGACGGCTGCGCCCGGTCGCCCGCGCCGCCGCCGGTGTCGGCTCGCTCGCCGCCGCCGTCGAGGTCTTTTCCTGGATGGTCGCGAACGAGCGCCATCCCGTCGCGCGTGCCCTTGCGCGTCCCGGCCACGAGCTGCAGCAGCGGCTGGTCACGGCGGAGCCCTCCACCGAGCAGCTGGAGGTCGCCAACGCCGCCCTTGAAGCCTGCCTCGTCCTAGAATCTCCTGCAAATGGCCACCCAGACGAGGAAGCGGCGCCTCCCGCCTGAGATCTTCGATCTCCCGGTCGAGAAGATGCGGGAGGGCTACTACACCGACGTCTACTTCAACCACGCCCGCGAGACGCTGCTCCTCGACAGCAGGCATCCGCGCGTGGTCATGCAGGTCTTCCAGAAGCAGCAGGCCGTGCTCGGCGGGATGGACGAGGCGATCGCCATTCTCAAGCTCTGCTCCGACGATTGGGACGAGCTGACCGTGCACGCGCTCTACGACGGCGACGAGATCGCGCCCTGGGAGACGGTGATGACGATCGAAGGCGACTACACGCTCTTCGCCCACCTCGAGACGCCGTACCTCGGAGTTCTCGCCCGCCGCACGCTCGTGTCAACGAACGTCCGCCGCGTCGTCGAGGCGGCGCGCGGGAAGCCGATCCTCTTCTTCCCCGCGCGCCACGATCACCACCGCGTCCAGACAGGCGACGGCTATGCCGCCCACGTCGCAGGGGCGATCGGCGTCTCCACGGACGCGCAGGCCTCCTGGTGGGGAGGCCGCGGCATCGGCACCGTTCCGCACGCGCTGATCGCGGCCTACGGCGGCAACACGGTGCTCGCGGCGACGAAGTTTGCCGAGTCGGCCGCCGAGGACGTGAACGTGGTGGTCCTCGTCGACTTCGAGAACGATTCGGTGCGCACCTCGCTGGAAGTGGCCCGCGCCATGGGCGACCGGCTCTGGGGCGTTCGCCTCGACACCTCGCGCACGCTGGTCGACCGCTCGCTCTGGCACGAGATGGGCGACTATGACCCTCGGGGCGTCAACGAGCGCCTCGTCCGCAAGGTGCGAGACGCCCTCGACGAGAACGGCTTCGAGCGCGTGAAGATCGTCGTCTCGGGAGGCTTCGACGTCGACCGCATCCGCGAGTTCGAAGCGAGGAACGTCCCCGTCGATTCCTACGGGGTCGGCTCGTCCCTCATCCGCGGCGACAACGACTTCACCGCCGACATCGTCCTCACTGACGGCCTCCCCTCTGCGAAGGTAGGACGGACCTACCGGCCTAACCCGCGACTCGAGTTCGTCGAGTAGCTTCGCCCGCAGATCGAGAGCCAGTCGTTAGGATCGGTCGTGTGGACATGCGCTCCGTGCACCACGTCGCCTTCGCCGTCGAGGACCTCGACGCCGCCGTGGAGACGTACCGGTCGCTCTTCGGCGCCGAGGTCGAGCTGCGCGACACGCTCGAGGAGCAGGGTGTCGAGGCCGTCTACCTGCGGCTCGGCTCGGGCAGGGTCGAGCTCGTCTCGCCGCTCGCCGCCGACACGCACGTGGGACGGTTTCTCGCCAGCCGAGGGCCCGGCATGCACCACGTCGGCATCGGCGTCGACGATGTCGAGGCGGCGGTGGCAGAGCTTGCCGCGCGGGGCGCCGAGATCCTCGACCCCGAGCCTCGTCCCGGACTCGGCGGCCATCTCGTCTCCTTTGTTCATCCCCACTCGCTGCACGGCGTTCTCGCGGAGGTAGTTGGCGAATGACCCCAGACAACGACAACGTGCGCATCCAGGTCGCCTTCGAGGGCGGCCAGTCGGTCGGCGCGAACGTCTCCCAGGAGGTCGCGGACGCGCTCGCGGCGGCACTCGCCGCCTCGGAGGCGGTCTTCGAGCTCTCGACGGAAGACGGGACCTACGTGCTCTCGCTCGGGAAGGTCGTGTACGTGCGACGCTCCGAGCGCGAGACGCAGATCGGCTTCGCCGCGTCCGCGTAGCCGGCGCTAGGAGCTCTAGGAGGGCTTCCGCTCGGCGAGGAGGCCGGCAAGGTGCTCGAGCACCTTCCAGGCCGCGTCGGGATTGTTCTTGACGAAGGCCCGAAACTCCCAGACGGTGGTGACGAGGGTCTGGAGGTCGGTTTCCGCCGTGACGGTCGCCGTACGCACACGGTCGCCGATGAGGGCGATCTCGCCGAAGTGGTCGCCGGGGCTCAGCACGGCCAGATCCTTTCCGTCCGCGGAGACGCGGGCGGTGCCCTCGGTGATGACGAAGAATCCGATCCCTCTCTCGTCTCCTTGCTTGACAACGACGGCGTCGGCCTTGAACGAGCGCTCGGTGAAGGAGCCGGCGAGCCGCTTGAGATCCTTCGGCTCGAGGCCCGAGAGGAGCGGAACGCGGCTCAACGCTTCGACGGTGTCGATCGCCACGGAGCGATCGTACGGTTTCCGGTCCGCGCCCGTCTAGAGTCGTGGCGTGCCTCTGGCGCTCGGAATCGTTGGCCGGCCCAACGCGGGCAAGACGACCCTCTTCAACGCGCTGACGGGCGCCGGCGTGACCGCCTCCGGGAAGGAGAACGTCGGCATGGCGGCGGTCGCGGACGGCCGTCTCGGCCGCGTGGCTGAGGTGGTCGGGTCAAAGAAGGTGACGCCTGCCTCGATTCGGGTAGTGGACGTGCCCGGAAGCGGCGCCCAGCTGCTCGGAAACCTGCGCCAGGTCGATGCGCTTCTCCTCGTCCTCGACGGGTGGTCGGGGACGCGGACCCCGGAGGACGACCGCGTCGCCTTCGGGCTGGAGCTCGTCCTGGCCGATCGCGACCACGTCGGGCGTCGGCTCGAACGGGTCACCAAGGAGGCAAAGTCGGGCGACCCGGCGCTCCGCGAGGAAGCGGCTCTCCTCGAGCGTCTCGCGGCACACCTCGACGCCGGCGAGCCCGCGGGGAGCTTTCTGGAGCCGGTACCACCGGAGCTCGAGCCGCTGACGACGAAGCCGCTTCTCGAGATCGTGAACGGGCCGGCGGGTGTCGACCTGAAGCTCGAATCGGAGCTGGTCGAGCTGTCCGAGGAGGAGGCCTCCGCCTTCCGGGAGGGGGGCTCGGCGTTGGACGAAGTGGTGAGGCGGTTGTTCGCTGCCCTCGACCTCGTCAGCTTCTTCACGGCAGGTGACAAGGAGACGCACGCGTGGACGCTCCGCCGGGGCGGGACGGCTCTCGATGCCGCCGCCGCCGTCCACTCGGACATCGCGCGCGGCTTCATTCGCGCCGAGGTGATTCGCTGGGACGACCTTGTCGAAAGCGGCTCCCACGCCGAGGCGGCCCGCCGAGGCCTCCAGCGCCTCGAGGGCAAGAGCTACGTGGTCGAGGACGGCGACGTGCTCAACGTCCGGTTCAGCCCGCCGCGCTAGCCGGCCGTCGTGACCGGGCGCATCGCCGCTGCGCTGTCCAGCTGGTTGGCGTGGTAGAGGACTGAAGCCTCCGCCGTGCGCGCGGCCCTGGCGTCGTGGTGGGCGGAGACGGCGTGCAAGACCTCGGCGAGAGCCGCCGGCTCGAGGCTCCCGGCGCGCTGCTCGAACAGCCGGAGGCCGAGGTGGACGTGGCCGAGGAGCTTGCCCTCGGCGGTCGGGAGGAAGAGCGGCCCGCGGTCGAGCTCGACGGTTCGGCCGGCGTCATGGAGGAGCGCCGCCGCGAGCAGGATGTCGGCGCGCAGGCGCGGATGGAGCTGTGCGGCCTCGCGGCAGAGCGAGGCGACCGCGACCGTGTGCTCGAGCAGGCCGCCCGCCCACGAGTGGTGGCCCTCCTGGGTCGCGGGCAGGATCCGCAGACGTGCGCGGAAGTCTGCGTCCCCGACGAACCTCGCGACCAGCCCGCGCAGGCCCGGATGGGCGATCTCCGCGGCGAGGAACTCGAAGAACCCGTCCAGCTCCTCGACGTCGCGTCTCGGCTCGGGCACGAGCGCCGCCGGGTCTGTCTCTGCGGGCTCGAGCGAGCGCACCTCGAGCTGGAGCCGGTCGCGGAAGCGCTCCACGCGACCCAGCACGCGGACGGCGTCTCCTTCGCCGAAGCGCTTGTCGAGGAGCTCGACGTCGTTCCAGACTCGAGCCTCGATCTTGCCCGTCGGGTCGACGAGCTCGAGGGCGAGGTAGGGGCTGCCGGTGCGGGTGCGGAGCCGTTGCTTGCGGGCGACCGCGTACAGGCCTTCGACGACCCGGTCTTCGGCCAGCTCCGCGATCGACACCCCGCGATTCTAGGTCCGGGGACGGATGGTAAGCTGGCCCGCAGTGCCCCTGCTCAAGCCGTTTCGCGCCCTCCGCTACGACGAGGGCGCGGCGGGGCCGCTCGACGATCTGGTCGCTCCTCCGTACGACGTCATCACCCCCGAGGCCCGCGTTCAGCTGCTGGCGCGAAGCCCGTGGAACGCCGTGCGGCTCGTCCGTCCCGACGACCCGGCGGAGGCCGCCCGCGAGCTGGCCGACTGGCAAGGGCGAGGCGTGCTCGTGCGCGAGGAGGCGCCCGCGGTCTGGCTGCTCGAGGAGGAGTTCGCGGGCCCGGACGGCGTGCGGCGGACGCGGCGGGGAATCGCCGCGCGGGCGCGGCTGCGCCCGTACGGCGACGGTGTCGTCCTTCCTCACGAGGGCACTTTCGCGGCGCCGAAGGAGGCGCGCCTCCAGCTGCTCAGGGCGACGCGGGTGAAGCCTTCGCCGATCTTCCTGCTCCATCACGGGCGATCGCCTGCGCCGGTCGGGCCGGTGCCGCCCACGCTCGAAGCCACGCTGGACGGCGTCACGACCCGGCTCTGGCGCCTGGACGAGCCGCGTGCGATCGAGCGCATCCTCGCCGGCGTCGAGGGGCCGCTCCTGATCGCCGACGGCCACCATCGGTACGAGTCCGCTCTCCGCTTCCACGAGGAGGACGGCTCCGAGGCGACCGCGCACGTCCTCGCAGTTCTCGTCGGCATCGACGACGAGGGCCTGGAGATCTTTCCGACTCATCGGATGACCGCCGGCGCCGTGCCCGACCTGGACGGCCGCTACAGGCAGACGCCGCTGCCCGGGCCTGCCGAAGCCGCCGCGGCGCTCGCAGCCGTTGGGCGCGACCATCCGGCGTTCGTCCTCCTCCGGCCCGAGGGCGCCGCGCTGGTCGAGGGCGCCGACCAGGACCTGGACACGGCGCTCGTGGACTCGCTCGCGCTCTCCGACGTCGAATACACGGTCAGCGCTGCCGAGGCCGAACGGGCCGTGGCCAGCGGGAGGGCCACTGCCGCCTTCCTGGTGCGCCCGCCGACCGTCCAGCAGGTCGAGGAGTTCGCCCGCGCCGGCGCGCGCATGCCTCCGAAGAGCACGTACTTCTTCCCGAAGCTGACGAGCGGGCTGCTTCTCTCCCCCTTCGACGAGTGACCGGGAACGACTGGCTCGAGGTCTGCCGCGACGCGGCGGCGGCGGTGCGGCGGGTGCTCGACGAGCTGCCGACACGGATCGAGCGGGAGCCGGGTGTCGGCGCCGGAGCAGGCGGGGACGAGACGACCGCGATCGACGCTGCGGCGGAGGCGGCGATAGTCGAGGTGCTCGAGGCCGTGCCTGCCGGCTTCACGCTCGTCTCGGAGGAGCTCGGCCTGCAGGTCTTCGGCGACGGCGGCGACGGGCTCACGGTCGTCTGCGACCCGATCGACGGAAGCCTCAACGCGAAGCGCGGGGTCCCGTTCTTCTCGCTCTCGCTTGCGGTCGCGTCAGGGTCGCGGATGGACGACGTCGAGCTCGGCTTCGTCCACGACTTCGGCAGCGGCGAGGAATGGGTAGCGCGCCGCGGCGAGGGCGCGTTCCTGAACGATCGCTCCCTGGACGGGCCCGGCCCGAAGGAGCGCGTCGAGATCCTCTCCCTCGAGGCGACCAGGACGGATCTCGTCGCCGAGCACGCCGCCGGCATGGTCGGCTTCGCAGTTCGCACCCGTGTGATGGGCTCGCTGGCGCTCTCACTCTGTCACGTGGCGGCGGGACGCATGGACGCGGTCGTCTCCCTCAAGCCGGCGAGGAGCGTGGACATCGCCGCCGGCCAGCTTCTCGTCCGCGAGCGCGGCCTGGCGATCGACCTACCCGAGGCGCCGCCTTTCGGCGCGGCTCCGCTCGACCTCGCGGCGCGCTCGCGCGTCGTCGCGGCCGCGACGCCGGCGCTCTGCGCCGAGCTCTACGCCCGTCTCGAGCGCAAGTAGCAGTCTGTTACCTGCTCGTGATCCGCCGCTCGAGGTTCGCTCGGACGGCCGGCCACTCGTCGTCCGTGATCGCGTAGTACGCCGAGTCCCGTACCGCTCCGTCGCGGACGAGCATGTGCTTTCGGAAGATGCCCTCGAAGCGGGCGGGAAGGGCTTCCAGAGCGGCGCGGGAGCGCTCGTTCAGGGCTTCCGTCTTGAACTCGACCCGCATGCAGCCGAGCGTCTCGAAGGCATGGCGGAGAAGCAGGAGCTTCGCCTCCACGTTTGCACCGCTTCCCCAGGAGCTTCGCGCGTTCCAGGTCCAGCCGATCTCCAGCCCGCGGTGCTCGGGCCGAAGTGTGAGGTAGCGGGTGCTCCCAATTGCCTTTCCGCTTGGCCGGTCGACGACCGCGAAGGGGATGTCGAGGCCGGCGTCGCGCCTGGCGAGCGCGTCCTCGAGCCAGCGGTGGAAGCTCTCGCGGTCGGCCGCGGCGTGCCAGGGGAGCCAGCGCCAGACCCCGGGGTCCTGCGCCGCCTCCCAGAGGTCGTCCTCGTGCTCGGGCCCGAGCGGTTCGACGACGACGAGCCTGCCCTCGAGGCGCGCGGAGGCCCCCTCCCAGCCCGACACTGCTCTTACGCGTCGAGGATGTAGACGGGCGTCCCGACGTCGACGCGCTCGAAGAGCCACTCCGCCTGGGGAACGCGCATGCGGATACACCCGTGCGAGGCGGAGTAGCCGATCGAGGCTGCGTCGGGTGTGCCGTGAATCCCGACGGCCGGTGCGGAGATGCCCATCCAGCGCGTCCCCAGCGGGTTGCCCGGCCCCGGCGGAATCGGCTTGGCGCCCTTGGCCCAGTCCGAATCCGGCGGGCGCCACCACGGGTTGCGCTGCATGGTCGTGATCTCGTAGCTCCCGAGCGGCGTCGGGTAGGCGGCCAGGCCCGTGGCGACGTCGAACTTGCGCTTGACGCGCATGCCCTTGCGGCCGCCCGGCTTGTAGAGCACGAGCCGGTTGGAGGCGCGCTTGATCACGATCGCAAGCCCCACTTGCTTCTTGGTGACGCGCGGCTCCAGCGTGCGGACGGCGAGCTCCACCGGGGAGCCGTCGTTGCTTGCCAGTGCGGCGCGGATGGCCGCGCGCGTCTGCGCGCGCAGCAGCTTGCGCCCTTCCTGCGAGTCGGTCACATCGGGCCGAAGGTCGCGCAGGACGATCGTCGCGTCCCTCCGCTCCTCGTCGAAGCGCTTGGCGAACTTCTTCGTCCAGCGCCGAAACTGCTTCCGGTCGACCGCCACCGCGAGTGGAAGCGTTGCATCCGCCGGCGCGGCGAGGGCGGCTCGGACGGTCTCCTTCACCTTCGCCCTGGCGCCGAGCGTCGTCGGGGCGTAGCGCCAGCTCTCGTCCTCGAAGGTGAGGAGGATCGGACGCATGGCGTGCGCTTGGGCCGCCTCTCGTGCTTCGGCCCTTGTCATCCCGCCGACGTGGAGACCGGCGATGTTGACGCCGCTCGCCACGACGTCGGGGGCGGCCTGCTCCTCCGGCTGGCTGCCCGCCTCCTCCGCACGCGCCCCTGCTTCGATGCCGATCACGATCGCGGCGCCGAGGGCGACCACGGTCACCGTTCGCGTCCCCAGGCGCGTCAGCCGGCGCGTGCGGGAGCTCATGGACGTGCCTCCAGCGACTCGGCGACGCGCACGAGCTCCGCCCGGCTGAGATCGCCCGAGACTGTGACGACGAGCTCGTCGCCGAGAGCCCAGAGGTGGGGGACGTTCCGCGGCACCAGGAGGAGCTTTGCTTCGACGCCGGACAACGCGCCCCTGCCGAGCGCCAGACTCTCGGGGCGGTCGCGGTATCCCTCCCCGGTTGCCAGCGGATCCGTCCAGGAATCGGGCCAGCCCGCGACGTCGCGGCTGCGCGTCGTCACGAGCACCTGGTCGAGCCCGCGCCGGTAGGAGAGGGAGACGACGTCCGTCGAAGGCGGGTTGCTGGCCTCGACGCCCGTGGGGCTGCCCATGCCTGGGTGGACGGCGACCTCGGCCGGCCGGAAACCCTCTGGAAGCCAAGCCGGCACGAGCGGATCGTAGCCTACGATCTGGCCGACTTGGTCGAGCTCGACCCGTTGGAACCCGTGCTCGAGGTCGTTCGGTTTGGCCTCCGGCGGGAATTCGAGCGTGAAGCTGTCGCGGTCGACGGGCGGATCGACGGCCAGCTTCTCGATCCGAATGTGGCGGCGAAACTCATCGCGGAAGGTCTCCGTCACCTCGACCGGCATGCCGGTGCCGCGGTCGACCGTGATCGCGAAACGGTCGCCCGTCAGCTCGGGAGCGATCCCGCTCGGGATCGCCTCGACCTCGAGCCGCCACGCGGGTCGGCCGTCATAGGTCGTCTCGCGAAGGCTGGGGTCGCGGGCGGCGAGGAAAGTCCGGACGAGCGCGCCGAACTCGCCCGGCAGGAGCCAGTCGGATGGCGCCGGATCGGGCCAGCCCGGGGCGAGCCCGCGCCTGACGGCCGCCGAGATCGTCCCGTCCTCGTCACGGATGTAGATGCGCTCGGCCGCACGGCGGGCGTCGTAGGCGATCTCCTCGGTGTGCGTGAGGCCGGAGAGGCGAAGGTCGCCTTGGGCGCTGAGGAGGAAGCGCCACCGCTGCTCGTCACCCGGCTCGGAGTCGTCCCAGACGAGGATGCCGCCGAGCCCCTCCGCGGCGCCGAGCGCCTCTCGCACTTGGCGCTGGACCTCGGCGGCGGTGGCCACCCCGACGCCGACGACCGGGGCCTCTCCCGGCTCGGCGCGGAACACGTCGTAGGCGACGACCGCGAGCGCGATGAGCGCGGCTGCGAGAGCGACGCGCGGAACCCACCGGACCTGTGGGCTTCGCCGTCGCTCTCGTAGCCGCGTCACCTGCTCCTGCGCCAGCAGCCGGCGCAGCTCGGCATGGAACTCGGGACGATGCTCGGGCGCCTCCAGCTCCCGTAGCGCCGCGCCCAGCTCTTCGTCTCGAAACGTCCTCGTCATGCTGCGCTTCCGAGAGCGGTACGAAGAGAGGCCCGAGCGCGGTTCAGCCGAGAGGCGACGGTGCCCTCGGGGATGCCGAGGATGCGGGCGCTCTCGCGGTAGTCGAAGCCCTGAGCGTCGACCAGGAGGACGGCGGCGCGGTCTTCGGCGGGGAGCGCGGCGAGGGCGCGTGCAAGGTCGCCACGACTTGCAACCCGGTCGCCGGGGTCGTCCTCGCGGCTCGGCACCTCGGCTTCGAGCGGAAGCTCCTCGGTTCTGCGCGAGCGGCGGAGCTCGTCCAGGCAGGCGTTGTAGGCGATCCGGTAGAGCCAGGTGCCGAGGCGCGAGTCGCCGCGGAAGCGGGGAAGCGCCCTGAAGGCCTTCACGTATGCCTCCTGCAGGACGTCGTCCATGAGGTCGCGGTCGCCGAGCAGGCGGTAGGCGAGTGCTTTCAGGCCCGGGTCGTAGTGGCGGATCACGGCGGCGAACGCCTCCTGGTCGCCGCGCCGGGCCCGGTCGATCACCGGCGCGCCGATGTCGACGGCCGGGCCCAGCGCGGTCGCGGTGGTCACGTCTCCCCTTCAGACGGTCGTCGTCGCCAGTTTCTTCACGGCAGGAGCCGAACCGGGATGCGGACTTCGTTCGGGAACGTGCCGGTGCCGGCGGCATCGTCGTCGTGGACGACGATCGTGCCCTCCTGCTCGTGATCGACCTCGTAGGCGACCCTCGCGCGGAAGGTGCCGCGGCAACCGGTGCCGCAGGTCGCCGTCGTGAAGGTCTCCTCGATCACCTCGCCGTTCTCGTCGAGGATCTGGATGCCCACGTTCGCCTCGAAGACGTTGGCGCTGCCCCGGAGGACGATGGGGCTCTGGACGGCCTGGTTGAGCGCGGGGCTCGTCACCAGGATCGCCGGCATCTGGTCGGCAAAGTCGCGCCGCTTGAGCGGATGGTCGATGATGACCCCCTCGCCGCCGAGTACCTCGATCGGCCGGCCGTCGAGGCTGAAGACAACGCCTTCGACGGTGGGGAACTGCGTGATCGTGTAGACGATCTGCGCGAGTCGCATCTGCATGGACAGGCTTCCGCCGCCCGACTCGAACTCGGACGTGAGGTCGACGTGCGCGATGCCGTCGTCGATCGTGAGCCCGAGCAGCTGCGTGCCGTCGGGGATCGCCGTGCGGAGGCCGTAGCCCGTCTCGAAGGAATCGGGTCCTTCCAGCAGGCTCTCGAGGGCGGCGGTTCCGACGCGAGGCGTGGCCTGCTCGGTGCGATACGTGACGAACAGGCCGTCCTCGTTCATGAGGAAGACCTGAAACGTGACGTTCGAGGTCGACGCCTCCGCTTCAGTCTCAGTCTCCGTCTCGGCCTCCGGGTCGGTCTCGGTGGTCTCCTCACCCGCGGTGGGGATCTCTTCGCTCGTGCCTCCGGTTGTCGTGCCGGCGGACGGAACGGGGCCGGCCGACGTGGCGTCGCCGTCCGAGCCGCAGCTGGCGACGAGGAAGCCGAGGGACGTGGCGAGCAGAGCGGCGGTGACGACGAGTAGAGCCTTCATGTCTGCCTCCTTGGAAGACGCGATGCCTCAAGCGTGCCGCGCGTCCGCAACGCCGCTCTCACCGCCGGGTAACGGTTCCGTAACAGGCAGGCGGAGGGTGAAACGCGTGCCGACGCCCTGGTCGCTCCAGACCTGGACGTCGCCGCCGAGGAGGCGGGCATTCTCGAGCGCGATCGCGAGGCCGAGCCCCGTTCCCCGGCCGGTTCGGGCCGGGTCGGCCTTGTAGAAGCGCTCGAACAGGTGTGGCAGGTCCTCCCGGGCGATGCCGGGGCCCCGGTCGGAGACCTCCACGAAGGCGCCGAGCCCGTCGGCGCCCACGCGCACCGCGACGGCGCGGCCGCCGTGCTCCAGCGCGTTGCCGATCAGGTTGGCCGCGATCCGCTCGACGCGTCTCGGGTCGGTCTCGAGCACGACCTCGGAGATCTCCAGCCGGACTCGATCCTGCCAGCCGCGTGCGCGCACGGCGGTGGCGACGAGGGAGCCCAGGTCGACTCGCTCCGGCCGGACGGGCTGGGTTCCCGCGTCGAGCCGCGAGATCTCCATCAGGTCCTCGACGAGGTCGCGCAGGCGCTTCACGTCCTCGACGAGCAGGTAGGCCGGCCGGCGGGCATCCGGCGGCATCCGCTCGACGTGCTCCGCCAGGAGCGACGCTTCGTTGACGATCGCCGTCAGGGGCGTGCGCAGCTCGTGCGCGACGTCGGCGGTGAAGCGCCGCTCGCGCGCCTGTGCCTCCGAGAGCGCCGTGATCTTCGCCTCGAGAGCGTCGGCCATCTCGTTGAACGAGGCGGCCCACAACCCGAACTCGTCCGAGCTCTCGACGGGGAGGCGGG
>JBOHAB010000007.1:0-25385 GCA_050697655.1 Gaiellaceae bacterium
TCGACGGAGACCGCGAAGCGGACTCCTTCCTTCTGGTTCGCGGTGAGCGACCGTGTGAGCCTTCGCGACCCCAAGTGGTAGCCGGCGCCGGTCTCGCGACGCTCCTCGGCACCGAGCGCCGCGACGAGAACGCCTCGGTCGTCCCTGAACGACTCAGCGAGCGCCAGCATGAGCCCGACGCCGGAGCCGTTGTCGTTGGCAGCGTTCGTTCCGGGCACTCCGTCCATGTGCGCGACGACGATCGCGCGGATCGGCCCGGGTGTCCGCCCGACGACGTTCAACGAACGACCGTCCCCCGGGAGGGGAAAGCGCTGCGTCTCGACGTCGTAGCCGAGCGCGAGGAGCCGCCGGCGCACGATCCCCCCGGCCTGGCGCTCGTGCCTCCCGCCGGCAGGCCGCTGGCCGAGGGCGGCGATCTCGCCTGCCCACGCCTTCGCGCGTGAGCCCAGGCCGGCCGTCGCGGTCGGCGAGCCCGCGAGCGAAGCGAGAACGGCCGTGACCATGACCCCGAAGAGCAGACGGCGCATCCCGCGGCATGGTAACCACGATCCGTGCTGGTATCGTCGGAGGCGATGAGCGAGCGGCTCGCAGGGCTCCTCCGAACGGCATTTCCGGAGGCTCAAGAAGTCGAGGTCGTCGACCGGACGGGCGGCGGCGACCACTTCCATGTCACGGTCGTCGACAGCGGGTTCGACGGGCTTTCGCTCGTCGAGCAGCACCGGCTCGTCTACGGTGCGCTCGAGCAGCCGCTCTCGGACGGCACCATCCACGAGCTGCGAATAACCACGAGGGGAGAGGCATGAGCGACCTCCGCGACCGCATCAAGGACACTATCGAGCAGGAGCCCGTCGTCGCCTTCATCAAGGGCACGCACGAGCAGGTCTACTGCGGCAACTCGGACCGCGCGCTGCAGGCGCTTCGGTCGGTCGGCGCCGGCTTCACGACCGTCGACGTCCTCCCGGACCCGCGTATTCGCGAGGAGCTCTCCGCCCTCTCCAGCTGGCCGACGATCCCTCAGGTCTTCGTCGCCGGCGAGCTCGTCGGGGGCGCCGACATCGTCCAGGAGCTGGCCGTGACCGGCCAGCTGCAGGCGACGCTCGCGGAGAGGCTCGGCGAGGCGTGGCGCCGCCCCGGCGACGAGCGCACCGTGTCGGTCACGGAAGGCCCGAGCCTGCGGGTCGTTCCGGGCGCCTAGGGAACACGGGGAAGGGCCTCAGGGGCCCGGCCTCCGCGCCGGGCTGTACTCTTCGCTCCGGGCGGTGACCGGCCTCCGCTCGTGGGCGATGCGGCGCCGGATCGCCGACTCGCCTGGCACGGGAGCGACAGAGGTTGGCTTCGAGAACCACGCAGCGCCGGGCGGTGCGTCTGCGGAGGCGTCTGGCGCGCCTGCGGCACTGGCGGAGCCTCGTGCCGCTCATCCGCGCCCGACGCCTCGAGCGTACGGGCGACTGGGCCGGTGCCGCCTCGGTCCTCGAAGCCGCGGTGGCGCGTGACGCCTCCGACCCGGAGCTGCATCGCCGGCTCGGTAATGCGTATGAGCACGAACGCCGCCTGGTCGAGGCGGAAGCGGCCTACAGGGCGGCGCTGCGGCGGGAATCCCGGCCCGAGGAGTTCAGGAAGCTCGGGCGTGTGCTGAAGAGGCAGCGGCGAGGAGACGAAGCGGCGCTGGCCTTCCGTATGGCTGCGGAAGAGCTCGGTGCGGAGCTCGCGCACGACGGCGCGAACGAGACTCGTCGCGAGCAGCTGGGACAGGCACTCGAGCGGTCGGGCGACCTCGAAGGCGCACGGCGCGTCTACCAGGAGCTGATCGAGCGAGATCCGGAGGCGACCGACGTCGATCGTCGCCTTCTGGACGCGGCCGTCGGTCGCTTCCCAGAGCGGCGGCGCCAGGCCCGCTTCGTCGCGGCCGTGACGGGCCAGCTGGAGGCGACGCGTGCGGAGAAGCCCGGCGACGCTTGGCGCCGCCGCGGCGACGAGCACACCGTCTCCGTCACGGAAGGCCCGGAGCTCCGGGCCTTCTCAGGCCGCTTCAGCGTGTCGATGGTACCTCGCTCCAGCTCGCTACACGCTGATCAGCTCGACCGCTCCCGCTCCCGCGAGCTGCTCGACGCCATCCTCGGTGACGGCGTAGGTGCCACCGACGAGCACTCCCAGCGATGCCGGCTCGTCGAGGATGCAGGCGTGAAGGACGAAGGCCGAGCCCAGGAGCATCAGCTGGGTGGAGGTCCTGGTGATCTCGAGCGGGTCGAGCCAGGTCGGTGGATAGCCGACGCCGATGCCGTACCCGAAGCGCATCTTGAACCCGTCGCCCATCCCGGCGTCCTGTAGCACGACCAGGGCCGGCGCTTCGACTGCCCGCGCCTCGACGCCTGGCTCGACGGCGGCAAGCCCGGTGCGAAGACACGCGAGCGCGACCTCGTAGAGGAACACGCCGGGCGCGGGCGCTTCGCCGACCGCGAACGTCTGGATGCCGACGGCGTTGTACCGTGCCTCGACGCCGCCGATCTCGACGTGGACGAGGTCGCGGGGCTCGAGTAGGCGCTCGGTCGGCGTGCCGTGTCCGAAGACGGTGCGCGGGCCTGAGGCGAGCTCGGTAGGGATCGACGGATAGTCGGAGCCCGCACACCGCATCGAGTACTCGATCTCGGCCGCCAGCCTTCGCTCCGAGACGCCCGGCCGCGCGTGCTCACGCGCGGCCTGCAGTCCTGCGTCTGCGTGTCGGCCGGCCAGGCGTAGACAGTCGAGCTCGGCCGGCGACTTCACGACGCGGGCGTCGGCAAGCAACGCGGTGCAATCGACCGCGAGCGCCGGCGCGAGCGCCTCCGCGAGGGCCGTGCCGAGGGTGTGCGGCACCGCCCGCGAGGCTCCATCGAAACCGACTTGCTGTGCGCCCGGCGCCAGCTCCCTGACAACGGCGGCGAACGCGGCGGCAGGGTCGTCGACGCCGAAGCGGTAGGGGCGGATGTCCTCGATCGCGCTCGTGGCACGGGCAAGCGGAACGTCGGCGTCCCAGACCACGAGCACCGGGTTCACGCCTTCGTCTGCAGCGAGGACGAGCGCCTGCGGAAGAACGCCGCTGATGAACGAGTCCAGCCCGCAGAGCCAGAGCTGTGTCTCAGGGGCAAGCACGACGCACGCGTCGAGTCCCTCCGCCGCGAGGCGTCGGCCGACCTCTGCGTGCCGGGCCGAGAGCTCCTCCGGAGAAAACGGACCGCCCTCCGCGGCTCGTTCAGCGCCCTCAGCCATGGTCCAAGAGGATTGCGCGGATCGCCTGGCTCGACTCCTCGTCGGGCGACTCGGAGACGACCGTGGCCGGGCGCTCGAAGCGTGCGAGGGCGTCGCGCAGCGGCTCGGCGCGAAGAGTGCCCTCCCCGTAGGGAAGGTGCTTCGTCTCGTTCCGGTTCGCATAGGCGATGTCCGAGAAGTGGATGTGGAACGGGGCGCCGTGTTCGAGCACGGCGTCAGCTCGCGCGAGCGCCTCGGCAAAGGCATCGACCTCGACGTACGCGCCGTCCGAGACGGCGTGCAAGTGGGCGAAGTCGAGCACCGGTCGCACCCAATCGACGTGCTCGGCGATCCAGATGACGTCGTCGAGGCTCCCGAGGTCGCGCACCCGGCCCATCACCTCGATGCCGAACGGCACGCCGCGGCCCTTCCCCTCGAGGCGCTCGCGTAGCGACCCGAGCTGTTCGGCGACCGCTTCGAGCGCCGCCTCGCGCTCACGGCCGAGCAGGAAGCCCGGGTGGAAGACGACGAGCTCGGCGCCGCAGGCGACCGCGACGCCGGCGGAATGGTCGAGCATGCCGGTCGCCATGTTGTACTTGCGGTCACGTTCGAGGTGGCCCATGAACCCGGCGATGGGCGCATGCACCGTGAGCGCGATGTCCGCGTCGCGGGCAAGCTCCCCGAAGCGCTCCGCCCAGGGGTAGTCCATCCAGAACTTGCCCTCGAAATCGACCTCGCAAGCCGTGTAGCCGCGCTCCTGGAGCAGCTCCACGGCCGCTTCGGGGCTCTCTCGGGAGGGCACGCGCGCGGGGCCGATGCGGGTCAGCGCCACAACCTCACGCTAAGCCGGGCAGCGCGCCTGCAGCGTGAACGTGTGCGGCAGGCGGCGAGGCCGGTCCGAAAGACGCAGCTCGTCGTCTCCGATGTCCTCCATCTGCCCGGGCAGGGCTTCCCACGGAATCGAGTCGTGCTCCTCGAGCCGGCCATGCGCGCTCCGAGCCTCGCCAACGACACCGTGTCCGTGCCGATGTGGCACTGCAGGTGAACCCCGTCGAGACCGCGGACGTCGCCGAGCCGCGGGAGGTCGAAGCGCACGACACCGCTCAGATAGTCGGGGTCCTCCGCGAAACGAGCGACGGAGTAGTCGGGTGACGCGGCGTGGACCGCGGCGGCCTCGTCCCACCAGCGGCGGTTGACCTCTTGGTAGTCGTCCATCGCGCGTAGCGTGACACACCCAGGTCCGTCCGATCCGCTGGCTAACTTCAGCTCATGGCCAAGCGACCTTCCCGCATCGACCTTCTAGAGCTCGACATCGACCTGCGGCTCGCCGACCTCTGGGCCGAGGCGTGCGGCGTGGACGAATGGAACCTCGAGGTCGTCGCTGCCTTCCTCCGTGCCGCCTACGGGAAGGGCTATTGCGACGCACTCACCGAGGACGCGCCCGGGAGCCTGTGCCACGATCACGGCTACCGCATCCCGGGTCGTCGGCCTGCAGCCACCGCCGAGTAGTCCGGAAACCCCGGGTAAACTCGAACCGTGGCAAGACGGCGCAACCCGGTGCGCCTCGTCGTCGCGCTTTCGGTCGCGGCGGTGCTGGCGGTCTTCCTCATCTGGACGAGCCTGGCGGGAGGAACGCCGTCCTTGCAGCCGAGCCAGCTCGAGGGAACGAGCGGCGAGGTAGGCCTCGCCGGCATTGTCGTCGGCCCGGTCGAGAAGGACGCCGGCGGCGCCGTCAGGAAGTTCACGGTGCGCGACATCGAGGGCGACGCGACCGTTCCGGTCGTCTACAGCGGCTCGGTGCCGGATCTCTTCAAGGTGGGCCGCGAGGTGTACGTGAAGGGCGAGCTCACCGGCGGCACCTTCGTGGCGACGGAGGACTCGCTCGTCACCAAATGCCCGTCGAAGTACGCGCCCGAGGACTAGCGTGCCCGAGCTCGGCCGTGCCGCCCTGGTCGCCGCCCTCGGCCTGATCCTCTACGCCGCCGTCGTCGGCGGGTACGCGGCCTGGCGCGGGCGGCGGCGGCTCCTCGACTCGGCGACGAACGCGCTCTTCGCGGCGTTCGCGGCGGTCGGCGTCGCCTCCCTCGTCCTGCTCGCCGCGCTCGCCGGGCGGGACTTCTCCTTCGACTACGTCGCCCGCTCGACGAGCCGCGAGCTGCCGCTCTCGTACACGCTCGCAGCCTTCTGGAGCGGGCAGGAGGGCTCGCTCCTCCTCTGGCTGCTCGTGCTCACGGGCGCCGCCTCGGCGGCAATCGCGCTCAACCGCAGGCTCGTCCGCGAGGTGCTGCCGTGGACGGTTCCGATCGTCGCCGGCGTGGCGCTCTTCTTCGCCTTCCTGCTCGTCGTGATCGCGAGCCCGTTCGCAACGCAGACGGCGCCTGCCGACGGGGCCGGGATGAACCCGAGCCTGCAGAACCCGTACATGATCGCGCACCCGCCGATGCTCTACCTCGGCTATGTCGGCCTGACCATCCCATTTGCGTTCGCGATGGCCGCGCTCGCCTCCCGGCGCGTGGATGAACGCTGGATCGTGGTCACGCGGCGCTGGACGCTCGCAGCCTGGACGTTCCTGGGCGTGGGCATTCTCCTCGGCGCCAAGTGGGCCTACGAGGAGGTGGGGTGGGGCGGCTGGTACGCCTGGGATCCCGTCGAGAACGCCGCGCTCATGCCCTGGCTCGTGGCCACGGCGTTCCTGCATTCGGTGATGGTGCAGGAGAAGAAGAACATGCTCCGCGTCTGGAACGTCATCCTCGTCGCGGGGGCCTTCGCGCTCTCGCTCTTCGGAACGTTCCTGACGAGAAGCGGCGTGATCAGCTCGATCCACAGCTTCACCCAGTCGTCGATCGGGCCGTTCTTCCTCGGCTTCATCGCCGTCGTGGCGGCGTTCTCGATCGCGCTGATCCTCTCTCGCCTGCCGCTCCTGCGCTCGCCGACGAGGCTCGAGTCGCTCGTCTCGCGCGAGGCCGCGTTCCTCTACAACAACCTCTTTCTCGTCGCGCTCGCGCTCACGATCCTCTGGGGCGTCGTCTACCCGTTGGTCTCGGAGGCCGTGCGCGGCGTCGCGGTCTCGGTGGGAGCGCCGTACTACGACTTCTTCGCCGTCGTCTTCGGGCTGCCGCTCGTGCTGCTGATGGGGATCGGGCCGGTGGTCGCCTGGCGGCGCGCTTCGCTTTCGTCGCTCGCCTCTCAGCTCGCCTGGCCCGCCGGCGTCGCGCTCGTCGCCGGCGCGCTGCTCCTCCTCGGAGGAGCGGGCTCGAGCCCGGCCGGCCTCGTCGGCTACACGTTCGCCGCGTTCGTGCTGACGACGATCGTGCTCGAGTTCGTGCGGGGCACACGGGCGCGCAAGTCGATCGGCGCCGAGGGCTGGTGGCAGGCCTTCTCCGGGCTCGTAGCGCGGAACCGCCGGCGCTACGGCGGCTACATCGTCCACGCGGCCATCGTCGTCCTCATGATCGGCGCGGTCGGGATCGGCGGGTTCTCGACCGAGAAGCGCGGCCGGGTTGCCGAGGGCGAGTCGATGACAGTCGGCGACTATCGGCTTCTCTATGCCGGCAGCACCGAGGAACGGGGCGCCAACGCGCAGGAGGTGCGGGCGAGGCTTGAGGTCTTCCGTGGCGACGACCGCGTGGGGACAATGCAGGCCGGCAAGAACAGCTACTTCGCCGAGGAGCAGACGTCGAACGAGGTGGGCATCCGCAGCGACTGGTTGCGTGGGGAGGACCTGTTCGTGATCGCCGACCGCTTCTACCCTGACGGATCTGTCCATTTGAAGACGTTTGTCAACCCGCTCGTCAACTTCATCTGGCTCTCCGGCCTCATCTTCGTGATCGGCTCCGCGGTCACCATGTGGCCCGACGCGCGGGAGCAGCGACGCCTCGCATCACGCTTCGCCGCCGAGGGCGCGGTCGCGCGGGCCTAACTTGGAAATGCTTGCCCTCGCCCTAGGCGCGCTCCTCGCCGCCGGCTGTGTCGTCTTCGTGGCCAGGCCGCTGCTGCGCACGGGCCGCGCGGACACATCGGCCGGCCCGAATGCCCAGGAGGAAGTACGCCTGCGGCTCCTCGAGGAGCGCGACCGGGCTCTCGCCGCACTCAAGGAGCTGGAGTTCGACCACCGGACAGGCAAGATCTCGGATGAGGACTACCGTGAGCTCGTCGGTCCGCTCCGGCGCCAGGCCGGAGAAGCGCTGAGGGCCCTCGAGCGTGAAGAAAGCCTAGAGAGGGAACGAGAGGAGGTCGATGCCAGCCGTTGAGTGCCCCACCTGCGGAGCGAACGTGCCCGCCGAGGCCGCGATCTGCGGCGAGTGCGGTACGCCCAACCCCGTCGCCGGGGTCGAGACGCGCTTGCGGAAGTACTGGTCGGCACCGGACTTCGGGCTCCTCGTCGGCCTCGTTCTCGTCGGGATCGGGATCGTTCTCCTCGGCGCCCAGGTGTGGCTGTGGGCGGCACTCGCGCTCGTCCTCGGCGCGGCCGTCGTACTCCTCCGCTTGGATGCGGGCCGCCGTCGGACCGAGGCCGCCGTCGCCCGGCTCTCTACCCACCGGCGAGTCGTCGGCGCCCGCTCTCGCGGCCAGCTCGAGCTCTTCCGGCTCCGGCGCGAGCTGGCCGAGCTCCAGACGGAGCGGAACCAGGCCTATCAGCGGCTCGGGCAAGCCACTCACGCCGCCGACGCGGACGCGGCCCGAGCGGCGACGGCCCACGTCGACGACGTCGGTGTGCGCATCCTGGCGAAGGAAGGCGAGATCGCAGGCCTCCTCGCGGAGATGAAGGAGCGGGTTCGCCAAGCCCAGGGCGAGGTCGCTCCCACGGATCGGCTCGAGGCTCCCGAACCTCTCCAGGAGCACGCTTCCGGCGATTCCCCGCCCGACCCCGAGCACCCTTCCGCCCCCGAGACGGAGCGCCGGCCGGCCCCTCGCGCCTCGAACACCTGATCGGGTTGAGAACGCACGGCGACCGGGCGCCGTGCTACAACAGAGGCCGTTCGAGACCGAAGACCCCCCGGTGGGAGCGCAGGGAGTGCTGCATTTCCGCCGAAATCGTTCCGGTGGTTGACGCTCGCCGCACCTGTCTCTTCGCAGCGCTTCTCGGGGCGTTCGTCATGCTGGCCGTCCCCGCGGCGCTGGGGCAGTCCCCGACCGACCGGAAGGCCGTGCTCGATCGAAAGATCTCCGGGCTCCGCGAGGAGATCGAGGCCGCGAAGCGGAAGGAGGGAGCGCTCACCGCCGAGATCGAGGCGGCGAATCAGCGGATCGCGGCGCTGGGCGGCGACATCAGCGCGCTCTCGGCGCTCATCGCCGACCTCGAATCCGACCTGGCCGTCCACCGCAGCCGGCTGGCACGGCTGAAAGCGCGCGTCGAGGAGCAGACGCAGCAGATCGAACACCTGAAGACCCAGTTCGCGATCGCGCAAGCGCGGCTCGAGGAACGACTCGTCGAGCTCTACCAGAACGAGGAAGCTGACGCGTTCGAGATTCTCCTCCAGGTACAGAGCCTTGCCGACGTCGTCGACCAGCTCGAGTACTTCGAGTCGATCGGCCGGCAAGACCGGGCGATCGCGGATCAGATCCAGACGCTCCGCGACGAGCTCCGTGTTAGGCGCGAGGAGACGCGGCTGACGAAGGTCGAGGTCGCCGGGGCGACGCGGGCGCTCGCCAAGAAGACGGCGGAGCAGGTGGCCGCGCGGGAGGCGTTGGTCTCGCAGCAGAACGCGCTGGCCGCCGCCCGGGTCGACCGCAGGGGCGTGCTCGCGTCCGTGCGGACGAATCGTCAGGAAGCGCAGGAGGACGTCCAGGCGATGCAGGCGGAGAGCGCAAAGCTCGCCGCGCGAATCCGCGCCGCCGCCGCCGCTGCCGCGAGCAGCGGCGGGGGTGGGTCCGGCGGGGGCTCGAGCGGCAGCGGCCAGTCCTCGAGCGGCTTCATCTGGCCGGTGAGCGGTGTCCTCACGAGCGGGTTCGGCCCGCGCTGGGGGCGGATGCACGAGGGCATCGACATCGGGGCCCCGAGCGGGACGGGGATCCGTGCCGTCGCGGCCGGGAGGATCATCTACGCGGGCTACAACGCGGGCGGCTACGGGAACCTGACGATCATCGACCACGGCAACGGCCTGGCCACGGCCTACGCGCACCAGTCCGCGATCTACGTCGGCGGCGGGTCGGTCTCGCAGGGAACGATCATCGGCGCCGTCGGCTCGACCGGCAGCTCGACGGGCCCGCACCTCCACTTCGAGGTGCGCGTGAACGGCTCGCCGGTCAACCCGCTCGGGTACCTGTAGGAACTACCGCTCCGCGGCGAGCCGCAAGCCCAGCGCGACCAGAACGGTCCCCGTTAGGGCCTCGACGCCCGCTTGACACCCGTCCGGCGGAGAAGCCCGGTGCCGACCGCGGTCGCGATCCCGCCGGCCCGGCCGCCGAGGAGCGTGTTGCGGATCGTGAGGGCGGTGTCGGCCCCTGGCGTCACGATCACGAGGACGGCGACCCCGAGGAAGCCGATCAGCTCGGCCGGCGGGACGGCCGAACCCTACTCTTCCGAGGCGTGCAGGTCCGGCAGGCCGCGGTAGCGCTCATGCAGGTCGAAGCCGTAGCCGAGGAAGAACTGGTCCGGGATGGTAAAGCCGACGTAGCGCATCGGCAGGTCGTCGACCAACCGGCGGTAGGGCCGGTCGAAGAGCGTGCAGACGGCGATGCTCCTCGGGTCGCGCAGGGCGAGGGTCTTGACGACGTAGTTCAGCGTCAGCCCGGTGTCGACGACGTTCTCGACGAGGAGGACGTCCCGCCCCGCGATCGGGAGCTCGAGGTCCTTGAGCAGGCGGATGCGCGTTCGCCCGCCCAGGTCGCCCCCGTAGCCCGCGAGCACGAGGAAGTCCATCGCATGCGGGATCGTGACGGCGCGGGCCAGGTCGGCCGCGAACACGAATGCGCCCTTGAGCACGGTGACGAGCAGGAGGTCGCGGGCGGCGTAATCGCGCGCGATCTCGGCTCCGAGCGCGCCGACGCGCGCCGCGAGCTCCTCGCGGGAGAGATAGACCTCGCCGGGGCGAGGCTCTACGTAACGAGGTTCAGGCCGTATTTCTGACCCAGCCGCTCGAAGTCGCGTCGCGTGAAGAGCTTCACCTTGATGTCGGGGTAGCGCTCGCGGAACTTGCGGATCTTGCGGTTCTTCCGCGTGACGAGCGACTGCTTCATCACCGTGACCTCGAGGTAGAGCTCCTGGTCGGGGAGGAAGAAGTCGGGAGTGAACGCCTCCACGATGCGTCCCTCCTCGTCGATCTCGAGCGGAAACGAGTGGGGCTCGTACTCCCACCGAATGCCGTGATAGTCAAGGAGGCGGGCGCACTCGACCTCGGCCTCGTTGGCAAAAACGGTCCCGGAATACTCCTGGAAATCGCCGCTTTCTGGGCGCATCCTCAGGGAAAGGTAGCAACGACTCCGGACGACCATCCCTAAGATTCGCTCTACCGGCGTCTTCGAAGGGGCCAGGCACTGCTCAGGATCGCGCACTTCTCGGACCTCCACTGCGGCTCGCCGTACTTCGTGCCTAACCTCGCCGACCGCGCGATCATGGAGATCAACGAGCTCGAGCCCGACATCGCCGTGTGCTCGGGGGACCTCACGACCTTCGGCTTCCAGCAGGAGTACGCGGAAGCCAAGGCGTACCTCGACCAGCTCGAGTGCGAGCACGTGGTCGTCGTGCCCGGCAATCACGACTCGAGGAACGTCGGCTACATGCATTTCGAGGAGCTCTTCGGCGAACGCCGGCGAACGGTGCACGTGAACGGCATCACGGTCGTCGCCGTCGACTCGTCGGAGCCGGACCTCGACCACGGCGTGATCGGGCGCGGCCGCTATCCGTGGATCGAGGAGCAGTTCTCGGAACCTGCCGACTTCCGCGTCTTCGTCCTCCACCACCATCTTCTGCCGGTTCCGGGCACGGGGCGCGAGCGCAACGTGGTGTACGACGCCGGCGATGCGCTCGAGGTGCTCCAGCACGTCGGCGTCAACCTCGTCCTCTCAGGCCACAAGCACGTGCCCTATGCCTGGAAGCTCGAGGATCTCTTCGTCGTCAACGCCGGGACCGTTTCCTCCCTCAGGCTGAGGGGAAAGACGAGGCCGTGCTACAACCTGATCGAGATCGAGGACAAGCACGTGGACGTCTGGCGCAAGTACCCCTTCCACGGACAGGAACGGATCATCCAGTTCTCGGTCGACACGCTCGAGTACGAGAAGTACACGGCGCGCATCGAGACTGAGCTGACCCGGCGGCCATGAGAGCCCTCGCGCTCGTCGACGGAGAGCATTACCCCGACGTCGTCGCCGACACGCTCGCGGCGCTCCCCTACGACGTCGTCGGCGCGGTCATGCTCGGCGGGACCGAGAAGCTGCGCGAAGGCGGCCCCGACTTCGGCGTCTCGCTCTGGAACAACCTTGCCGCTGCCCTGGTCGAAGTGGACGTGGACGTCGTGGTCGACCTCTCCGACGAACCGGTCGTCGGACCGAGCCGCCGCTTCCGACTCGCTTCGCGGGCGCTCGCCAACGGGATTCCCTACGTGGGCGCCGACTTCACGCTCGACCCGGTCCGCTTCGCGCCGTACGCCCAGCCGGCGCTCGCCGTGATCGGGACCGGCAAGCGCGTCGGTAAGACGGCCGTGGCCGGGCACGTCGCCCGGCTACTCTCGCGCTCGCGCGACGTCGTGGTCGTCGCCATGGGCAGGGGAGGCCCGGCGGAGCCGGTGGTGATGCGGGCCTCACCTTCCGTGGAGGACTTGCTCGCGCTCTCCCGCTCGGGCTCCCATGCCGCCTCGGACTACCTCGAGGACGCAGCTCTCGCCGGAGTCGCCACGGTCGGGGCACGACGCTGCGGGGGCGGCCTCGCCGGACAGCCGTTCGCCTCCAACGTCGAGGAGGCCGCGCAAGTGGCCGC
Organism: Gaiellaceae bacterium; assembly: GCA_050697655.1. Taxonomy (GTDB): domain Bacteria; phylum Actinomycetota; class Thermoleophilia; order Gaiellales; family Gaiellaceae; genus JAIBJN01. The sequence continues at coordinate 12,140 of JBOHAB010000007.1, forward strand.
CTCGCTCGAGCCCGATCTTGTGCTCCTAGAGGGGAGCGGCGCCGCGATCCCGCCGGTCGAGGCGCGGGGGCGGGTCCTCGTGGTCGGCGCGCACCAGCAACCCGATGCGGTCGTCGGCTACCTCGGCGCCTACAGGCTCCTCCTCTCCGACCTCGTCGTCCTCACCATGTGCGAGGAGCCGCTGGCGACGCCCGAGGAGGTGGAGGCTCTCCGTGAGGCGGTCGCCGGCGTCGACCCCGATCTCACCGCGATCGCGACCGTGCTGCGCCCACGGCCGATGGAGTCGGTGGCGGGAAAGCGGGTTGCCTTCTTCTCGACGGCGCCGGCAGCCATCCACGCGCACCTGAGGGAGCATCTCGAGCGCGAGCATCGGGCCGAGGTGGTCTTCCTCTCCGGCAGCCTCGCCGATCGCTCTGCGCTGCTCGCCGAGCTCGACTCACCCTCCGTCGCCGACGCCGAAGTCTTCCTCACGGAGATCAAGGCAGCGGCCATCGACGTCGTCGCCGAGGCTGCCGAGACGCGCGGCGTCGGCGTCGTGTTCGCGGACAACGAGGTTCTGCCGCTCCCCGGCGAGCCCGACCTGGACGATGCCGTGAGCGTGCTCGCCGACAACGTCATCGCCGCCGGAAGCGTCGCGTGAACACCGATCGCCGCCCGCCCGAAGCACTCGTCTCCGAGGACGTCAGGCTTCCCTACTCGAAGGGCCTGATGGCGAAGACGCTCATGGGCACCGGAATCCAACCCGTTCGTGCGTACGAGCTTGCGCGCCTGATCGAGGCTGAGCTCCTGCAAAACGGCGAGAACGAGGCGGTCGGGGCCGAGCGCCTCTACGACGTCGCTGCCTCCGTGCTCTCGGAGCACGAGAACGGCGAGGCTGTTCTCCGCCTCCGCCGCCTTCAGGCGCTGCGGGAGCTCGATCTGCCGATCGTCGTTCTGGTCGGCGGCGCCACCGGCACCGGCAAGTCGACAGTCGCCACCGAGGTCGCCCACCGGCTCGGCATAACCCGCGTGACCTCCACGGACACGGTGCGACAGACGATGCGCGCCTTCTTCTCGCAGAAGTTCATGCCCTCGATCCACTACTCGAGCTTCGAGGCCGGCCCGGCCGTGCGCGCTCACGAGGGCGAGGAGGCCGACGTGGCGCTCCTCGGCTTCAAGGAGCAGACGCAGAATGTGCTGGTCGGCGTCAAGGCAGTGATCTCGCGCGCGCTCGAGGAGGGGTACTCGCTCGCCGTCGAGGGCGTGCACCTCGTCCCCGGCTCCCTGCCGCGCTCCTACGACGGCGCCGTCGTCGTCCAGTGCATGCTCGCGATCGCCGACGAGCAAGAGCACGCGCGCCACTTCTTCGTCCGAGACGCGGGCTCGGAGGGGATCCGCCCGATGGAGAAGTACCTGAGGGCGCTTCCCGAGATTCGACGGATCCAGAACTACCTCATCGAGCGCGCTGCGAAGACCGGGGTGCCCGTGCTCGAGAACACGCGGATGGAATCCGCCGTCAACGGGGTCATCCACCTGGTGCTCGCCGAGGTCGAGCGCGCCCAGGATCGGGCCCCAGCTTGAGCGACGCGTGAGCGAGCCAGACCTGCCCTGCCGCTGCGAGGCCTACGCAGCCGTCACGGAACGGGCCGCCCTGGCGGGGGCGCGCTGGCTCGGTCGCGGCGACGTCAAGGGGGCGGAGGAGTCGGCGGCCACGGCGATGCGCGACGGGCTCGACGCGCTCGAGATCAGCGGACGGGTGGTCGTCGGCGGCGACGAGGAAGTCGATGCGCTCCCCATCGGGGCGACGGTCGGGAACGGCGGCCCTGAGGTCGACCTGGCGGTCGATCCGCTCGAGGGGCGGGCCGTGGTCGCGCGCGGCGACTACGGGGCGATGTCGATGATCGCCACCGGCGAGGCCGGATCGTTTCCCCGCCTCCCGCAGATGTACATGCGCAAGATGGCGGTCGGGCCCGTCGCGCGCCGCAGCATCGACCTGGGGAAGTCGATCGGAGAGAACGTGGCGTCGATCGCCGAGGCCTACGGCCGCCGGCCGGGGGACATCACTGCAATCGTCCTCGACCGCCCGCGCCACCACGACCTGATCGAGGAGATCCGCGCGGCGGGCGCGCGCATCAAACTCATCCAGGACGGCGATGTGACCGCGTCGATCACGGCGTCGGTCCGCGGCACGAACGACCATCTCGCAGTAGGCATCGGCGGGGCTCGGCAGGCCGTTCTCTCCGCCGCCGCTCTCCGCTGCCTGGGCGGCGAGCTGCAGGCGCAGTTCTGGCCGACTTCGCGCGATGAGATCGAGCAGGCCCGGGAGCACGGGATCGACGACATCTACAAGGTCTTCGAAACCGACGAGCTCGCCCCCGGCGAGGTGATCGTCGCGGCCACCGGCGTGACGAACGGCGACCTGCTCCGTGGGGTGCGCTTCCTCACGGACAGCGCCCGCACCCATTCTCTCGTCCTCTGCACCCGCCACAACTGGGTGCGCTTCGTCGACGGCATCCACTTCTTCGCCCGGGAGCGGCGCGAAGAAGTGCGCCTGCTTGGCTAGAGTGGCCTCATGCCAAGCCGCGAAGAGGTGATCGACGCGCTGCGGGTCGTCGAGGACCCGGAGCTCGGGATGGACATCGTCGAGCTCGGCCTTCTCTACGACGCGGAGGTCGAGGGCCCGAAGGTGCACGTCACCTACAGCCTCACCTCGATGGGCTGCCCGGTCGGGCCGATGATCGAGCAGCAGATCCAGGAGGTCGTCGAGAGCATCGACGGCGTCGAGCAGGTCGAGACGGAGCTCACCTGGGAGCCGCCCTGGAGCCCCGAGCGCATGTCCGACGACGCCAAGTTCATCCTCGGCTTCGGCTAAGAGTTACTCGCCGATCTCGAGGACGACCTTGCCGAGCTGGAGGCCGGCTTCCAGGTGCTCGTGCGCCGCTGCTGCCTCCGCGAGGGGGAAGATGCGGTCGACGACGGGCTTCGCACGTCCGCTTGCGACGAGCTCGTAGACGGCCTGGAAGTCCGCCTGGGTCCCCTTCGTCGAGCCGACGATCGTGAGCTGCTTCCACCAGACGCGGTGGAGGTTGGCCGGCGGGTTGGGGCCGCTCGTTGCGCCGCAGACCGCGATGCGCCCGGTCGGAGCCGCGACCTGGAGCGACGTCTTCCACGTCGCCTCGCCGACGTGCTCGACGACGACGTCGGCGCCGTGTCCGCCCGTGACCTCGCGAACCGTGCCGGCGACGTCGCCCTCCGCGTGGTTGACGGCGGCGTCCGCGCCGAGCTCGAGGGCGCGCTCGAGCTTCTCGTCGCTCGAGGAGGTGACGATCACACGCGCTCCGAGTGCCTTCGCGACCTGGAGCGAGGCGGTGGCGACACCGCTCCCGATGCCCCAGACGAAGACCCACTCGCCCTCGATCAGCCCGGCGCGGGTCACGAGCATGCGATACGCCGTCTCGAAGACGAGAGGGAAGGCAGCCGCCTCCGCGAACGAGAGCCCGTCCGGCAGCGGATAGACGTAGTCGGCAGGAAGGGCGATCAGCTCGGCGTGCGTCCCGTCCATGTGCTCGCCGACGATCCTGGCGCCCTCGTCGAGGCCGGGGTTGATGACGACGGCGTCGCCTTTCGAGAAGCGGTCGACGCCCTCGCCGAGCCCGACGACGACTCCGGCTCCGTCGGCGCCCAGGATCCGCGGCTTGGGCGCAGAGGGAAGCCCGCGGCGGAGCCAGATGTCGAGGTGGTTGAGCGAAGCCGCCTGGAGGCCGATGAGCACCTCGCCCGGGCCGGGAGCCGGGTCGGGAGCGTCTTCGTACCTGAGGATCTCGGGCCCGCCGTCCTCGTGGATGCGCACGGCCTTCACCGCGCGATCGTATCGCGGGACGGGTGCTACCTTGGCGACAGTGATGGGGCACTAGTGACGACCGCAGAGCTCGTCCGGCTCGCGGAGGACCTCGGGATCGACGTCGTAGGGGCGGCGGTCGCCCGGCCGTACGACGAGACCGAGGAGGCGATCCGGGAGCGCCGCGCCCGTGGCCTCTTCGCCGACATGCGCTTCACGATGGCGCAGCCGGAGGTCAGCTGCCATCCCGAGACGCTCGTTCCGGGCGCGCGGACGGTCGTCTCCGCAGCCCTCTGCTACTACGTGCCGGGGCCGGAGCCGGAAGCGGGGGAGGGGCGGCTGCCCCGCTACACCTGGGCCGATCACTACGCGCAGCTCCGCGAGAAGCTCGAGGCGCTCGGCGCTCGGCTCGGCGGTCGGTATCGCGTGCTCGTCGACGCAAACCAGCACGTCGACCGCGAGGGCGCCGCCCGCGCCGGCGTCGGCTTCTACGGCAAGAACACGATGCTCATCACCCGCACGCATGGTTCTTGGGTGGTGCTCGGAACGCTCGTCACCGACGTCGAGATCGAGCCCAGCGTGCCGCTCGAGCTGGACTGCGGCTCGTGCACGCTCTGCATCGAAGCATGCCCCACAGGCGCGCTCGACGAGCCGGGCGTCGTCGACTCCACCAAGTGCCTCTCCTACTGGACGCAGGCCCCCGATGCGATCCCCGAGCCCTATCGGGAGGAGCTCGGCGCGCAGGTCTACGGCTGCGACATCTGCCAGGACGTCTGCCCGTGGAACCGCGGAATCGAGAAGCGCCGAGCCGACCGGGAAGCGCCCGCCGACATGGAGCCCGTCGTCTCGCTTCTCGACTGGCTCCGGCAGCCCGGCGAGGAGCTCCGCGACCGCTACGCGCGGCTCTACTTCCCGCGCAACGATCCGCGCTATCTGCTGCGGAACGCTCTAGTCGCCGCGGGCAACTCGGCCGACCCGAGCTTGGCGGAAGCCGTCAGCCCGTATGCCGAGGGCGAGGACGAGCTGCTCCGCGAGCACGCCGAGTGGGCCCTTGCCCGACTCGAAGGGCCGAATCGCGCATGACGTTCGCCTGGCAGGCGACCAAGGACGGGCGCGTCCGGCTCTCCTGGCGAGGACGGGTGGTGACGACGTTGACCGGCGCCCGGGCGGCGCAGTTCCTGCGGGCCGTCGAGGAAGCCGACGAGGACGAGGCGCAGCTTCTCATGGCCCGGGCGACGGGCAACTTCAAGCGCGGCAACGAGCGCCGCTAGCTGCGCGCCCGGGCGGGGCGCTTGCCGAGCGCGGTCTTGAGCTTCTTCGCCCGCGCGGCGACTTCCTTGCGTAGGTCCTCCGGCTCGAGCACTTCCGCAAAACCGCGGTGGGAGAGAACCTCGCCCACGAGCCAGTCAGTGCTGCCGTAGGCGATCTCCTCGAGCGCGAAGCCGCGGGCTAGCGGCGTCGCGCCTCGCTCGATCCGCCAGCGCGCGACCTCCGGGTCGAAGAGAACGCGCGCGGTGCGGGCGTCGTCGAGCATGCCTGCCTTCAGGCCCGGTCGCGGATCGAACGTCCCCTCTAGCAGGCTTGCGGCGAGCATCCGGTCGAGTCGGAATGTGCGTTCGGCGTCCCGCGTCCGGTCCCATGCGTGGATGTACCAGTTGGGGAGCTCGCGCCGGAACTGGTACGGCTCGATCTGGCGAACGCTCTTCTCCTCGCCGACGGCCACGTACTCGATCTCGACGAGCCGCTGCTCCCGGATCGCCTGCGAGAGGTCACGGATCAGCTGCTCCTCCTCGGTGCCTGCCTCGGCAGGCTCCGCCGGCTCCGGCAGGGCGAACTCGCCGAAGGTCTCCTCGAGCTTCTTGCGGACCCGCTCGAGCGGGGTCTGCGCCTCGGCGGCGATCATGGGCCCCACGAACTCGAGCGCGAGCCGGATCGCGCGCGCCTCGAGCGGGGTCAAGCGGGGGGGCCGCCGGAACGCGTCGCCGAAGAGCTCCTTGTCCACGCGCACCTCGTCTCCGTCCAGAGAGGCGTACACCGCGTAGCACCCGCCCCCGAAGTTGACGAGATTCAGGAGCTGGAGGTGGTCGTCGAGCTGGTCGTAAGGGATGTGGAAGCGCTCGACGAGCTCCTGCGCCGGGATCGTCGCCCGTGTCTCCTCGCCGCAGCGGGCAAGCAGGTGGGCGAGGAGCGCCTGGAGGACGCCGAAGCGCTCGGGCGCGAGCGGGCCAACGGGGCGTTCCAGCTGCTCCGCCTCGGGCGCTGCCTTCGGCCGCGGCGGCTTCGTCGGCTCGCCCTGGTGCCGGTCGAGCACACGGTCGAGGCCCGCACTGACCTCGTCCGCGAGCTCGGGCGGAGCAACCGGGCGCGCCCGCCCTTCCTGGCGGAGCACCCAGCCGGCGAGCAGGTCGAGGCGCGTGTAGGGAGTCGTGAAGCGCCCGTCGGTGACCTCGCCGCGCTCCACCATCCGCTCGACCCACCACGCGGTATCGGGGTCGAGCTCGATCTCGGCCTCCCCCTTGACCTCCCCGTACTGCCACGGCTGGCGCCCGCGGAAGCCCGAGGGGTCGTACTCCGGCATCCGGAAGTCGCGCTCGCGGCGCGTGGCGAAGCGGATGTCGCCGACGATGCGTGAGACACGAAACGTGCGCTCGTCCTCCTCGTCGAGGTCCCGTCCGATCAGGTACCACGAGCCTGCCTCGGGGAGCAGGGCGTAGGGGTTGACGGTACGCTCGCGCGTGCGGTCGCGTGAGATCGACCAGTAGGTGAACCTGACGGTGCGCTGCTTCGAGATTGCGCCCTCGAGCTTGGTCAGGCGGCCCGACATCTCGTCGGAGTAGTCGGGATCCCGGACCTCGACGCGGAGCGCGCTCTCGGGAGCGGCTTCGAGCTGCGTGGGCCGCCCGAGGGCGAGGTTCTGGAGCGCCAGCCGCAGGGGCTCCGCGTAGGCGAACTGCCCGTCGAGGAGGTGCAGCGCGATCTGGAGCGCGGCCAGCTCCTCGTCGTCGAGGTCGAGCTTCGGCAGGAAGTACTGCTCGGCGCGGAGCGTGTAGAGCTCCTCGCCCGTGAACTCGTCGCGCTGGGAGTGGAGCGGGACGCCGAGCGCGACCAGCTCGCTGCGATCCGAGTAGAAGCGCCGCGCGAACGCCTCGTCCGACATCTCCGAGTAGCCCTCGACCACGGACTTGATCTCGCGCGCGGTCAGGGGCCGCCGCTCCGCCATCAGGAAGGCGACGAGGGAGAGCTGCCTGATCAGCTTGTCGGTGTCGTGCGACACGCTTCCTATTCTTTCAGCGCCGTGATGATCGTCGCGCACCTCGACCTGGACGCCTTCTTCGCCGCGGTGGAGGAGCTTGAGCGCCCGGAGCTGGCCACGGTCCCGCTCGTCGTGGGTGGAGACCCGCGAGGGCGGGGCGTGGTCGCCACCGCGAACTACGCGGCGCGCCGGTACGGCATCCATTCGGCGATGAGCTGCGCCGAGGCCCTCCGGCGTTGCCCACAGGCAGTCTTCGTCACCCCTCGCCACCGCACGTACTCGGAGTACTCGCGCACCGTTTGGGCGGCGGTCCGGGAGGTCGTCCCGACCGTCGAGCGGACGGGGATGGACGAGGGGTACCTGGACGTCGGCGAGGTCGCGGCGGACTTCCGCCGCGCCCGCGTCGTCGCCGAGGCCGTGCAGGCCGCCGTCCGGGGCGCGACGAGTCTCTCCTGCTCGCTGGGGGTGGCCGGCTGCAAGGTGGTCGCGAAAGTGGCCAGCGACCGCAAGAAGCCGGGCGGCATCACAGTGGTTCCGTCGGGGCGGGAAGCCGCCTTCCTAGCGCCCTTCCCGGTCCGGCTCCTGCCGGGCGTGGGGCCGCGTGCGGAGGAGCGCCTGGGCGCCGGTGGGGTGGAGCGGATCGGCCAGCTGGCGGCGCTTCCCGACCGGGAGCTGGCACAGCTGCTCCCGGGCAAGATCGGACGCCTGCTGCGGGATCGGGCGCAGGGGATCGACCCGCGTCCGCTCGAGGAGCCGGTGGCGAGCATCTCCATCGGCCACGAGGAGACCTTTCCTCGCGACGTCACCGACCGCCAGCAGCTCCACGACGAGCTTCGCCGCATGGCGCTGCGTGTCGCCGAGCACCTGGTGGAGTCAGGCCAGGTCGCGCGCACCGTGACGACGAAGCTCCGCTACCCGGACTTCTCGATCCGGAGCCGCTCGACGACGCTCGCCGCGGGCCTCGCCGACGGCGAGCGCATCGGCCGGCTCGCCTGCGACCTCCTCGACCGGGCGCTCGCGGATCGCCCGGGAGCGCTACGCCTCGTCGGCGTGACGGTTTCGAAGATCGAGGACTTCGAGCAGCTGGTGCTCGACGCCGGCTAGAAGATCTGCCAGGGGGCGCACGCGCACCACCGCCCAAGCACTCGGGCGCGGGGCGTACCTCGCCGTGGGTCGAAGCGAGCGTGCTCTAGCGTCAACCGGGCACGACCCGATCGTACGCGAACTCCGCGGCGTCGGCTAGGCAGCTCTACGCGGCCGCGGGGCGGGCTTCGAGGTGCTGGTGCGACGGGCAGTACTCGCGCTCGGGGAGCGGCGTCCGCTGGCACGGCTTTCCCTTGCGCGTCGTCGCGCGGCAGCGGGCGACGCCTCCGTCGAATGCTCCGGCCTCGATCTGAGCCTCGATGTAACCGACAGCCGCGCCGATCCCCTCGGTCACCGCCCAGGCGACCTGGGCCTGGTAGGTGATCGGGAAGTAGCGGCGAATGTCCTGGAAGAGCGTGCGGTCGGGATGGGCGAAGTAGCGTGGGTCCTTGGCGAGGCGCTCGACGCACTCCTCGCACGCGGCCAGGACCTCTCGCCGGTACACGAGTTGCTTCTCCGGCTCCGCCCACGGGTCGATGAGATCTTTGATCGACCGGTAGATCGCCCTGGAGTATTGATACATGCGAGTAAGAATCCTCTCGTGCGCTTGCTCGCTCAAACGTTAGTCCTCACCGATGTGAAATGCCTGCAAATCAAATTAACATCGGGTTAAGAGCGCCCCCCGAACCGCTCGGACAGGGCAGTCTAACATGCCCTGCACGAGTGTTACAAAGTCGGCCTCTGGCCGTCAGTCGGACACGCGGCGAACGTAGGCCGTCGGGAAGCCCTTGCTGCGGGCGTTCGGCAGAGCCGCCTCGGCCTGGTCCTGCGTCGTGTAGACACCGGTGAAGGTGACGTAGTAGCCGGGGTTGAGGTTGTCGTAGTCCGAGGAATTGAGGACGCCGACCTGCCGCAGCCCGGCGTTGATCGCCTGCCGCGCCGCCGCGTCGGCAGGCCCGCGACCCTGGCTCGTCGGCGTCGAGCGCAGGAAGACGCTGTACCCGTCGGTGCCCGCGGGCCAGTCGATGATGTCGTCGCCGTTCGTGGTGGTCGGCTGCGTCGTCGTGGTCGGTTGCGTGGTCGTCGTCGGCTGCGTGGTCGTGGTCGGAAGAGTCGTCGTTGGGGGTGGGATCGTGAGCGTCGTCGCGTTCGTCAGGGTGCCGGTCGTCGGGGGCGGCGGGATGGTCGGAGTCGTGCCCGTGGTCGGCCCGACGCTCGAGATCCCCGGGGCGGCGTCGGGCTCGTCCTCGTCGGACGCCGCCAGGGCGACGATCGCCCCCGCCAGGAGCGCGAGCAGGAGCAGGGCGCCGAGGGCGGTCCAGAGCCACATCGGGGAGTCCCGCGACCAGACGGTCGTGCGCGTGTAGCGCTGGCTCGGGAGTCGAACGAGGCGGAGACCGCATTCGAGGCAGTACTCCTGGAGCGGATCGTGAGGCGCGCCGCAGCGGGGGCAGCGGGGCTCGCCGTACTGCTGTTCCTGCTTGCCCTCGCCGTGCGCGGGATCGGAAGGCTCGCCCGCATGCGGCGGCTCGCGGGGCGGCGTGCTCACATCGTGCCCTGAGTCTCGTCGTCAGGAGGAGGCGGACGCACCACGGTCTCGTCGAGAGGCTCCCCGGCGGGCTCGTCCTTCCCGGCCGCTGCGGGGTTTCCACAGAACGAGCAGAAGTTGACGTCGGCCGGAAGCGCCTGGCCGCAGTGGGCACAGGTGAGGACGGCCGGGGTGGTGGCGGCCGGCCGGCCGCAGTGGCCGCAGAAATGGACTCCTGGAACGAGCGGAGCGCCGCACTTGCAGTAGGCAACGTTCGGATAGCTCCGCGCGGTCGCCTCGGCGACGAGCAGCGAGTCCAGCTCGTGCATCCGCTGCTCGAGTGCGAGCACCTCGCGTGCGCGCGAGACGAGCAGATCAGGATTCAAGCGGTCGCGCCGTACCATCTCGACGGCGAGCCCGCCCACGTCTCGCATCTCGATCTCGCGACGCGACGTCAGCTCCCGGCGCTCGCGCTCGAGGGTGACCGGATCGGGCTCGGGCGGCTCGGAGGTCTCGACCACCTCCACGACCTCGACGACCTCCGCGCCGGGCTCGGGAGGTCGGGCCTGGCGGGCGAATGGGTCGTTCACGCGTTCGGGCATCGCAACAGCCGTCGAGTCTAACGAACGTCCTGAGGCACGAACGCGCGTGGACAGCGGTCAGCGCGCGATCACGACGAGCCGCTCCTCGGTCATCTCGCGAACCGAGTAGTGCGGCCCTTCCTTCGTGTTCCCCGAGGCTTTGACGCCTCCGTAGGGCATCTGGTCGGCCCGGAACGTCGGCGCTTCGTTCACGAGCACGCCGCCGAACTCGAGCGCGGACGTGGCCGCCACGGCCGTCTTGACGTCACGGGTGAAGATTCCAGCCTGGAGCCCGTACTCGGTCCCGTTGGCAAGCTCGAAGGCCTCGTCGAGCGACGTGTAGGGGGAGACGGTGCAAAGCGGGCCGAAGACCTCCAGGCACGAGACCTTCATCTCGGGCGTGACGTCGCCGAGCACGGTGGGCGAGACCAGGCCCTCCTCGTTCGTCTCACCGCCTGCGAGCACCGTGGCGCCCTGGGACTTTGCCTCCTCGATCCAGTCGAGGATGCGCCCCTTCGCGTCCTCGTCGATCACCGGCCCGACGTCGGTGGCGTCATCGCCGGGATCGCCGACCTGCAAGGCCTCGACCTTGGGGAGGAACGCGGCGACGAAGTCCTCGTACGCCGCCTGCGCCACGTAGACGCGCTGGATCGAGATGCAGCTCTGACCGGCGAAGGAGAACGCGTTCGCCGCCGCCTTCGCCGCCGCGTCCTCGAGATCCGCGTCGGCCTCGACGATCAGAGGGGTTGCATTGCCGAGCTCGAGCAAGACCTTCTTGCGGGCAGCCCGCTCGCGGAGCTTCCAGCCGACCTCGGCTGAGCCGGTGAAGCTGATCAGGCGCACGCGTTCGTCCTCGACGAGGACGTCGCCGATCTCCGACGCACGGCCCACGAGCACGTTGAGCCAGCCGGCCGGCAGCCCTGCCTCGGCCTCGAGCTCGGCGAGGAGAAGCGCCGAGAGCGGCGTCTGGCTCGCCGGCTTGAGGACGACTGCGCAGCCCGCGGCCAGCGCGGGCGCGACCTTGTGGGCGACGAGGTTGAACGGGAAATTGAAGGGCGAGATGGCGCCGACGACGCCGATCGGGAGGCGGGCCGTGTAGGCGACCTTGCCAACGCCCGCGGGGCTCGCGTCCATGGGAACGACCTCGCCGGCGAGCGTACGGGCCTCGGCCGCGGCGGCGCGGAAGGTGGAGACTGCCCTGTCGGCCTCGACGCGGGCGGTCTTGATCGGCTTGCCGGCCTCGTCGCAGATCGTCCGCGCGATCTCCTCCTGTCGCTGGGCGACGAGCCCGGCCGTGCGCTCGAGGATCTCGGCGCGTGCATGTGCGGGCAGCGGGTCGGCCATCGCGCGGGCGGCGGCGTCCACCGCGCGTCGCGTGTCGGCCGCCCCGGCGCGGGCCACGCGCCCCACGACCTCACCGGAGAACGGCGAGCGCACCTCGTGCCATTCGCCCGTCTCGACCCAGTCGCCGTCGAGGAGAAGCTTCCGCTCGCGCACCGTCACCGCCATGCCCGCTATTCAACCATGACTTCCGTCAAGCTGTGGGGGTCGTGACCCGCCTCCTGCCGCTCGTCGTCCTCGCCCTCGTCGCCTGTGGAGGCGACGGGGACTCGGCGGCACCCGGCGAGCCCAGCCCACCAGCGCCCGACGTGATCGACGCGGCCGACTCCGGCCAGACGTTCGAGCTTCCGCTGGCGGCCGAGACGAGCCTGCGCCTCTCGAGCGAATACTCCTGGGAGGAGCCCGAGCTTTCGGGCGACGCGGTCGAGCTGACCCCTGTCGACTACTTGCAGGACCCCGGGTTCTCGGAGTGGCTCGTGCGGGGGGCTCGCCCGGGCAGCGTGACGATCTCGTCGGTGGGAACGCCTGCCTGCGCGGGCCAGCACGACTGTCCCGACGAGCCGTTCAGGTTTCAGGTGACAATCACGGTCGCGGAATGACCGGAGCCGACGTTCGCAGAGTGGGGGTGGTCGGGCTCGGCACGATGGGCGCCGGAATCGCCCAGGTCTGCGTCCAGGCGGGGATCGAGACCGTGGGCCGCGAGGTGAGCGACGAGCTCTGCGAAGGCGGGCGCGAGCGGATCGCGCACTACCTCGGCCGCGGCGTCGAGAAGGGTCGGCTCACCGGCGAGGAGCGCGACGCCGCGCTCGCCCGGCTGACGACGACGACGGAGCTCGGCGATCTTGCCGGTTGCGACCTCGTGATCGAAGCGATCGTCGAGGAGCTCGCCGCCAAGCAGGAGCTGTTCCGATCGCTCGAGGACGTGGTCGGAGACGACGCCGTGCTGGCGACGAACACCTCCGCGCTTTCGGTGACGGAGGTCGCGGGGGCGACCGAGCGGCCCGAGCGAATTGTCGGGATGCACTTCTTCAATCCGGCGCCGGTCCTCCCGCTCGTGGAGGTCGTCCGCACCGACCTTTCTTCCCCGGAGGCCGTGGACACGGCGTTCGAGCTCGCCGAGCGACTCGGCAAGGAGCCGATCCGCTGCAACGACACGCCCGGCTTCGTCGTCAACCGGATCCTCATCCCGCTCCTGAACGACTGCGTCCGAGTCCTCGACGAGGCCGGCGTCTCGCCGGACGACCTCGACAAGGCGATGACGCGCGGCGTGAACTGGCCGATCGGGCCGTGCGCGCTCGTCGACCTGATCGGGGTGGACGTCCACGTCCACGCGTCGAAGGCGCTCTACGGCGCGCTCGGCGAGGAGCGAATGGCGCCGCCGGAGCGCCTCGTGCGCATGCGGGACGACGGCAAGCTCGGCCGCAAGACCGGCGAAGGCTTCTTCCGCTATTGATTACCAGGCAGCTCGGCCCCGAGCCGGGCCGCCGCGGCCAGGATCATCTCGGCCTCGCCGGGCGTGAACGGACGCTCGCGGAACTCGGCGTCGAGGACGAGCAGCGTGTCGTCCCCGCCGACGACGGGGACGGCGACCTCCGAGCAGACGCGCTCGTCGGACGTCAGATAGTCGGGATCCTTCCTGACGT
>JBOHAB010000008.1:0-24770 GCA_050697655.1 Gaiellaceae bacterium
GCCGAGATCATCCGGCGCGCCGTCGACGAGGTCACAGGCGAGACCGGCGTTGTCGACTACCAGGAGCTCGTGGCCGGGCGGGCGAACGACGTCGGAGACTGGCTGCGAGCGGACGAGGCACGTGGGGCTCGTTCGCCCGGGAAATGCGGCAGAGCGCGTCGAGGCTCGAGGAAGCCATCATTCGCCGGGGCCCGACGCTGGTGGAGGATCCCGACTCCGCCGAGCTCATCAACCTCCTCCCGGACATCGTCGACTCGGTCCGCGTCGCCGCGGGCGCGATCGAGCCTGCGCAAGCTAGGACGGACGCCGACCGGCAGCTCTTCGCGGACAGCCTGCTCGACGTTCTCAAGAACGCGGGCGAGCTCGACCGGGACTGCCGCGCTAATCGGCCCTCTTCCAGCTCCAGACGTCGTAGACCTGCCGCACCTCGCGGGCTACCTGCTTCGCGACGACGTCTCCTCCTGCCCGCTCCAGGTGAACGCCGTCGGGCGCCCGCACCTGCACGAGCTCGCCGTCCTTGTTCTCCAGATAGGAGGCGAACTCGCCGTTCTTCGAGAGCAGGCCGTACAGGTCGACATAGGCGACCTTCCCGGCTCGGCGCTGGGCTTCGGCGAGCGTCGCGCGGTTGAGGAGCCGCCAGCGCCGAGACTGGGCGCCGTCGTCCGTGATCGGCAACCCGAGCCAGACGACGAAGCCGCCGGCTCGGTTGACGATGTCCATGACCCCGCCCACGCGGCGCCTGTACTCCTTGATCCACTTCGGGCCGCCGAACCCGTCCAGCGAGGCGCCTTTGGGCAGCCCCGTCATGAGGTCGTGGTCGTCGTTCGCGCCGAAGTTGAAGACGACGGTGTCCGGCTTCTGCTTCCGCACCTGCTCGGACACGTGGCGAAACCAGTTGAAGACGTCGGGGCGCGTGAGGCCGGTGGCCACGCGGCCGTCGACGTCGCCGAGCTTCCGGACGGCTTCGTTCTGGCCGAAGGCGCGGAAGATCGCGTAGCCGGGCGTGATCACGAGTGAGTCGCCCGCGATCCAGAGTCGCATCCTGTCCCTCGGCGTGAACAGGACCCGCTCGGGCTCCTCCGGCTCGGACGCCGGTTGCGGCGTCCTCTCGCCGGTCGGCACCCCTCCGGTTGCAGGTTCCGCGGCCGGCGTCGTGGCCGTCGGCGGGGGCGGCGGCGGCAGGACGATCGCGGTGTCGATGGTCGCGTGCTCGCGCCCGATCGCACTCTCCACCCAGGCGCGCGGTCGGTCGAGGCGAAGGGCCATGCTCACTTCCCGGAGCGGGCCGGCGAAGGCGAGGGCGACCTCGCGTTGCGTCCCCTCGGGCTTGTTGTAGACCGACTTGTAGATGTTCTGCGCGTTCAGGAGGGCGGCGAGGACGAGCGCGAGAGCGGTCACCGCGAGCGCGCGCGCGGCGGTGGCCTGGCGCCGCCCTTCCTCGGCCGGCGAGCCCAGCGGCCCGCGCGGCCCCACCTCACGCACCCTCTCCGTCTCGACCGCCATTGAGCTCTAGGTTCTCAGAACTGGAAGTAGATGAAGGGTGCCACGTCCTCGGGCCCCAGCGCCTGAGTGACCATCAGCGCGACGGCGAGCACCGCCGCCTGGGCGACGAGGTTCAGGCGCGAGAAGACCGCGAGAACCGTGCGCGGCACGCGCGGCGGCAGGTACTGCGAGCTGATCCCGACGGCGATCGCAAGCAGCACAGGGCCGGTCACGAGCGGCGAGGCCTGGCCCCAGCGGGTGAAGAGCCCCGTGATCATGTCCCACGCGACGCCGAACGTGTCCGCCCGGAAGAAGATCCAGGCGAAGCAGACGACGTGGAAGGTGGCGAGGCGCCGCCAGAAGACGTCGAGGCGGGAGAGGCTGTCCTCCGGCGTCACCCCGCGCCGGTCGCGCCAGAACCGCTCGGCGCAGAGCCCGACGCCATGGATCGCGCCCCAGACGACGAATGTCCAGCCCGCGCCGTGCCACAGCCCGCCGAGCAGCATGGTCAGGAGGAGGTTCCGGTACGTGATCGCCACGCCGCGACGACTTCCGCCGAGCGGGATGTAGAGGTAGTCGCGGAGCCAGCGGCTGAGGGTCATGTGCCAGCGGCGCCAGAAGTCCTGCAGGGATGTGGCCGCGTAGGGAGAGTCGAAGTTCTGCGGGAAGTTGAAGCCGAGGAGGAGCGCGATCCCGATGGCGATGTCGGTATAGCCCGAGAAGTCCGCGTAGATCTGCACCGCGTACGCGTAGACGGCGATGAGAATCTCGAGCGACGAGTACTGGTCGGGGTTGGCGAAGACCTCGTCGACTATGTTCGAGGCCAGGTAGCTCGAGATCACCACCTTCTTGAAGAGCCCGGCGGCGATCAGGTAGAACGCGCGGCTTGTGTCGACGCGGCGCGGCGAGCGCGGCGAGTCGAGCTGGGGGATGAGCTCGTTCGGACGGACGATCGGCCCGGCCACGAGGTGCGGAAAGAACGAGAGGTAGGCGGCGAACTTCTCGAGCGTGGTCGGCTCCGTGTCGCCCCGGTAGATGTCGACGACGTAGCTGATCCCCATGAACGTGTAGAAGGAGATCCCCACCGGCAGGACGATCGTCCGCACGTCCAGCGGGATGTCGAGGCCGACCAGCGTGGCCAGATTCTGCGTCGAGCTGACGAAGAAGTCGTAGTACTTGAAGTAGCCGAGGACGGCGAGGTTGCCGCCGACCGCGAGCACCAGGAGCATCTTCTTGCGGCTCTGCTCGCCGGCCGCCTGGTGGATCCGGACGCCCATGAGCTGGTTCCAGAGGATCGAGCCGGCCAGGAGGAGGATGAACCGCCAGTCCCACCAGCTGTAGAAGACGAAGCTCGCGCCGATGATGAACGGCCGCCAGCGGTGCACCGTGGGCATGAGCAGCCACGAGACCGGCAGGACGATGATGAAGAAGATCGCGAAGGTGGCGGTCGGGAAGAGCACGAGCGAAGTATGGTGTCCGGCTTCGGAGCCACGCCCGCAGTCCCTGGTCGAGCGCCCTCCTGCAACGGCGCTATTCTGCGGCGATGCACAGGCGCCTCCCGGCTGCCGGGCCGGTCCTTCCGATCGCCGTGCTCGCCGCTCTGATCGCCCTGGGGCCCGCCGCAAGCTCCGCGGGCGCAGTGAAGCTCACCTTCATCGGCGATTCGAAGGCGGCCGCGATCGACTACAGCGGGAAGGCGAAGCGGCTGCTCTCACGCGGGCACGACGTCCGCCGCGACCTCAAGGTCTGCCGGCGGCTCGTGGCGCCGAGCTGCTCCTACCAGAAGGTCACGCCGCGTACCGCGCTGCAGGCGGTCAGGCACTACGGGACCGACCTCGGCAGGGTGCTCGTGATCGACGTCGGCTACAACGACTCCTCGGCGACGTACCGCAGCCACCTGAACCGCGTCATGCGGGCTGCGTTGCGCCGCGGCGTCAAGGGCGTCGTGTGGGTGAACCTCCGCACCGTGCGCACGGACTACGCGGCGATCAACCGCATCATCAAGCGTTCCAAGAGCCGCTGGTCCCGCCTCCAGCTCGCCAACTGGAACAGGTACTCGCGGGGCCACCCAGGCTGGTTCTCGCCGGCGCACAACGACGGGATCCATTTGACCGGCGCCGGGGCCGTCGGCCTCGTCCAGCTCGTCCGCAGGTACATCCCTCGTGCCGCCCGTGGCCCTCGTCCCGGCGCTGCCTCGCAGGTGGCGCTCCGCTACACCACCACTCCCGAGGACGAGAGCTCGACGGCCGCGCCTGCCGACAACAGCCTGCCGGTCGGCTCGAACCTCGGCGGCCAGGAAGCCGCTGCGACCGGCCCGCGCGGCATCCTCCCCCTCGCCGGGGGCGCGGCGCTGATGCTCTTCCTCGTCTTCGTGACGCTCAAGCGCCGCGGCAGCGCCTGAGCCGCTCCCTACCGGGATCAGGCAGGCGGTCGATCCCGCTCCTGCAGGACCTCGGCCGCCGGCGCCTCCGGACGCGTCACCCCGCTATGCACGAACATATGCACGCCCGCCGCGACCACGGCCCCCAGCGGCGGCCCGATCATGTAGATCCAGATTCCGTCCCACTCGCCTCCAATCAGGTCTGGGCCGAAGGTCCGCGCCGGGTTCACCGACGAGCCGCTGAACGGGATCGCGGCCAAGTGAACCATCACGAGCGCCAGCGGAATTGCGAGGAGCGCGCTCGCCCCGAACTGGCCGCTGACAGTGGACTGAAGGATGACCGCCACGAAGATGGCCGTGAAGACGATCTCGATGAGGAAGGCGGTGCCGCTGCCGTCGATACCCGGAACCGTGGTCGTGTCGGCGACGGTGTCCCGGCTCGTCGCGATCCAGAGGACGATCGCTGCGAGGATCCCGCCGGCAAACTGGGCGATCCAGTAGCGGATCAGCTCTCCACCCGGAAGGCGGCCGGTCAGGAGCATCCCGAGCGAGACTGCCGGGTTGAAGTGGCCGCCTGACACTTCGCCGAAGGCGTAGAGCCCGGCAAGCAGCGCCAGCCCGAACGCGAAGGCCACGACGACGATGACCGCCGGTGCACCCAGAGAGCCTGCGAGAGCCACCGAGCCGCCGAAGACGAGGATGAACGTGCCGAGGAACTCTGCGGTGTACTTCTGCCAAGTATCCATGCGGACCTCCAGGGACGAGAGGGACGGCAATGTGGCGTGGTCGAGACCACCAATATGACCGCCGCGCCGGACGCCGCCTACGTGAGAACGCGGCCGCGCGTGGCCGTGGAGCGCCCACGGAACGTGGCGACGAGCTCACCGCTTTCGCGGCGCACGTCGACGTCGTAGACACCGTTCCGGCCCTCGAGGAACCGTTCCCGTGCCTCGGCTACGAGCGCATCGCCTTCCCGCGCGGGCGTCACGAACTCGACCGAGCACCCGGCCGCCACGGTGAGGACGTCCCGCGAGTTGCAGGCGAAGGCGAAGGCGGAGTCGGCGAGCGCGAAGACGATGCCGCCGTGGCACGTTCCGTGGCCGTTCAGCATGTCCGAGCGCACGGTCATCCTGAGGCGCGCGTAGCCGGGCCGTACCTCTTCGAGCGTCATCCCGAGCGCCTGTGACGCACGGTCGCGGGCGTACATCGCGGCGCCGACGGCTGCGGCGGTCTCCTCGGCCGTCGTCACAGCCGGTCGACGAGCTCGTCGAGCGGCTTGCGCCTCGCGCGCCTGCTCCACTCCTCGGCCTCGCGGACGGCCGGGTCGCGCGGCCTGGCCGGGTACCCGAACGTGAGCACGATCGCCGGGCGCTCGCCTTCCCCGAGCCCCAGGAGGCCGGCGACGGCGTCGGCGTCGGGCATCCCGTTGGGCGACGAGCCCACGCCCTGATCCCAGGCCGCCAGCATCATGTTCTGCGCGCAGCGGCCGGCGTCGAAGGCGAGCGGGCCCTTGCCGCTGACGGCGATGGCGACGACGAGGCGCGCCCCGCGGACGTTCCCGGGCGCGAACACGAGCTCTGCGAGCCGCTCCCGCGTCCCAGCGTCCTCGACGATCACGAATCGCCACGGCTGGACGTTCTGCGCGCTCCCCGCCAGGCGGCCGGCGTCGAGGATGCGCTCCTCCACATCCGCCGGAATCGGGGTGTCGGCGTAGTCCCGAACCTCACGGCGCGACGAGATCACGAGCCTCGTCTCCATGATCGGGAGTCTAGTCTCGTATCCTCAGCCCGTGGACACCCTCGGCCTGGAGGCGCGCAAGCGCCTGACGCTCGCGGCGACGATCCTCGGCTCGTCGCTTGCCTTTATCGACGCCACCGTCGTGATCGTGGCGCTCCCGACGATGGAAGAGGATCTGGGCCTCGGGCTGACGGGCCAGCAGTGGGTCTTCCTCTCCTACTCCCTCTCGCTCGCGGCTCTCTACCTCGTCGGCGGGGCGGTCGGCGACCGCTACGGGCGCCGGAAGGTGTTCGTCGCGGGAGCGGCGGGATTCGCCCTCGCCTCGCTCCTCGCCGGCGCGGCTCCGAACGAGGCGACCCTGCTCGTCGCCCGCTTTCTCCAGGGCGTAGCCGGAGCCTTCCTGACGACGAACTCGCTGGCGCTCCTGCGCGGTTCCTACGGCGCGGAGGCCGGTCGCGCGATCGGGCTCTGGACGTCCTTCACGAGCGTGGCGACGATCCTCGGCCCGCCGGCCGGCGGCGCGCTCGTGGAGTGGGTGTCGTGGCGCTGGATCTTCCTCCTCAACCTGCCGCTCGCGGCAGCCGCCGTCGCGCTGGCGCTACTCGGGCGCGAGGAGGAAGCCCCTTCCACTCGCTCCGGCAGGCTCGACCTCCCCGGCGCGGCGCTCACCGCGACCGGCTTCGGGCTTCTGACCTACGGCCTCGTCGAAGGCGCCGACCGCGGCTTCGGGAGCGTCTGGTGGGCCTTGGTCGGCGCCGCGGTCGCACTGGCCGCCTTCGTCGTCGTCGAGAGGCGCGTCGCCGAGCCGATGCTCCCGTTCGCCCTCTTCCGGGAGCGGAACTTCGCAGCCGCCAACGCGCAGACCTTCCTCGTCTACGCGGGCCTCTACGGCTTCTTCGTCTTCTTCACCCTCTACCTCCAGTTCCTCGGCTTCACGCCCTTCGAGGCCGGGCTCCTCAACATCCCCTCGAGCGTCATCATGATTCTCCTGGCCGCCCGCTTCGGCGCGCTCGCGGACCGGCACGGCCCCCGCCTCTATCTCACCATCGGCCCTGCTCTGATCGGAATCGGAACCCTCGTATTCGCGATCGTCGAGACGCGCTCAGAGTTCTGGACCTACGGCATCGCCGGGCTCGTACTCTTCTCGCTCGGCCTGGCGATGATGGTGGCGCCGATCACGGCGACGGCCCTGAAGTCGGCGCCCGAGCGCTACGCGGGCATCGCCTCGGGCGTCAACTCCACGGTCTCGCGCCTCGGAAGCCTCGTGGCGGTGGCGGTGATCGGCCTCGTCATCGCGCTCGTCTTCGAATCCCGCACGGGTCTGGAGGACGCTGTCCCCCTGGCCAAGGACCAGACCGCGCCGGAGCTGCGGGAGGCGTCGGTGGACGCGTTCAGGGCGGGCATGGGGATCGCGGCCGGGCTCGCGCTCGCCGGCGCCGCGGTCGGCGCCTTCTGGATCTCGAATCGCGAGGCGCGCGGCGAGGCGCCGCCCGACGTCACCGAACAGGCGCCGGCGCCAGCCGAAACCTGAGCGCCCGGGCGCGCTCGCGGCAGAGGGCGAGCGCCTCCTCCCGCGTCTCGCCGGCGCCGTAGAAGATGGCGAGGCGGTAGCTCTGGGCGTCGTTCACGCCCTGCTCCGAGAGGAAGAGGCCGGGCCGGACCAGCACCTCGAGGTCCGGCTCGGGGTCGGGGATCGCCTCCACGAACGCGTCCTCGAAGACGCGCAGGCAGTAGCTCACCCCCACACACTCCGGCGTCCCGGCGTGCCAGGCGGGATCGTCGCCGAGCGCGAGCTGGAAGAGGGCGTCGTAGGTCGAGCGACCGTGCACGGCCTGGACGAGCGGCGCGAACTGCGAGGCGATGCGGCCGTTCACCTCGATAATCTGGGCGGGGCCGGCCTCCGGGACGAAGAACTCGACGTTGAAGAACCCACCCTCGAAACCGAGCCGGGGGACGATGCGCGCGGTCACGTCGGCGAGCTCCTCGAGCCGCTCCTGCGGCAGGGCGCTCAGGTACACGAAGCTCTCGAAGCTCAGCGTTCCTTCGTACTTGAGCGAGTCGGTGACGCCGATCACCGTCACGTCCCCGTCGTGCGCGTAGCCCTCGAGCGTCACCTCGTCGCCGGAGAGCAGCTCCTCGGCGAGAAACCCGTGCGCGTGCGTCGGATCGGCGCCGGCGAGCGCGGCGATCTCCGCGTAGCGCGTCGTGTAGCGGTCGATCTCGTGCAGGTCGAGGAGCTCGCGCGGGTCGTCGATCCGGAAGACGTTCTGGGACAGGCGCCCGACCACGGGCTTGACGAAGAACGGAGTGTCGAAGGGGACGCGACCGTCGAGGGTCGCGAAGCGCGGCGTGGCCTCCGGCGCGGCCAGCTGCTGCACCGAGCGGGCGGTCGGCTTGTGCTGCAGCCGGACGATGGACTCCGGGCTCGGGCCGGGCAGGCCTCTGCGCTCGGCGAGCAAAGCGGCGAGAAGAGCGGACTGATCCTTCGTCCCGACCACCCCGTCCGCCGGGATCGTCTCGCACTCGTCGAGGAAGCCCTCGGGGTCGAACGACTCGAGCTGGTCGAGATCGGAGCCCGCGAACCTGAGCCGGTAGCGGTCTTCCAGGCCGGCCGCGCGAATCGCCTTCAGGTCCCGCTCTTGCGGGCACAGGACGAGGATGTCTCTCATGATCGCGCGCCCCGGCGCACCCGGAATGCTAGCTGCCTCAATAGTCTGTCGGCGTGCTCGACGCTCGTACCGACGTGGTGGGAAGCCTGCTCCGGCCCGCCGAGTTGCTCGAGGCCCAGAAGCGCCTTTCAGCCGGGGAGCTTTCCCACGCGGCATTCAAGGAAGTCGAGGACCGGGCAGTCGACGAGGCGCTCGCGCTGCAGGAGGACGCCGGCCTCGACGTGGTCACGGACGGCGAGATGCGCCGGCTCTCCTTCCAGAGCCAGGTTCCGGAGGCGGTCGACGGCTTCGGCGAGTGGGACCTCGACGCGTTTCTCTGGGGCGAATGGCATTCCGAGGAGCACGGAGACCTCACGGTCGAGCGGCCGCCGATCGCGGTCGTAGGGCCGCTGCGACGGCGGCGGTCGCTCGCGGGCGAGGAGCTCGCCTACGCGCGCGGGCGCACCGACCGTGTGCTCAAGATCACCCTTCCGAGCCCGAGCTTGTTCGCGAACTTCTACGACCCCGAACGCTCCCGCGACGCCTATCCGTCGCTGGAGGCGTTCCTCGGGGGCGTGGCCGAGATCCTCAGGGAGGAGGTGGACGAGCTGGTCGAGCTGGGCGCCACCTACATCCAGCTCGACGCCCCGCACTACCCGCTCCTCCTCGACGAGCGGTACCGGGCGTTCTACGAGAGCAGAGGGTGGCCGGCCGAGCGCTGGCTCGACCTCGGCAGCGAGCTCGACAACATGGTGATGGGCGACCATCCGGACGTCACCTTCGGCTTCCACCTCTGCCGCGGGAACCAGGCGGGCCGCTGGCTCGTGGCGGGCGGCTACGACTGGCTCGCCGAGCGGCTCTTCACCCGGATCAAGGCCGACCGTCTGCTCCTCGAGTACGACGACGCTCGCTCCGGCGGCTTCGAGCCGCTCGCGCACGTCCCAGACGGCGCAGTCTGCGTGCTCGGCCTCGTGAGCACCAAGACGGCGAGGCGCGAGACCGTGGCCGAGCTTACGGGCCGGATCAGGGAGGCTGCAGCACTGGTGCCGCTCGAACGGCTCGCCCTCTCCCCCCAGTGCGGCTTCTCGACGTCGGTGGTGGGAAGCTCGCTCTCGCAAGAAGACCAGAAGGTGAAGCTGGCAACGATCGCCGAGACGGCCACCGAGGTCTGGCGTTGACGCCCGTCGCCCTCGACGGCAGGAGCCTCACGATCGCCGAGGTGGTGGCTGTCGCGCGCGATGGCGTGGAGGTCGAGCTCGCGCCCGAGGCTGTCCAGCGAATGCGCGAGACCAGGGCGCTCGTCGAGCGCGTGCTCGAGCGCGGGGACGCCGTCTACGGGATGACGACCGGGGTCGGCGCGAGGAAGAAGGTGCCCGTCCCGGCCGAGGAGGTCGGCGCGTTCAACCGCGCCCTGCTCGCCAACCACCTTGTGGGCGTCGGGCCCGACGCGAGCGCCGAGATCGTGCGGGCGACCATGCTCAGGCTGACCAATGCGCTCGCGAGCGGGACTCCGGGCGCGCGTCCCGAGATCGCCGAGCGGCTGACTCGCGCCCTGAACGAGCGCGAGCACCCCCGCGTGCGGCTGCTCGGCTCGCTCGGCCAGGCCGACCTTCCGGCGATGGCCGACCTCGCCCACGGGCTCTTCGCGGAGGTCGAGCTCGAGGCGAAGGAGGCGATCGCGCTCGTCAACTCGAACGCGTTCTCCACGGGCATGGCGGCGCTGGCGACTGCAGACGCCGAACGCCTGCTCGAGGCGATGGACGTGGCAGGCGCGCTCGATCTGGAAGCGTTCGCCGCCAACCTGACCCTGCTGCACCCGGCCATCGCCGAGGTGCGCCCTTACGCGGGCCTGGCCGAGGCGCTGACGCGCCTGCACGCGCTCCTCGAGGGAAGCTCTCTCTGGGAGCCGGGCGCTGCGCGGAACCTCCAGGATCCACTCTCCTTCCGCGGCCTTCCCCAGCTCCACGGGGCGCTGCGCGACGCGCTCTCGTTCACGCGCGGCCAGCTCGAGATCGAGCTGAACGCGTCGCAGGAGAATCCTCTCGTCGTCGTCGACGAGGACCGGATCGTCTCGGTCGCCAACTTCGAGATCCTCCCGCTGGCCGCGGCTCTCGACTTCCTCCGGATCGCGCTCGCGCCCGCGCTCACCGCGTCCGCGGAGCGGCTGCTCAAGCTCCTGCAGGGCCCGCTCACCGGGCTCCCCGACGGCCTTGCCCCACGACAGGGGCTGGCCGAGAACTCGCTGGGGGAGCACGGCGTCACCGCCCAGGGGCTGACCGCCGAGGCGCGCCTCCTCGCCCAGCCTGTCTCCTACGAGCTGGTGACGACCACCCACGCGGAGGGAATCGAGGACCGGATGACCATGGCGCCGCTCGCCGCTCGCCGCCTGGCGGAGATGGTCGCGCTCGGCGAGGCCGTGGTCGCCATCGAGCTCGTGATCGCAGCGCAGGCAATCGACCTCCGTCACCCCGAGCGCCTCGGGAGCGGCACCGCCGCGGCCCACGCCCGAGTCCGCGAGGTCGTCCCGTTCCTCGCCGAGGGCGACACGCTCCTGCAGGACCTGGAGCCCGTGCGCGAGCTCATCCGTACGAGGGCACTGGTCTCCTGACATGCCCTTCCGGCTCGGGATCGTCGGCTGCGGCTCGATCGCGGAGCGCCATGCCCGGGGCGCGGCGGCGTCCTCCGAGGTGGCGATCGTCGCCTGCGCCGACGTCCGGCGCGAGCTTGCGGAGGCGTGGGCCGAGCGCCACGGCTGCGAGCGGGCGTATCCCGACTACGCCTCGATGCTCCGGGAGCACGAGCTCGACGGCGTCATCCTCGCCACCTGGCCGAACCTCCACCGCGAGCAGGTGCTCGGCTGCTTGGACGCAGGCGTGCGTGCGATCCTCTGCGAGAAGGCGCTCGCGCTCAGCGCCTCTGAAGCGCTGGTCATCTGGTCCGCCGCGACCGAGGCGGGCGCGCTGGTCATGGAGGGGTTCATGTACCGGCGCCATCCCGCGATCGCCACGATCGACCAGCTGCTGGCGGCCGGCGCGATCGGGGAGGTCGACAGCGTCCACGCCGCCTTCAGCCTGCTTGCTCCCGAGGACGCCAGTCCCGACGATCGGGGACGGGACTGGCGCCAGCGAGCGGAGTGCGGCGGAGGCGTGCCGTACGACGTCGCCTGTTACTGCGTCGACGCCTGCAACCGGTTCGCAGCGAGCGCGCCGCGCCGCGCGCAAGCGGTGACGAGCACCAGCGGCCGCTACGGGACCGTCGTGCGCCTCTTCGGCCTGCTCGAGTATGCCAACGGCAGGGTGGGCATGATCGAGAGCTCCCTGCGGAGCGACGTCAACCACCAGCTCCGGATCAACGGGAGTCGGGGACACATCCGGCTTCCGATCGCGTGGCGGATCGACCATCCCACCGAGGTCGTCACCGCTCGGAGCATCGGCTGGGACGTGTTCGAGGAGGAGCGCTCCCCGGTTCCCGTCGTCGACACCTACCAACTCGAGCTCGACGGCTTCGCCGCGGCCGCCCGCGGAGAGGCGCCTCCGGTTCCGACGCTTGCCGAGTCGGCGGTCACCGCCTTCACGACGGATGCGCTGCTCGCCAGCGCGGCGCAGGGGATCGCCGTCGAGGTCGAGCTGCCGGACGCTCTCGCCGCGTGATTCCCGTACTCGTCGACTGCGACCCCGGGCAGGACGACGCGATCGCGCTCCTCCTCGCCGTGGCGAGCCCCGAGCTCGAGCTGCTCGGCGTCAGCACAGTGGCCGGGAACCAGACCCTGGACAAGGTCACCGCCAACGCGATTCGGGTGCTCGAGCTGGCCGGTCGGGGCGGCGTCCCGGTTGCCGCCGGGGCGGAGCGTCCGCTCGCCGGCGAGCTCGTCGTCGCGGCGGAGGCCCACGGGGAGACGGGGCTCGACGGGCCCGAGCTGCCGCCGCCGAAGGCGCAGCCCGTCGAGCAGCGCGCTCCCGACTTCCTGGCCGAGCGAATCGTGGGTTCGAAACGCCCGGTGACGCTCGTCGCCACCGGTCCGCTGACGAACGTCGCCGTGCTGCTCGACGAGCACCCCGGCGCCGCCACCGGGCTCGGGCGGATCGTGCTCATGGGCGGAGCGATCGCCGAGGGCAACCAGACGGCGTCGGCGGAGTTCAACATCTGGCTCGACCCCGACGCGGCCGCGCGCGTCTTCGCGAGCGGTCTCGACGTCACCATGGTCGGGCTCGACGTCACGAACCGCGCCGTGCTCACGCTCGAGCACGCCGACGTCTTGCGCAGCCGAGGCCGGATTGGCGCCGCTGTGGCGGCGATGCTCGACTTCTACGGCGGCTACTACCGCGAGGCGTACGAGCACGGCGGGTGCCCCGTCCACGACGCCCTGGCCGTCGCCCACGTCGGTCGGCCGGGACTCGTGCGGACGCTCGACCGCCACGTGGAGGTCGATGTCTCCCGGGGCATCTGCCGGGGTCGCACCGTCGTCGACATGAGGCGCCGGACCGTCTTGCCTTCGCCGAACGCGCACGTTGCAGTCGACGTCGACGTCGCTGCCTTCGTCGCGCTCCTGCTCGATCGGCTCGGCCAACTTCCGACTGGGCCGACCGTCTGATCAAGTGCGATTGACCGTGTCGCGGTGATGAGCTATAAGCGGGCGCTTACCCGCCGGAGCCCCACCGGGGAAGGAGAGGCACATGGATGAGACGCAGCGCCGAGTCGACGAGGTGCGCCGCGAGCGCTCCGAGATCGAGAACCACCTGATCGACGAGTACGTCTTCGGGAAGATCACGAGGCGCGAGCTCGTTCGCCGCGGGACGGTGGTGGGCATGTCGCTGCCGCTCCTCTCGTTCATCGCCGCGGCCTGCGGCGGGGACGACGACGACGGCGCGGCGACCGGCACGGGCGGGACCGAGACGACGGCGACGGGGGACGTCCAGGCGGGCGGCACCATCCGGGTCGCTCTCATCCAGCCCACGACCGAGCCGAACCCGCTCCTCGTGCAGGACGAAGGGGGCGCGGGCATGCTCGGCTCGACCGGCGAGTACCTGTCCTTCTCCGACGAGAACCTCGAGCTGCAGCCGAGGCTGGCGGAGACCTGGGAGCCGAACGAAGACGGGTCGGCCTGGACGTTCACGATCCGGCAGGGCGTGACCTTCCACAACGGCGCGGCGCTGACCGCGAACGACGTCGTCCAGACCATCGAGAAGCTGATCAACCCCGACGGGGGCTCGGCGAACGCCCTGTCCGCGCTCGGCGGCGTCCTCTCGCCGGGGAACACGGAGGCGCCGGACGACGCGACCGTCGTCTTCAACCTCGACGCCCCCAACGGAAACTTCCCCACGCTCGTCAGCTCGGCGAACTACAACGCGATCATCATCCCGGCCGACCTCGACCCCGCCGACTGGGGCCAGACCTTCGAGGGCACCGGGCCCTTCAAGCTCCAGAACTTCCAGCCGCAGGTGGGCGCGACGTTCGTCCGCCACGACGCGTACTGGGGCGAGGCGCCGAACCCCGAGACGATCGACGTCAAGTTCTACGCCGAGGAAGGGCCGATGGTGGTCGCCTTCCAGGGAGATGAGGTCGACTTCGTCGAGCACTTCTCCGTCGCGGGCGGAAGGGCGCTCCTCGACGACCCGAACACCCAGGTGATCGCGATCAGCACGGCCACTCACCGCCAGCTGCACATGCGCACCGACAAGGAGCCGTTCACCGACAAGCGGGTGCGGCAGGCGATTGCTCTCTCGATCGACCGGGCCGCTCTCGTCGACGGCCTCTGGGAGGGACGGGCGGACATCGGCAACGACAGCCCGTTCGCGCCACTCTTTCCGTCCACCGACACTACCGTTCCGCAGCGAGAGCAGGACCTCGAGCAGGCCAGGCAGCTCCTCGCCGACGCGGGCATGGAGGGGTTCGAAGTCCAGCTCGACACGTGGGACGGCTTCGAGATCCCCGACCTGGCACAGCTCGTGAAGAACTACGCGCAGGAGATCGGGGTGACGGTGAACCTCAAGATCACGGACGCCGGCACGTACTACGGCGACGGCGTCTTCGGTAGCTCGACCTGGCTCGACTCCGTGATGGGCATCACCGACTACGGTCACCGGCCGGTGCCGAACGTCTACCTCTCGTCGGTCTACACGAGCGAGGGCACCTGGAACGCCGCCCACTTCAAGAATCCGCAGGCCGACCAGCTGATCGCGCAGTACGTCGCGGCGCTCGACGTCGACTCTCAGAAAACCGTCGCGAAGCAGATTCAGGAACTGCTGCTCGACGAGACGCCGGTCATCCTTCCGTACTTCTACAACTTCCTCAGCGCCGCGAAGCCGAACCTCCAGAACGCGGTCTCCGCGGCGACGGGCCAGTTCGACCTCTCCAGGGCGGGGTTCACCGCCTGAACGAACGGAACTGAGCGACAGGCGGCTGGGGCCTCCGGGGCCCCGGCCGCCTTAGTCTTACGCTGTAGAGGGGCATGGGACGGTTCCTGCTCAAGCGGCTCGGCCTGGCGGCGATCACGCTCTTCCTGCTGAGCGTGCTCGTCTTCTTCGGCGCGAACGTCCTTCCCGGGAACGTCGCCCGCCGCATCCTCGGCCCCTTCGCCGACCAGGCCGCCGTGGACAACCTCAACGAGGAGCTCGGGACCGACCGGCCCATCCTGACGCAGTACTGGGACTGGGTCACGGGCCTCCTGACCGGGGACCTGGGCGAGTCGCTCGCCCTCGGCGTGCCGGTCGGCGAGCTGATCGGCGACGCGCTCGTGAACTCCTTCAAGCTCGCCCTGCTCGCCTTCGTGATCGTCGTCCCGCTCTCGATCCTCGGCGGCGTGGTCGCGGCGCTCCGCCGCGACCGCCTCACGGACCGGGTGATCACGATCGGGGGCCTGTCGCTCGCCGTTCTCCCCGAGTTCGTCACCGGGATCGTCCTCATCCTCGTGTTCGGCCTCTGGCTGGAGCTCCTGCCGGTGAGCGCAAGCGCACCGGCCGGGAGCGGCTTCCTCACGCAGGTCAAATACCTCCTCCTCCCCGCCGTCACGCTCGTCATCCTCCTCTTCGGGTACATCGCCCGGATTACGCGCGCAGGGACGATCGAGGCGCTCGAGGCCGACTACACGCGGACCGCGGTGCTCAAGGGACTGCCCCGCCGGACTGTGATCCAGCGCCACGTGCTGCGTAACTCCCTGCTGCCGACGATCGCGGTCGTGGCCACCCAGACCGGGTACCTGATCGGCGGTCTCGTCGTCGTCGAGACGCTCTTCAACTACCCGGGCATGGGCCGGCTGATCGTGACCGCGTCGAGGCAGAAGGACTTGCCGCTCCTGGAGGCCGGCGTCCTCATCGTCGGAATCGTGTTCCTCGTGGCCATGCTCCTCGCCGATCTCATGTACTCGCTCCTCAACCCGCGAATCCGCTACTCGAGAGCCGAATGACCGTCATCGAGGAACCCGGCGCACCGATCCTCATCCCGACCCGTGACGAGGCGAAGATCGCCCGCCGCGAGCGGCTGCGGCTGCTCCTTCGCTCGCCGACCTTCGTGATCGGGCTCGTGCTCCTCGGTTTCTGGGTCGTCTGCGCAGTCTTCGGGCCGCTGATTGCTCCCCAGAACCCGCAGGCCGACGACATCCTCAACAAGCTCGCGGCGCCCTCGGGCGACAACCTCTTCGGCACCGACCGGCTCGGCAGGGACGTTCTCTCCCGTGTGCTCGTCGGCGCACGCGAGATCCTGATCATGGCGCCGCTCGCAACGCTGCTCGGCACCGTCGTGGGCGTCGCGATCGGGCTCGCCACGGGCTACTTCCGCGGCTTCGCCGACGAGGCGACCATGCGCCTTGTCGACGCGCTCCTCTCCGTGCCGGTGATCATCACCGCGCTCCTCGCGATCGTCGCGCTCGGGCCGTCCCGGATCACGATCATCCTCGTGATCGGGCTCGTCTTCGGCATGATCATCGCCAAGACCGTGCGGGCGGCGGTGCTCAGCGAGCGCGAGCTCGACTACGTGCAGGCGGCGCGGCTCCGGAACGAGCGCGGCCCGTACATCATGGTCGCCGAGATCCTTCCGAACGTGATGGGCCCGATCGTCGTCGAGTTCACCGTCAGGCTCGGCTACGCCATCTTCACGATCGCCACGCTCGCCTTCCTCGGCTTCGGCGCCGATCCGTCCATCCCCGACTGGGGCACCGACATCTCCGAGCACTATCAGTTCATCAGCGCCGGCGTCTGGTGGGCCGTCCTCTTTCCCTCGCTTGCGATCGCGACGCTGATCGTCGGGATCAACCTGATGGCCGACGCGATCGCGCAGACCTTCGAGCGATGACAGAGCCCGCCCTTCAGCTGGAAGAGCTCGAGGTCGTGTACCGCGTCCGCGGGATCGACCGGCCGGTGCTCCGCGGGCTCACGTTCACCATCGAGAAAGGCGAGTCGTACGGGCTCGTCGGCGAGTCGGGGTGCGGGAAGACGACCGCCGCCTTCGCGGTTATGCGCTACCTCGCCCGGAACGGCAGAGTCCTGTCCGGCTCGATCCACGCCGACGGCGCCGACCTCCTCGCGATGGGCGAGGCGGAGGTGCGGCGCCTGCGGGCTTCGACCCTCTCGATGGTCTACCAGGATCCCGGAGCCGCGCTGAACCCGTCGATCCGCATCGGCAACCAGATCGCCGAGGTCTTCCAGCTTGCGGGCGTCCCCAAGGGCGGGGCCTTCAACCGGGCAGGCGAGATGCTGCGGAAGGTCCAGATTTCCGATCCCGCCGGGGTGATGCGCCGCTACCCCCACCAGCTTTCCGGCGGCACGCAACAGCGGGTCGTGATCGCGATGGCGCTCGCGTCGGACCCGACGCTCCTGATCCTCGACGAGCCGACCACGGGTCTGGATGCGACCGTCGAGGCCGAGGTGCTCGACCTCGTCGCCGCGCTGCGTAAGGAGTTCGGGACGAGCGTGCTCTTCATCAGCCACAACCTCGGCGTGATCAGGAGAATGTGCGAGCGCGTCGGCATCCTCTACGCCGGGCGTCTCGTCGAGGAAGGCGACGCCGAGACGGTCTTCGCCGACCCGCGCCATCCCTACACGGTGGGCCTCCTTCGCTGCATTCCCAGGGGCGGCCTCCGCAAGGACCGCGACCGGCTGGACACGATCCCCGGCTATCTGCCGCAGCTCGGCGCGGCGCTGCCCGGATGCGTCTTCGCCGACCGCTGCGGCCTGGCGAAGGAGATCTGCCACACGGACGAGCCGGCCTTCCACCCGATCGGAGGTGGCCATTTCAGCCGCTGTCATTTCCACGACAAGGCGGCGGAGCTCCCGCTCCCGACGAGCACCGCGCCGGTTGCGGCTCTCCGAAGCTCCGACAGCATGCCGGTCGTGAAGCTGGAGCACGCAAGCAAGACCTTCAGCCACGAGGGGAACGAGGTCCGCGCGCTCGTGGACGTCGAGCTCCTGATCGGCGCCGGCGAGACTCTCGGGCTCGTCGGCGAGTCTGGCAGCGGCAAGACGACGCTCGCGCGCGTTCTTCTGGGCCTGACCGCAGCCGACGAGGACTCGACCGTCGAGCTCGCCGGCGATCGGCTCGCGCCCCGGATCGTCAAGCGCACGCCCGAGCAGGTGCGTGCCCTCCAGACCGTGTTCCAGAACCCCGATTCGGCGCTCAACCGCCGCTCGTCCGTCCGGCGCATCATCGGCCGGGCGCTCACGAAGCTCGTGGGCGTTCGCGGACGAGAGCGGGAAGAGCGCCTGCGCGAAATCGCCGCGTCGGTGCGCTTCGACGAGCGCCTGCTGAGCGCTCGTCCGGCCCAGCTCTCGGGCGGGCTCAAACAGCGCGTCGCCATCGGCCGGGCGTTCGCAGGGGAGCCACGCGTCGTCGTCTGCGACGAGCCGACATCTGCGCTCGACGTCTCCGTGCAGGCGGCCATCCTCAACCTGCTCGTCGACCTGCAGGGAGCCGAGGGCGTCACCTATCTCTTCATCTCCCACGACCTCGGGGTCGTCCGCTACATCTCCGACCGGATCGCCGTCCTCTATCTCGGCCGCCTAATGGAGGTCGGCACGGCCGAGACAGTGTTCAACGCCCCCCACCACCCGTACACCGAGGCGCTGCTCTCAGCGGTCCCGACGCTCGAGGGCGAGGAGCGGCCGCGGATCAGGCTCGAAGGCGAGATTCCGAGCGCGGCGGACCCGCCCACGGGCTGCGTCTTCCACACGCGCTGCCCGCGGTACCTCGGCGCGATCTGCGAGGAGCAGGAGCCGCCCCTCGCCGAGGTCGAGCCCGGGCATTTCCTGCGCTGCCACATTCCGGTCGAGGAGCTGCGCCGTCTCCAGGCCCAGCCGCCGGCCCCGCGCTCCCGATCAGCTGAAGACGACGAGCTGACGGAGGGCGTCGCCCGCGCGTAGCCGGTCGAAGGCGGCCGGAAGGGCAGCGAGCTCGAGGCGGTCGCTGACCAGCTCGTCCAGGAGCAGCTCCCCCGACGCGTAGCGATTGACGAGCGCAGGCACGTCTTCCTCGATGCGCGCCGACCCGAGGAAGCAGCCTTTGAGTGACTTCTCGTTGATGAAGCCCCAGGTGTCGATCGCGACCGTCGTTCCCTTCGGCGGGATCCCGAGCACGACCGCCGTCCCGCCCGGACGAACTGCCTCCCAGGCCTCCCGGATCGTCTCGGGGCGCCCGATCGCCTCGAAGGCGTAGTCGGCGCCGCCCCTGGTCGCGTGGCGCACGCGGCGGCCGGTGTCGGCGGTCGGCCGCGCCTCGACCGTCGCCGTGGCGCCGAGCCGCTCCGCCAGCTCGAGCTTCTCTGGGCGCGTGTCCACGGCGACGATCACTTCCGCGCCCGCCAGGCGCGCGGCCTGGATGGTCGAGAGCCCGACGCCGCCGCAGCCCCACACGGCGACGCTCGCGCCCTTCTCCACCGCGGCGATCCTCGTCACGGCGCCCCAGCCCGTCAGCACCGCGCAGCCGATCAGCGCCGCCACATCGAGCGGTGCGTCCTGGCGGATCGGCACTGCCACCGACTCGGGAACCACCGCGTACTCCGCGAAGGCCGAGACCGCGTTGAAATGGTGGAGCGGCGCCCCATCCACCGAGAGCCGTGAGGTGCCGTCGGCGAGCGTGCCCGTCGCCGCCATGCGCCCGCCGAGCTCGCAGAGGCTCGGCTTCCCCTTCCGACAGTTCTCGCACGCGCCGCAGGAGGGCACGAGCGCGAGGACGACGTGGTCGCCTGCGTGCAGCCGCTCGACCCCGGCGCCGGTCTCGACGACCACGCCCGAGGCCTCGTGGCCGAGGACGAGCGGCAGCTGCTCCGGGATCTCGCCGTCGACGACGTGGAGGTCGCTCGCGCAGACGCCGCACGCCGCCACGTCGACGAGGACCTCGCCCTGCTTCGGCGGCGCCAGCTCGACCTCCCGGACTTCGACCGGGCGGCCGGGCTCCCAGAGGACGGCGGCCTGCATGCGCATGGGAGGCGAGCGTATCCGCTGCGTGACCATAGAATCGCCAGGGTGCGCGCAGCCGTGCTCAGGAAAATCGACGGGCCGCTGACGGTCGAGGACGTCGAGCTCGCCGAGCCGGGCGCCGGCCAGGTGACGGTGCGGATCGCCGCGAGCGGCGTCTGCCACAGCGACTGGAACGTGATCACCGGCGCCACGCCGAATCCGCTCCCGGCGGTGCTCGGCCACGAAGGCGCGGGCGTGGTGGAGGCGGTCGGCCCCGACGTCTCGACCGTCGAGGAGGGCGACCACGTCATCCTCTCGTGGCTCCCCGCCTGCGGCGAGTGCTTCTACTGCACGCAGGGCCGCGGCGTTCTCTGCGACGTCGCCATGGCCGACATGTTCGACGGGACGCTGCCGGGCGGCACGCTCGCGCTCTCGCAGAACGGCGAGCCCCTCTACCACTACTCCTATCTCTCGACCTTCGCCGAGCGTTGCGTCGTCCCCGCGAGCTGCTGCGTCCGCATCCGGAGGGATGCGTCGCTCCAGGTCGCGGCCCTGGTCGGGTGCGCGGTCATGACCGGCTTTGGCGCCGCCGTTCTGCGCGCCCGCGTGCAACCTGGCAGCACGGCGTTGGTCTACGGCGCGGGCGGCGTCGGCCTCTCGGCGATCCTGGGCTGCAAGCTCGCCGGCGCCCGTGCGATCGTCGCGGCCGACCCGGTCGCCTTCAAGCGGGAGACTGCCCTGGCGCTGGGCGCGACGCACGCGGCCGATCCAGGGAGCGAGGATGTCGGCGAGCTCGCGCGCGAGCTGACGGACGGACGCGGGGCCGACTACGCGTTCGACACGGCGGGCGCGCCCGGCGTCGTCGCGCAGGCCTACGACGCGGTCAGGCGAGGCGGCACGGTCGTCTCCGTCGGGATCCCGCCCATGGGCGCCACCGCCGACCTCCCGGGGCCGTCGCTTCCGCGCGAGGAGAAGGTGGTGACGGGCAGCTTCTACGGCTCCTGCCGGCCTCAGGTCGACATGCCGCTCGTGATCGACCTCTACCTCGACGGCCGTCTCGACCTGGACGCGCTCGTCTCCCGCACCTACCCTCTGGACGAGGTCAACGAAGCCTTCGCCGCCATGAACGCAGGAGAGGTCGCTCGCGGGGTGATCGTCTTCTGAGCTTCGCCGAGCGGACGCTGATCGGAGAGGGCTTCGCCGGGAGCGGGCCCCTCGCGGCCCACGTGAACACGGTGCTCGGTAGGAAGGGCGGCCCTGTCGAGACGGCGTGGGCGAGCGCCCTCGCCACGCCCAGGCAGGGCCACATTCCCTTCGTCGTTGTCCTGCGGCCGAACATGCCGGTGAAGCCTTCGACCCTGTTCGTGAACAAGGCCGACATCCGGGGCGACGAGCACGCCGCGCTCACCTGGGGCGCCGCCCAGGCTGGCGTCGCCCAGGGCGTGGTCGAGTCGGTGGCCGCCGGAGTCGTCCCGGCGGCCGAGGTCGACGACCTCCTCCTCATCGCCGCGGTCTGGGTCGACTGGACGGCCGACGACGAGGAGGCGATCTACGCGGGCAACCTCGAGGCGACACGCGACGCGCTCGCGGCCGCAGCCGAGGGCCGTCCGGCGATCGACGAGCTTCTCGCCGTCCGCGCGCAGCCCGGCAACCCCTTCTTCCGGCGCTCGTGAGGATCACGGAGGTCCGCCTCCGGCGCCTGCGCTACCCCCTCCGCCCTCCGTTCGAGCCTGCCTGGGATCCGGAGCCGCGGCCCGCCTTCGAGGCGACGCTCGTCTACGTGGACACGGACGAAGGGCTCACCGGCATCGGCTCGGGCGACACGATGGACGGCTTCGAGCGCTATGCCGACCTCTTCGTCGGCCGTGACCCGCTCGAGATCGACCGGCACGTGCGCGTGCTCGAGACGATCTCCTTCCACGCGGCCCGGTACTGGCCGTTCGAGGCGGCTCTGTGGGACCTCGCCGGCAAGGCGAAGGGCGTGCCGGCGGCGACGCTCCTGGGAGGAGCCGCGGACGGGGTGGCTTCGTACGCGTCGACGGCCGACCGTAGGCCGGCAGCCGCGCGGGCCGAGTCGGCGCTCGCCCTGCGCGAGCGCGGGTTCCGTGCGCTCAAGGTCAGGATCGACAGGCAGCACGTCGAGGAGGGCCTCGAGACCGTCGAGGCGACACGTGACGCGATCGGAGCGAGCATGGAGATCATGGTCGACCTCAACCAGGGCTGGCGCATGCCGGGAGACGTGTCGCCGCTCCTCGGCGCCGAGGCGGTCGACGGGGTGGCCGCGAGGCTCAGAGAGGCTGGCGTTCTCTGGTTCGAGGAACCGCTGGCCCTCAAGGACGTGGCGGGCCTCGCGCGCCTGCGCGCGCAAGGCGGTCTCCGGATCGCCGGGGGCGAGCTGGCGCGCACGACGGCCGAGCTGGACACCTGCCTCGCCGCCGACGCCCTCGACGTGTACCAACCCGACGCGGTGCTGGCGGTGGGGCCCCTGCGCGCGAGCGAGCTCGCCGGGAGCGTGCTCGAACGGGGCCTCTGGTTCACGCCGCACACCTGGACGAACGGCATCGGGCTCCTCGCCAACCTTCAGCTCGCGGCGGGGGTTGGCGGCGGTCCGTTCCTCGAGTTTCCGTTCGACCCGCCCGGCTGGACACCGGAGCGCCGGGACTTCATGCTGGCCGAGCCCGTGCTTCCGGACCGCACAGGGTGGCTCGCCGTTCCCGAGCGGCCCGGCCTCGGCTTCGAGCTGGACGAGGAGGCCGTCGAGCGCTACACGGTCGGAGAGCCCCGATGACCACCTTCGACGTCCACCAGCACCTGCTTCCGCCGCCGCTGATCGACGCGCTGCGGGCCCGACGCGAGCCGCCGTGTCTCGCCGGAGCGACGCTCGAGCTTCGCGAGGGATCGTTCCCCTTCGACGAGCGCGAACACGACCTCGGCGAGCGGATCGCCTTCCTGGATCGCGACGGAACGGATGTGGCGATCGTGTCGCTCGGCCCCACGATGGAGACGGACGCGCACCCCGAGCTCCGCGCGGCCTATCACGAGGGCATGCGCGAGCTGGTCTCCGCCACCGGCGGGCGGCTGCGCGCGTTCGCGGCAGCGGCCTGCCTGGAGGGCTTCGCCGGCGCCTGCGTCTCGGCGGGGGCAGTCGTTGCCGGGCTCGGTGAGCTTCCGGACGAGCTCGCTCGGGCCGGGCAGGTGCTTTTCGTGCACCCCGGCCCACCGGGGCCGCCGCCGCGAGGCGCTCCACCCACATGGGCGCCGGTCGTCGACTACACCGCGCAGATGCAGGCCGCCTACTTCGCCTGGCTTGCCGAAGGTGTTGAGCGCCCTTCCGGCCTCGACGTCATCTTCGCCATCCTCGCCGGCGGCGCGCCGTTCCAGCTGGAGCGCCTGCGCGCCCGCGGCGTCGAGGACGTGGCCCCAGACCCAAGGATCTACCTCGAGACCTCGTCATACGGACCCCGTGCGCTCCGCCTTTGCCTCGAGTCCTTCGGCGCCGAGCAGATCGTCTTCGGCAGCGACGTGCCTGTCCTGGACGCGGCCGTCACGCTGCAGGCCGTGGCCGACGTCGGCGACGACCTGCTCGCGCGCGCCCGCACCGCGAACCCGGCAAGGATCTTCCGCTGAGCACGGTGCCCTCTCCCCTCGAGCCCGCCCCGCGGTCGCTCGGAGACGGGCGCTCCCTCTTTTTGAAGCGAGAGGACGTCCACGAGCTCGGAGCGTTCAAGTGGCGAGGCGCGCTCCCGGTGCTCACCGCCCACCGCGACGGAGGCGCGGCCACGGTCGTTACCGCCTCCACGGGCAATCACGGCGCCGCCACCGCCTGGGCGGCCGAGCGCCTCGGTCTGAAGGCCGTCGTCTACGCTCCCGAGGGCGCAGCCCAGGCCAAGCTCGCCCTGATTCGCGGCCTCGGGGCCGAGATCCGTCTCGTCGGCGCCGACCTCGACGCGGCCAAAGAAGCGGGGCAGGGACACGCGAGACGCGACTCGCTCCCCTTCTTCGAGGACGGGGCCGAGACCGCCCAGTACGAGGGCTACGGCGCGATCGCCGACGAGATCCTCGACCAGCTCGACGCGCCGCCGGCCGCGGTCGTCGTCCCGGTCGGGAACGGCGCGCTCCTCGGCGGGATCGGCCTTCGCCTGGCGGCACGGGCGCCGGAGACTCGGCGAATCGGCGTGGCGGCGAAGGAGGCGCCCGTCATGGCCGATTCCTGGCACGCGGGCGCCCTCGTCACCAGCGAGCGCTCGGGGACATTCGCCGACGGACTCGCGGTTCGGGTAGCGATTCCGCTCGCCGTGGACGTCCTCGGGGAGGTCGCGAGTCGCATGCTCCTCGTGTCCGAGCGCGAGATCGCGCACGGGGTCGGCGCCTATGACCGCGCGGGCATCCGCGTCGAGGGCGCCGCCGGCGCCGTGCTCGCCGCCCTCCCCCAGCTGGCCGATGTCGACGGCGCAGTCGTCCTGATCGTCACCGGCCGGAACATCGACGCCGAGCTGCACGAGCGCGCGTGTCGGCAGCCTGAGTCCTTCACCGCGTAGAGCTCCTGGCGCGGTAGAGCCCGTCGCTCCCCGTGACGAGCCCGGCGAGCTCGAGCTCCGTGAGCGCGACGGCAACCTCCGGGCCGCCGAGGGCGGTCGCGTGCGAGATCTCGTCGAGCGTCGCGGCGCCGTCGGCGAGACAAGCGAGCACGGTCCCGCCCTCGGGCGAGAGCGACGCGGGCACCGGCGGCTTCGGCGGCTCGATGCCCAAGGCTTCGAGGACGTCGCCGGCGGCGAGCAGCGGCGTCGCACCCTGGCGGATCAGATCGTTCGTCCCGTTCGAGAGCCCGGATGTGATCTCACCGGGCACGGCGAACACGTCTCGGCCCAGCTCGAGCGCGAAGTCCGCGGTGATCAGCGCGCCCGAGCGCTCCCGGGCCTCGACGACCACCGTCGCCCTCGCAAGCCCAGCGATGATGCGGTTCCTGGCGGGAAACTGCCAAGGCGCCGGCTCGACCCCGGGCGGGTACTCCGAGACGACGAGCCCGCTCTCTACGATCCGCCGCGCCAGCTCGGCGTGCGCTCGGGGATAGTCGCGGTCGATCCCGCAGCCGAGGACGGCGACCGTGAGCCCGCCCGCGGCGAGGGCGCCCCGGTGCGC
>JBOHAB010000009.1:0-24672 GCA_050697655.1 Gaiellaceae bacterium
GAGCTCGCCCGCGCGCTCGAGGAGGGCGAGCCTGGCCGAGGTGCCGCTGCCGCAGGGCGACCGATCGACCTCGCCGTCGGCGAAGATCGTCACGTTGCGCTGCCGGAGGGGCGGGCCCGGCTCCACCCGCTCCCAGAAGATCACGCCGTAGACGTCCCGGAGCTCCGGCTCCGCGGGATGCACGAACGACCGCTGCTCCTCCAGGCTCGCCTTGACTGCCCGACCGAGCTCGATCAACTGGGGCAGGCTCCGCGCCCGCACGGGAAGAGGCGATTCGACGGAGGCGTAGTAGGCCCCGCCGAAGGCGACGTCGGCGTGCAGCCCCTCCGCGACCAACCCCTCCGCCTCGACGAAGGAGGGGACGTTCCGAAAGGAGACCGAGCGAATCGCGCCGGCCTCCACGCGCGCGACCGTGTCCAGGCGCCCCGAAGGCACGTCCACGACGACCCGCGTCTCCGGTTCCTTCGCGGGAATGACGCCGGTCTCCAAGGCCCACGTGACGAGGGCGATCGTCCCGTGCCCGCAGGCAGTCGAGTACCCCGCGTTGTGAAAGAAGACGATGCCGAGATCGGCGCCCTCGTCCTCGGGCTCGGTCACGAAGCAGCCGTACATGTCGGCGTGCCCGCGGGGCTCGCTCACGACCAGCCTGCGCACGTGGTCGAGGCGCTCGAGCGCGAACCGGCGCTTCTCGAGGATGGAGCCGCCTTCGAGCGGAGGCACCCCACCCGTGACGATCCGGAAGGGCTCGCCGGCCGTGTGGTAGTCGACCGCCGAGACTGCGATAGGCTCGGTCAGGCCGAAGCCTTCACCTCGGAGGTGCAGAAGGCGCAGCGGCGCGCCCCGGCCGGAATCTCACTGAGACACTCCGGACATTCCTGGATCGTGGCGCCCTCGTCGCCGCCGCGTCGCTTCGCCAGAGCGTTCAACGGCTTGACCACGAGAAAGAAGAGCACCGCGGCGATGAGGACGAAAGCAATCACAGCGTTCAGGAACTCGCCGTAGCGAAAGACGCTCTCGTTGATCGGGAAGGTGAGCCCGGAGAAGTCAGGCTGCCCGAAGATCGCCGCAATCAGCGGCGTGATCAGATCCTCGACCAGCGACGTGACGACCGCGGTGAAGGCGAGCGCGAGCACCAGGCCGACTGCGATCTCGATCAGGTTCCCGCGAAACAGGAACTCCTTGAACTCCTTCAGCACGGCACGCCCCTTCGGCTAGACGAGCTGCTGGGCGAGGATGGCGAGAGCTACGAGCCACATGGCGCCCAGCGCCCCGAGGAGCGGTACGAGTGGTCGGAGGGAAGGGCGATCGTGCATGGACGGTCAGTCTCGGTGGCGCGCCGAGGTGTTCGACGCCGAAGCGTGCGATCCTTCCGGCCGCCGAAGCGGCCGTCGGGGCAGGTCGAGCGCGTTTTCTAGCGACCGCCGAAATGGCCGAATGCGGCCAGCGGCGCGAGGAACGTGACCAGCGTGGTCAGCGTCAGGAGAGCCTTCACCTTCATAGTCGTCACCCCCTCCCGTTAGAAGTGGAAGTCCTGCAGTGCCTCGGCCGCGCGGCGGAAATGCTTCGCCGCCTGCCGATCGTCCCCCCGTCGCGCCGCCAGGTCTCCCTGGGCCATCCAGGCTGCGGCGCGGTGACTTGCCGAGGAAAGCTGGTCGAAGCTCGACTCTGCGGCGGCGAACTGCTCGTCCGCCTCGTCGAGCCGGCCCTGCTCCAAGAGCGACCTCCCGAGCACGAGCTGGGCGTTCCCGATCTCGTCCAGGTGATCGACCCTGCCGTGGAGCATCTGGAGCGCCTGGCGCGACTGCTCCTCGGCAAGCTCGATCTTGCCGGTGCGCAGGTGCACCTGGGCGAGTGAGGAGATGACGCGGGCGGCGTCGATGTCGTCGCCGACGTCGATGAGGACTTTGAAGGATTGCTTGAGGTAGGCGATCGCCTCCTCGGGCCTTCCGAGCTGGAAGTTGAGGGCGCCGATCTCGTTCAGGAGCTTCCCGACGTTGGCCTGGTCCCTGAACTCCTCGTAGATCGCCTTCGCCTTCTCCGCATAGGAGCGCGCGAGCACCCAGTTCCCGGTGCGCTCGGCGATCAGGGAGTACTGGAAGTAGACGTGGCCCATCGTGTGCCGGTCGTTCAGGCCCTCGGCGAGCTCGAGCGCGCGCTCGGCATCCTCTTGCGCGGCCGCCCAGTCGCGCTGACGCTGGTAGCAACGCGAGCGCCACTCGTAGATATGCGAGCGCAACCGATCGGCGGGGAGTGGCGAGCGGTCGACGAGCTCCAAAGCCTGCGTATAGAGCGCCAGGGCCGTCGAGATCGAGTTGAGCTTGAACCGGCAGCAGGCGACGTGGTAGAGCACCTGGGCGCGGTCGAAGTCCGTAAACACCGACTCCTCGGCCAGTCCGCGCGCACGGTCGAGAATCTCGAGCGCCTCGCGAATCTCGCCCAGGTACATCCGCGACCAGGCCTCGGCGAGGACGGCGCGGAGCTCGAGCTCGGGAGCGGTGAGGGTGGCGAGCACCGGCGCGAGCTGCTCGAGCTCGGCGACCGCATCCTCGTACCGGCTGGCCTCGATCGCCGCTTCGGACCGCGCGACGACGCTTTCCGCCCGCGCCCGCTCGCTCGAAGAGACACCGATCTCGAGGAACGTAGCGTCGACGCCGAGCTGCGCGGCCAGCCACCCGATCGTCTCCGCCGTCGGGCGGGTCTTGCCGCGCTCGATCTGGCTCACGTACTCCTTCGAGAAACGCGCGCCGGCGAGGTCGGTCTGCGTCAGCCCGCGGGCGATACGAAGCTGGCGGACCCGCTCGCCGAGCGAGGGGCGCGCGGACGGGGCGATGCGCGTGAGTGCCGCAGAATCGGTCATCTCTCTCCTAGGGTGAACTATACGAGCTAGGAATCACTTCACAAGCCTACTTGACTTCCAAGTTAGCTGGGCTATAGTCAGGTCCGGTTCCGCACTTCTGCCAGACGCCAGGCAATAGGGGTGCGGAGGCGCGCCAATTCCCGGCGACACCAACCCGGGGGCATCGGCTGGGCCGCAGAGCCGGAGCCCTCGGGTTGTCGCCTGGGTGGACTAGGAAGCGACTGCCTCTAGGCTGCCGCTTCCGCGAGCTCGCCGGCGTCCATGTCGCGGTGCTTGCGGATCGTCGCGACGGCGACGACCGCGCCGAGGAGCGCGAACACTGCACTGACGCGAAGGGCCGTTTGGAAGCCGTCGATGAAGGAGGCCGGATCCGGGCGACCGCCGTTCAGGTCGACGTACGAGGCGACGATCGCGCCCATGACGGCGATCCCGAGCGCTCCACCGACCTGCCGGAACGTGTTCAAGACACCCGAGCCGACGCCCGACTTCTCTACCGGCACGGAACCGAGCGCCGCGGCCGTCATCGGCGTCATCACGAGCGCCATGCCGAAGCCGCCGACGACGAGGCCGGGGAAGAAGTCCCAGAAGGTCGAGTCGAGCCCCAGCCGGGAGAAGATCGCCAGCGACACCGCGAGGCAGAGCATCCCCGCGGTCATGAGCGCCCGCGAACCGATCCGGTCCGACGAGCGCCCGGCGATCGGCGCGATCAGAATGATCAGGATCGTCATGGGGAGGAACGCGGCTCCGGTCTTCGTCGCCGAGTAGCCGAGGATGTTCTGCATGTAGAGCGACATGAAGAAGAAGACGCCGAACATGGCGAGCGTGACGAGCAGGGCGACCACGTTCGCGCCGGCGAACGTGGAGCTCCTGAAGAGTGACAGGTCGAGCATCGGCGCTCGCTGGTGCAGCTCGAGCAGGACGAAGGCGGCAAGCGAGAGGGCCGAGACGGCGAAGAGCCC
This sequence comes from Gaiellaceae bacterium, assembly GCA_050697655.1. Classification (GTDB taxonomy): domain Bacteria; phylum Actinomycetota; class Thermoleophilia; order Gaiellales; family Gaiellaceae; genus JAIBJN01. The sequence goes on from JBOHAB010000009.1 coordinate 3,817, forward strand.
GACGATCACGGGAGCGGTCCAGCCGTACGAGTTCGCCTCGATCAGGGCGAAGGTGAGGGCGAAGAGCCCGATGCCCGAGGCGAGCAGGCCAGGGAAGTCGAGCCGCTGCTCGGCCGACGTGTCGCGCGACTCGTCGATCACCAGCCGTCCCACGATCAGGCCGAGGACGCCGATGGGGACATTGAGGAAGAAAATCCAGCTCCAGTCGATGTGCTCGGTGACGAGCCCGCCGATGAGCGGGCCGATGGCGAGCGCCATCGCGGAGACGCCGGCCCAGATCCCGATCGCCATCCCGCGCTGGCGCGGCGGGAAGGTCGCGGAGATGATCGAGAGGGTCGCGGGCATCATCAGCGCTGCCCCCAATCCCTGCACGCTCCGGGCGCCGATGAGCGTGCCGCCCGAGGTCGCGAGGCCGCAGGCGAGCGAGGAGAGCGTGAAGATCGCAAGCCCGAGGAGGAACACGCGCCGGCGCCCGAAGAAGTCGGCCAGCTTCCCTCCCGAGAGCATGAGGACGGCAAACGTCAGGGCATAGGCGTTCACTGTCCACTCGAGCTCCGACAGGCCGATGCCGAGATCCTGCTGGATCGACGGCAGCGCGACGTTCACGACGGTGTTGTCGAGCATGATCATGAAGAGCGCGAACGCGAGCGCGCCCAGTGTCCACCACTTGCGGCTCTCGTCGGCGAAGATGCGTGCTTTCACGAGGGTCCCTCCTCGGTGTTCGCGGGCTGGGCCTCACGCGCCGCGGCGGGCGCGAGGCCGAAGATGAGCGCGCGCACGAGCGCACGCGCGAAGACGTCTGCAGGAGTCGGCTGCCTGGGCGTCAGGGCATGGGCCACCACCTGGTCCCGGACGGCCCCGACGAGGATCGCGGCGGCGATCCCTGGCTCGACCTCGCCGTCGACGCGCCCGAGCTCCTGCTCGGCGCGCACGTACGACTCGGCGGCGCGGTAGACCGCGACCGGGCCGGTCTCGCGCTCGTACAGCCGCTCCTTGAACCGCTTGAAGACTGCGCGATCGCTCAGCAGGGCGTAGAAGATCGGTTGGTTCTCGCGCATCAGTCGCAGCAGCTCGTCCACCCAGGGAACGAGGTTCGCCTCCACCGTCGCCTCGCCCGCCTTCGCGGGGAGCTCGAGCAGCTCGGCGAAGGACGGCTCGCGCTCGACGAGGACAGCGATCACGAGGTCGATCTTGTCCTCGAAGTGCACGTAGATCGAGCCCTCGGCGCATCCGGCTGCGCGCGCGATCTCGCGCGTGGTCGCCCCGGCGAGGCCGTGCTCGCGGATGAGGCCGTCGGCCGCCTCGATGATGCGGCGGCGCAGGGAGGGCTTGGTGTCGATCACAGTCTCCATGAGTGAGCGCTCGCTCATTATGGGTGAGCGTTCACTCATTGTCAAGTGAGACTAGACTTCGCCCGCCGATGGCCGAAGTTGTCTGGACGCCGGACGAGGAGACGCTCGCACACGCGAACGTCGTCAGGTTGATGCGGAAGCACGGCCTGGAAAGCTACTGGGACCTCGTCCGCCGCTCCCAGGACGAGCCTGACTGGTTCTGGCCGGCGGCGATCGAGGATCTCGGCCTCGAGTTCTCCCGTCAGTGCGACCGGGTATTGGACGACTCACGCGGCCCGGAGTGGACGACGTGGTTCACCGGCGGGACGGTTTCCATCGCCCGAAACTGCGTCCACCGCTGGGCCGAGCGCAACCCCGAGCGGATCGGCGCAGTCTTCGCCGGGGAGGACGGATCGCGGCGGGAGCTCTCCTTCGCCGACCTCTCCCACGACGTGACGCGACTCGCCGAGGGTCTGATGCGGCTGGGCGTCGAGCCAGGCGACCGCGTGGCCGTCTACCTGCCCATGTGCCCCGAGGTGGCCGTCGCCTCGCACGCCTGCGCGCACGTCGGCGCGGTACAGGTGCCGCTCTTTTCCGGCTTCGCGGCGCCAGCCATCGTGCAGCGTCTTCAGGACTCAGACGCCAAGGTCGTGATCACCGCCGACTACTCGTTCCGGCGCGGCAGCCGCCTCGAGATGCGGAAGACCGTCGAAGAAGCTCTGCGCGAGGCTCCCTCGGTCGAGCACGTCGTCACCTGGGAGCGAGACCGGGGCTGGGGCGCGATCGTCGAGGAGAGCCCGGGCGAGCTGCCGCCCCTCGAGGTTCCCAGCGAGCATCCCTACCTGCTCACCTACACCTCCGGCACGACCGGAAAGCCGAAGGGAGTCCTCCACGTCCAGGGCGGCTTCCTCGTCTCGATCGCGCGCGAGGTCGCCTACCAGGCGGACGTCCATCCCGAGGACGTCCTCCACTTCTCGACCGACATGGGCTGGATCATGGGGCCGTGGACCGTCGTCGGCGGCGGCGCGCTCGGCTGCACGCTGGTCTTCGCCGAAGGCGCGCCCGACCGGCCGGTCGACCGGCTCTGGCAGCTCGTCGAGGCCGAGCGTGTCTCCGTGCTCGGCCTCTCGCCCACGCTCGTCCGCGCTCTTCTCCCGCACGGCGACCCGGACGCCGACCTCTCCTCGCTCAGGATCATCGTCACGACCGGCGAGCCGTGGAATCCCGATCCCTACCGGTGGCTCTTCGAGCGGATCGGCGGCGGACGGCGCCCAATCATCAACTGCTCGGGCGGGACGGAGGTGGCCGCGTGCTTCCTGTCGCCGACCCCGGCGATCCCGATCAAGGAGTGCTCGCTGGGCGGTCCGGCCCTGGGGATGGCGATGGACGTGGTCGACGCCGACGGGGCGTCGCTGGTCGGAACCGGGGAGGTGGGCGAGCTCGTTTGCCGCAAGCCCTTCCCGGGCATGACGCGCGGCTTCTGGCGCGATCCCGAGCGGTACCTCGACACGTACTGGCGGCGCCTGCCCGGGGTCTGGGTGCACGGGGACTGGGCCTCCGTCGACGAGGACGGCTACTGGTTCCTGCACGGCCGCTCCGACGACACGCTCAACCTCGCCGGCAAGCGGATCGGCCCCGCCGAGCTCGAGTCTGCTGCCGTCTCGCATCCCGGCGTGACCGAGGCCGCCGCCGTCGGAATCCCCCATGAGGTCAAGGGAGAGGTCGCGTGGATCTTCTGCGTCGCGGCTCCCGGCTACGAGACGAGCGAGGAGCTGGCCGTGGAGGTGGCCGCGAGCGCCGCAGCCCAGCTCGGCAAGGCGTTCAAGCCGGACCGGGTCGTCTTCGTCCCGGCCCTCCCGAAGACGCGGAGCGCGAAGATCGTCCGGCGCGCCGTGCGCGCGAGCGCCCTCGGCCAGGACGCCGGCGACCTCTCCTCCGTGGAGAACCCCGAGGCGCTGGAGGCCATTGCTCGCGCCGTGTGAGTACGAGGGCACGCCCACCCGCGGCTACCTGGACAGCGCCACGTATGGCCTGCCGCCGCGCTCGACGCTCGCCGCGCTCGAGGAGGCGCTCGCCGGCTGGCGCACGGGCCGGCGCTGGCGTGACTGGGAGGAGGACGGCGAGGATTGCCGCTCGCTCTTCGCGCGCCTCGTCCGCGCGCGGGCCGAGGACGTCGCTCTCGTGACGACGACGTCGAGCGCGGCGGGCCTGGTCGCGGCGAGCCTGCCGGCGGGCCCCGGCTCGAACGTCGTCCTCTACGAGCGGGACTTCACGTCGGCGATGCTTCCCTGGCTGGCTCTCGAGAAGCGCGGCGTGGAGCTTCGGCTCGTTCCGCTCGAAGAGCTCGCCGAGGCGGTCGACGAGGGGACCGCGATCGTCTCCGTCAGCCTCGTCCAGTCCGCCGAGGGCAGGGTCGTCGACGTGGACACGCTCCGGGCGACAGGAGCCCGCATCTTCCTCGACGCCACGCAGGCCGTGGGCACGTATCCGGTGGACGTCGCCGGGATCGACTACCTCGTCTCGCACGCGTACAAGTGGCTCCTCTGCCCGCGCGGGCTCGCGTTCTTCTACGTTCGGCGGAGCGACGCCTCGAGATCGAGCCGTGGACGGCCGGGTGGAAGTCCCGGCAGGATCCCTACGAGGACTACTACGGGCTCCCGAAGCTGACCGGGGACGCGCGCCGGCTCGACGTCTCGCTCCCATGGTTCCCCGCGGCCGGCGGCCGCCCCAGCCTGGAGCTCTTCGCCTCGCTCGGCATCGAGCGCATCGCCGCTCACAACCTCGCCCTCGCCCGAGCCTTCACGGCCGAGCTCGGGCTCCCGGAGCCTGCCTCACCGATCGTCCGTCTCGAGGTGGAGGACGCCGAGGGCGCTGCCGGCCGCCTGCAAGAGGCCGGCGTTGCGTGCTCGCTGCGCGGCGGCTCGGTTCGGCTCTCGTTCCATCTCTACAACGACGAGGACGACGTCGAGCTCGCTGCCTCGGCGCTTCGGCCGAGTTTTCGCTCCTTAGACGTAAACCGCTAGAATTCGAGCATGCGTCTGGCGCTCGCCCAGATCGATACAGTCGTCGGCGACCTCGACGGGAACCGCGACCGCATCTTCGGCGGGCTGGAGGAAGCTCGAGCAGCCGGCGCCGAGCTCGTCCTCTTCCCCGAGCTCGCCGTCACCGGGTACCCGCCTGAGGACCTGCTCCTCCGTCCCGGTTTCCTGCGGGCTGCCGCTCGCACCCTCGACGAGATCGCCGCCGCGACGACCGGCATCGCCGCTCTCGTCGGCACGCCGCACCTCGACCGCGACCTCTTCAACGCCTGCGCGGTCTGCGTCGACGGCGAGGTGAAGGCGATGTACCGCAAGCAGTTCCTTCCGAACTACGGCGTCTTCGACGAAGACCGCTACTTTCAGCCCGGCCGCGGCCTCGTCGTCCTCCGCTTCGGCGAGACGCTCGTGGGCCCGACGGTCTGCGAGGACATCTGGCAGCCCGGCCCGCCGGCCACCGACCTCGCACTCGCGGGAGCGCACGTCGTCGCCAACATCTCGGCTTCGCCGTTCCACATCGGCAAGGGGGCCGAGCGCGAGGAGATGTTGGCCACGCGCGCCCGCGACAACTCCTGCTGGATCGCCTTCGTCAACGCCGTCGGCGCCCAGGACGAGCTGATCTTCGACGGCCAGAGCCTCGTGCTCGACGAGAACGGCGAGGTCGTCGTTCGCGGGCCGGCCTTCGAGGAGGCGCTCCTGCTCGTCGACATCGACCCGACCACCGCGGTCGCGCGACGGCTCCGCGACGCGCGGCGCCGCTCCCTGGCCCGCGCGCGCCGGGAGCTTCCCGACGCAGCCCAGGTCGAAGTCCCGCTGCAGGGCTCCGACGGGATAAGCCCGGTGAAGCCCTTCGTGGCCGCGCCGCTAACCGCTCTGGAGGAGATGAGGCTCGCGATCGAGCTCGGCCTCCGCGACTACGCGGGCAAGAACGGCTTCACGGACGTGGTGCTGGGGATCTCGGGAGGGATCGATTCGGCGCTTACGGCTGCGCTCGCGGCCGAGGCGCTCGGGCCGGAGCACGTGGTCTGCGTCTCGATGCCGTCAGGGTTCTCTTCGCCGGAGACGCGCAGGGACGCGCGGGCCGTCGCCGACTCGCTGGGCGCGCGCTACTTGGAGATCCCCATCGACGGCGTCGTGGACGCCTTCGGCGCCGCCCTCGCCGACGCGTTCGCCGAGACGGAGACCGGCATCGCCGAGGAGAACGTCCAGGCGCGGGCGCGGGGCGTGATCGTGATGGCGCTTTCCAACAAGTTCGGCTGGCTCCCGCTCGCCACCGGGAACAAGAGCGAGCTCTCGGTCGGCTACGCGACCCTCTACGGGGACATGGCCGGCGGCTTCGCCCTGCTCAAGGACGTCTACAAGACCGACGTCTTCCGGCTTGCGCGGCATCTCAACGAGCGTGCCGGTCGCGAGTTGATTCCCACCTCGATCATCGAGCGCGCGCCGAGCGCCGAGCTGCGGCCCGACCAGCTGGACGAGGACTCGCTGCCACCCTACGCGCAGCTCGACGAGGTTCTCGAGGCCTACGTCGAGCTGGACAGCTCACGCGAGGAGCTGGCCTCGGACGGCTTCGACCAGGACGTCGTCGAGCGCGCCGTCGCCATGATCGACCGGGCGGAGTACAAGCGCCGCCAGGCCGCTCCCGGGGTCAAGCTGCGCCCGAAGGCCTTCGGCCGCGACCGGCGCATCCCGATCACGAACCGCTGGCGCGGGTAGGCGCCCGGTTACCACCGGCTGAAGAGCGGGTCGGTGAGCGAGAGGCCCGCCTCTCCCTGCAGCTGGTTCCATACGTAGAAGAGCACGAGCGCGCCGCCTAGGAGCGCCGTGTTCTTCATGAAGTTGACCATCTGGTTCAGCCGCTGCATCTCGTCGGTCTCCCGCCAGAACGCATGCATGAGCGGCGTGATGAGGACGAGGAAGGCCGCGATGAGGAGCGCGCCCAGGTCCCCCCAGACGCCCAGGGCGACCGAGAGGCCGCCGAGCACGGCCATGACGCCGGTCAAGGGCACGCCCAGCTCCGCCAGCGGGACGTTGTACGACTTCGCGTACTGGACGCCCTGGCGGTAGCCGACCAGGTGGGCCATCACCCCGGAGTTGACGAAGAGGAGCGCGAACAGGATTCGGCCGATCAGGAAGACGACGTCCATGCCTTACCCCCTCCTAGCGCACTTGCGAGCGCAGGCAATCATTCTAACCGGGGCGCGTGAATACCGGCAGCCACGCCCGACGCGCCATGCCCAGAACGTTCAGAGCGCCTCGGTGAGCGCTCCAGCTCACCTCTTAATCACGGGGCACCCCTCTCCCACCACCCGCTTTCCAGCGTACTCGCGAAATGCGCGCGTGTGGCGCGCGGTGTGTGCCGAGACCTGCGCGGTCGTGTAGCGGAAAGCCGACGGAATCAAGAGCCCAGCCCCGCGGCCAGCGCAGCGAACCAGTGCAGCCGCTCCTGGTAGGGAACCGCGGCGTTGGCCGGAGACGTTGACGGGAGCACGAAAAGCTGAGACTCGCCCAGCGCCCGCTCCTGCGGCCCGAGCTCGCAGCGCGGCGTCCCGAACGCGCCCTGGTACGCGGACTTCCCCACGAAGGCGATCCATCCCGGCCGGAGCTCCAACGCCAGCTGCTCGAGCCGCTCGGCCGAGCCTGCGAAGTCGGCCCGGCGCAGGTCGCCGCTTCCTTTCGTCGTCCGGTAGGCGGCGTTGGTGAGGCCATAGCCGAGCTCGAGCAGGCTCCTCTGCTCGGCCGGGTCGAGCCGGCGCGGCGTCAGGCCCGAGTCGGCGAGCAGCCGCCAGAAGTCGTTGCGCGGGTTGGCGAAGTGGTGGCCGGCGGCCGAGGAGCGCCGGCCCGGGTTGATCCCGCAGAAGACACAGCGCAGACCCGGCGCCAGGATGTCCCGCACGGCGGAAGCCGACGGCGCTGCCACGGCGGTACTCTACGAGCACGGCGGAGCAACCAGGAGGCAGAGATGGCGCAGGTCGAGGACAAGCCACAAGTCGCAACCGAGAACCTGAAGAACTACATCGGCGGCCGTTGGGTCGAGGCCGAGAACGTCGAGATGCTCGACGTCGTGAACCCGGCCAACGGCGAGGTGATCGGCGTCGTGCCGCTCTCGGGCCCGTCCGAGGTGGACGACGCGGTGCGGGCCGCGCGCGAGGCCTTCCGGGACTGGCGGTCAACCCCTCCGGTCACGCGCGCCCGCGCGTGCTTCGAGCTGAAATACCGGCTCGAGGCGGCGCAGGACGAGCTCGCGCTGCTGGTCACGCGCGACAACGGCAAGGCGATCAAGGACGCCTCCGGCGAGGTTCGGCGCGGGATCGAGTGCGTCGAGGTCGCAACCGGCATCCCCTCGCTCATGCAGGGCTCGAACCTGGAGGATGTCTCGCGCGGGATCGACTCGGACATGATCCGCCAGCCGATCGGCGTCTTCGCTGCGATCACGCCGTTCAACTTCCCCTTCATGGTGCCCCTCTGGTTCCTGCCGTTCGCGATTGCGTGCGGGAACACGTTCATTTGCAAGCCGTCCGAGCAGGATCCGCTCGCCATGCAGCGGGTCTTCGAGCTCCTCGACGGGGTGGTCCCGCCCGGCGTCGTCAACCTCGTCCACGGCGGCAAGCCGGCGGTGGACGCGATCCTCGAGCATCCGGGGATCAACGGCGTCTCCTTCGTCGGCTCGACGCCGGTGGCGCACTACATCTACGAGACGGCCGCCAAGCACGGGAAGCGCGTGCAGGCGCTCGGCGGCGCCAAGAACCACGTCATCGTCATGCCGGATGCCGAACTCGACTCCGCGGTCGACGGGGTCCTCTCGTCGGCGTTCCACGCCGCCGGGCAGCGGTGCCTCGCGAACTCAGTCTGCATCGCAGTCGGGGACGCGTACGAGCCGCTGAAGGCGGCCCTCGCCGAGAAGGGCGGCGCCATGGTCGTCGGCGACGGGGCCGATCCCGAGACGGAGGTCGGCCCGGTCATCTCGTCCGCTTCGCAGGAGCGCATCCTCGGCTGGATCGAGAAGGGTGCGAGCGAGGGCGAGGTAGTCCTCGACGGCCGCGGTCGCGGCTCGGACAACGGGAACTTCATCGGCCCGACGATCATCGAGGCCGAACCGGGCTCGGAGATCGCCCACGAAGAGATCTTCGGACCGGTCCTGACGCTGCTCAAGGCCGCCGACCTCGGCGAGGCCCTCGAGATCCTCAACTCCTCGACGAAGGGCAACGCCGCCTCGATCTTCACGACGAGCGGCGGCGCCATGCGGAGGTTCCGCTACGAGGCGGAGGCCGGCATGCTGGGCGTCAACATCGGCGTCGCCGCTCCGATGGCGTACTTCCCGTTCACGGGCTGGAAAGACTCGTTCTTCGGCGACCTGCACGCGCACGGCCGCGACGGGATCGAGTTCTACACCGAGAAGAAGGTGGTCATCTCCCGCTGGCCCAAGGTCTAGGGCTGAGTGGCCAAGCAGTTCGAGTACGCGGCCACTCTCGGGGCCGACGGGAGCCTGCTCGCGGACGGCAGTGATCCGATCGAACCGGGAGAGGCTTGGTCGCCCGAGCACCTCGTGCTCGGAGGGCTGATGCGCTGCACGCTCAAGAGCCTGAGCTTTCATGCCGAGCGCGCCGGCATCTCCGTGCGCGGCGAGGCCAGCTCCTCGGGCGTGGTCGCAAAGCGCGAACCCGACGGCCGCTTCGCCTTCGTCGAGCTGGAGTGCGGGCTGGACGTCCGGCTCGACCCCGACCCCGGAGCCGAGCAGCTCGCCGAGCTGCTCGCGCTCGCCGAGCGGGACTGCTTCGTCGGCGCCTCGCTGACCCAGGCACCGCGCTACGAGTGGCGCGTGAACGGCGAGGTCGTGAGGCGGTGAGCACCGTCGCCTTCGATGTCGCCGCCGTCCGCGCTCGCTTCTCCGCACTCGACCGGCCCACGGCCTTCTTCGACGCGCCCGGAGGAACGCAGGCGCCCGACTCCGTGATCGAGGCGATGGCCGGGTACCTGCGCGAGTCGAATGCCAACCTCGGCGGCGCCTTCGAGACCAGCCGCCGGAGCGACGCCCTCGTCGTCTCCGCCCACCACACGGCGGCGCGCTTTCTCGGCTGCGATCCCGACGAGGTCGGCTTCGGCCCGAACATGACGACGCTCAACTTCGCGCTCACCCGCACGCTCGGCCGGGAGCTCCACGCGGGCGACGAGATCGTCGTCACGCGGCTCGACCACGACGGCAACATCTCGCCGTGGCTCCAACTGGCCGACGACCTCGACCTGGCCGTGCGGATCGTCGACCTGAACGAGGACGACGCCACCCTCGAAATGGACGACCTGGAGCGCCAACTGACCGAGCGGACCCGCGTGGTCGCCTTCCCGCTGGCCTCGAATGCGGTGGGCACGGTTACGGACGCACGCAGGATCGTCGAGCTCGCGCACGACGCGGAAGCGCTCGCCTGGGTCGACGCCGTCCACTACGCGCCGCACTGCCCGATCGACGTGCACGAGCTGGCCGCGGACGTGCTCCTCTGCTCCCCGTACAAGTTCTTCGGGCCGCATCTCGGGCTCTTCTACGGCCGCCGAGAGCTGCTCGAGCGCCTGCGGCCCTACAAGGTGCGACCGGCTCCCGACGAGCCGGTGAGCGCACGCTTCGAGACGGGGACGCTCGCGCACGAGGCGCTCGCCGGCTTCAACGCCGCGGTCGCGTACATCGAGTCCGTCGGGTGGGAAGGGATCGCGGCCCACGAGCGCGAGCTCGGGGAGAAGCTCCTAGGCGGGCTTCCGGACGAGCTCCGCCTCCACGGCCCGCCGACGATGGAGGGCCGTGTCGCGACCTACGCCGTCACCGTCCCCGGCATGACCCCGGAGCGGGCCGCCACACGCCTGGCCGAGCGCGGGCTGGCGGTCTGGTGGGGCGACTACTACGCGATCGAGGTAATGAAGCGCCTGAGCCTGCCCGACGGCGCCCTCCGCCTCGGGATCATCCACTACAACACGACCGAGGAGGTCGACCGGCTCCTGGCCGCCCTCCACGATCTTCTCTAACTCATGCTCCGGCTCTACTGGGAGAGGAACGACGGAATCGGCGGGCACGTTTTCCTCGGGCTCGACGACCTGGAGCAGCTGATGGCCGAGATGGCCGCACAGGGCATGTCCGGATGGCTCCAGCTCGATCGCCTCGTGCCCGGGACGCTCGTGCCGCCGGGAGCCGTCGATTTCGCGCTCTCGCACGCCTCGCCGGAGACGAAGGTCCTCGCCGACGAGAAGCTCTGGCACGACTGGCTCGCCTTCCTCGCCGGCGCCGCCGAGAACGGTGGCGTGGCGGTGCGCTAGCGGTCGCTGGCATCATGGGGCCTCTCATGAGCGAAGCGCCACAGCCGCCCACATCGGGACCGACGCCGCCCGCGTCCGGAGGCTCGCGGAACCTCTGGACCTACCTTGCGCTCGGCACCGGCGTCGTTGCGCTGGCGGTCGTCCTCTTCCTCGTGCTCAGGCCCGACGACAGCGAGCCAACTGCCGCGACCACGTCGGAGGCCCAGACGACGACGGAGCAGACGACCACCGAGGAGACCACCACGGAGGAGACGACCACCGAGGAGACCACGACCGAGGAGACCACCACGGAGGAGACGACCACGGAGCCTGAGGACGAGCTCCAGCGCGTGAACGTCGTCTTCCGGAACGGGGAGGTCGTCGGCGGCGTCGTCCGTGCGGACGTCGACGAGGGGGCACGGGTGCGGCTGACCGTCCGCGCCGACGTCACGGACGAGGTTCACCTGCACGGGTACGACCTCTTCGCGGACGTGGCGCCGGGCCAGCCCGGTCGGATCACCTTCACCGCGGATCAGCCCGGCGAGTTCGAGGCCGAGCTGGAGGCGCTCGCGATCCCCGTCGTGGAGCTGCGCGTCAACCCCTAGACCAGGTGGACTTGCCGCTCGCGCACGGCCTCGGCGGGGTCAGCGACCTCCCGGTCCCGCTCTGGCTCTTCTACTACGGCGCCGCGCTCGTCCTCGTCCTCTCGTTCGTCGCCCTCTGGGCGCTCTGGAAGCGCCCGCTCCTCGCGCGGGCCAGCCTCGGCCGGCCGCTTCCCGCCGGGCTGGAGCGCGTCCTCAGGAGCAGCTGGCTCCGGATCGTCGCCGGCGCGATCTCCTTCGCGCTCTTCGTCCTGGTCACGGTCGCCGCCGGGATGGGGGACACCTCGCCCGAGGAGAACATCGCTCCCCGGTTCGTCTTCGTCGTCTTCTGGCTCGGCCTGCCGGCACTGAGCGTCCTCTTCGGGAACGTCTGGAGGGCGCTCAGCCCCTGGCGCGCCGCCGCCGACGCGGCCGCGTGGTTGTCGGAGCGGACGGGCGTGCGCTGGGAGACACCGTTCGCCTACCCGGACTGGCTGGGCCGCTGGCCGGGCGCGGTGCTGCTCTTCCTCTTTGCCGCGCTCGAACTCGCCTACTGGGATCCGGCCGACCCCCGGGCGCTCGTCCTCGCCATCCTCCTCTACAGCGCGATCACCTGGCTCGGCATGCTCGCCTACGGCCGCGACGAGTGGACCGAGAACGGCGAGGCCTTCGCGGTCTACTTCGGGCTGCTCGCGCGGATCGCGCCCTTCGGCGCGCGCGACGGCCGGCTGACCCTCCGGTGGCCGTTCACCGGGCTCACCGACCTCGATCCGCGGCCGGGGACGCTCGGCTTCGTCGCGGTCATGTTGGGCTCGGTCGCCTTCGACGGGTTCAGCCAGACGGAGCTCTGGGTCGACTTCCGCGCCAACCGGCTGCGCTCGGTCATCCAGCGCTCGCCCGACCTCGCAGACGTGCTCGGGATGCTGATGGCCACCGCTGCCCTGCTGCTCGTGATCGTCCTCGTGGCGCTCGCGTACATCGTGGCGATGAGGGCGGCGGCGCGCGCAGTCCGTTACGACGGCGACCTCACCGACGCGTTCCTCGGCAGCCTCGTGCCGATCGCGCTCGCCTACGTGGTCGCGCACTACTTTTCGTTCTTCGTGAGGGAGGTGCAGTACCTGGCGCCGTTCGCCTCCGACCCCTTCGGCTTTGGCTGGGACCTCTTCGGCACCGCCGACGTCCGACCCGACATCGGCGTGCTGGCGCCGACGACGATCTGGTACACGCAGGTGGCGGCGCTCGTGATCGGCCACGTCGCCGGCTTGGTGCTTGCGCACGACAAGGCCGTCGAGCTCTTCGAGTCGCCGCGCAAGGCGGCGATCAGCCAGTACGCGATGCTGGCGCTGATGGTCGTCTACACCGTCGCCGGGCTCTGGCTGCTCTCCCAGTAGCTGCCGGCTACGAGTACGTCTTCCGCGCCGCGTCCCAGCGCGGCTCGTCCCAGCGGATCGTGTCGGGGTTGATGCCACGGTCCTCGGCCAGGGCCAGCGTGAGGAGCTGGAAGCCGACGATGTCCACCGCCGGGTGCCGGGTGGGGACGAGCCGAGTCGGCGCGCCGATCTCCTCGAGGGCGCGGACGACCTCGCGCGCACGCTCGGCGGCGCGGCCTTCGCCTTCGAGGACGAAGACGCGGACCGTCTCGTCGATCGCCGCCAGGTGGCCGTGGAGGATCTGCTCCGTGTGGTGGGCCTCCGCCGGGATGTGGACGCCCTCGCGGAGCTTCAGCACCGCCTCCCGCACCGTCGGCAGGTCGCGGCCGGCGCCGACGACGGCGATCCGCTCGTGGGCGGAGACCGGAAAAGGAGGCTCTGCCAGCACGGACTCCACCGCGCCGGGAAGCCCGGAGACGTCCTCACCCCGAAGCAGCGCGAGCGCGGCCACGGCGGCCGTGTAGCTCGCCGTGTGGCAGTACGACTCCTCCACCTCGGGCGTGACGACGAGGACGTCCTCGGCGACCTCGGCAAGGGGGCTCTCCTCCTTGCCGGTGACGAGCCAGGTGGGGCCCGCGAAGGCCTTGACGGCCTCGAGGGCCATCTTGGTCCCGCCCTCGTGGCTGACGACGACCATGAGGTCGGCTTCCGGCGGGGCGAGCACGGCCTCGAGCGCCTGGATTGCACGGCCGCCGGTCTGCGCGACATGCAGGGACGTGCCGCAGCCCGTGAAGACCACGCGACCTTCGGGCAGGCGCCGGTCGCCGACGCGCTCGGCCACGCCGCGCAGCCACTCGGGCTGCGCGTAGATCGCCTTACGGGTGAGCTCGCCGGGCACCGGAGCGGCGAAAGTAGCATGGCGGCATGGAGGGCTACCGCTTCGTCCTCAAGCGCGAGGTCGAGTTCCGGGACATCGACACGGGCGGCCACGTCAACAACGCCGTCTACCTGACCTACCTGGAGACGGCCCGCATCAAGTACCTGATCGACGTGCTCGGGCCCGAGTTCGCCTCCGAGATCGCGCTGATCCTCGCCCGGATCGCCGTCGACTTCCGCTCGCCCGCTTTCTTTCCCGAGAAGCTGGAGATCGGCGCCCGGGTGACGCGCATCGGCACGACCAGCTTCGAGATGGAGCACGAGGTCCGCGGCGGGGACGGACGGCGCGTGGCGGAGGCCTCGTCCGTGCTCGTCGCATTCGACTACGCGGCGGACGCGCCCATGACCGTGCCCGCCGACTGGCGCGCGCGCCTCGATGACTACGAAGAGAGGAGCTCTGTATCCAGCTGATGCCGAACACCTTCGAGAAGACCGTGCTCGAGAACGGCCTGCGGCTCGTCACTGCGGACATGCCGCAAGCGAAGTCCGTCGCCTGCTTTGTCATGCTCGCGGCGGGCTCGCGCTACGAGACCAAGGACACGAACGGCATCGCCCACTTCGCCGAGCACATGTTCTTCAAGGGAACGGAGAACCGCCCGACTGCGCGTGACATCGCCGGCGAGATCGATTCGATCGGCGGGGAGTTCAACGCGTTCACCGGCAAGGAGTACACGGGCTACTACGTCAAGTGCGCCGCCGAGCATCGGGACACCGCGCTCGACGTCCTCGTCGACATGCTGCGCCACTCGAAGTTCGACGCCGAGGAGATCGAGCGCGAGAAGGGCGTGATCGTCGAGGAGATGAACATGTACTACGACACGCCCCGGGACTACGTCGACGGCGTGTACGACCAGCTGCTCTACGGCGACCAGCCGCTCGGCTGGGACATCATCGGGACGAAGGAAACGGTGCGCGGAGCGACCCGCCAGACGTTCCTCGACTACCTCGACCGCTGGTACCGCGCCCCGCGGATCGTCGCCGGGCTCGCGGGCGACGTCGGCGATGACGCCGCCGATCGCGTCGCCTCATTGCTCGGTGACGTCCCCGACGGGACGACCGGCACGCCCGATCCGGTGAGCTGGGAGCAGGACTCGCCACGCGTCAAGATCCACACCAAGACCTCGGACCAGGCCCACGTCCGCATGGGCGTCCACAGCTACCCGCTGGGACATGCAGACCGGTATGCGCTGCTGCTCCTCGGCACCGTTCTCGGCGGGGGCATGTCTTCCCGGCTCTTCACCGAGGTGCGCGAGCGCCGCGGCCTCGCCTACTACATCTACGGCTACAACCAGGGCTACACCGACACGGGCACGCTCTTTGCCCAGGGAGGCGTCGACATCCAGCGGATCGAGGAAGCGGTCTCGACGATCATGCAGGAGTTCGGGCGCATCGCCTCCGAGCCGGTGGACGCCGGCGAGCTGGAGAAGGCGCGCAACTTCGCCAAGGGCCGCCTGGTGCTTTCGCTCGAGGACCCGAAGGGAACGATCTCGTTCGGGCTCCGCGACGAGGTGCTCGAGGGACGGATCCGCGACCCCGAGGAGGTCCTCGCCGCCCTCGACCGTGTGACGCTCGAAGACCTGCAGCGCGTCGCGCAGGACGTAATCCGCGAGGAGCGCCTCAACCTCGCGGTGATCGGGCCGTTCGACGACCCTGGGAAGTTCGAGCCGCTGCTCGAGCTTTCGGCGTAGGCGCTAGGGCGCCAGGTCGTACGGAAAGTCGGTGAGCGGCTCGCAGCCGCCCTCGGTGACGAGGACGAGGTCCTCGAGGCGGCAGCCGCCGAAGCCCTTGCGATAGAGGCCCGGCTCGACGGCCAGGACGTCGCCGGCGACGATCTCCTCGCCGACTCTGCCGAGGCCGGGGAGCTCGTGCACCTCGAGGCCGACGCCGTGGCCGAGGCTGTGGAAGAAGCCCTCCTCCAGCACCTGACCGGGCGTCTTCGAGAGCTGGGTCTCGAACCCCTGGGCCTCGAAGAGCTCGCAGACGGTTCGGTGTGCCTCGGCGCCGGTAATGCCAGGGCGGATGGTGGCATAGGCGAGGTCGAGCCCCTCGCGGACGAGCGCGTGAAAGCGGACCAGCTCTTCGGGCGGCTCGCCGAGGCAGAAGGTGCGGGTCATGTCCGCGTAGCAGCCGGAGGCCGGATCGCGCGGGAAGAGGTCGACGACGATCGGCTCGCCCTCGTCGATCGGGCCGGTTCCAGGCTCGTGGCCGACGGTCGTGTCCGGCCCCGCCGAGATGAGAGGGACGTCGTCCACGATCACTCCCTCGTCGGTGTAGACCCGCATCGCCTCCGTCCGGAGGTCCTCGCACGTGACCGGGACACCGGCGCGAAGCCGCGCTCGGATCGCGTCCATCGCGCGCTCGGCCGCGCGTTGCGACGTTCGGATGCCGGCGAGCTCCGCGTCCGACTTGACGCGGCGCCGCTCGTCGAAGAGCTCGCCGCGGGCCTCGACCTCGATCTCGTTCGCGCGCAGGTAGTCGGCCACCTCGAGCGGAAAGTCCCGAGGCGTGACTACGGACTCGACCTGGGCGGCGCGGCAGGCTCGAAGCACCAGCTCGGTCGTCAGTTGATGCCAGCTCAGACCCTGCGCCACCAGCTCGTCGAGCCCGAGCTCCTCGAGCGGAACCGTCGCGAGGGTCTCGAGCTCGCGGACGCGGGAAAGCTCGAGCGAGCTCACGTACGCGGTTCGCGTCCCGTCTCGCTCCAGGTACACGAACGGGTCGGGAACGGTCAGCGGCACTTCGTGCCGAAGCTCTGGAGAGCGGACGGTGTCGCCGAAGATGATGACGTCGGGCACGGCTCCGAATCCTAGCCGCTGACGGTAGATTCACTCCCGTGGAACCAGTCCTCGAGCGGGCACGGAGCATGGTCGAGCGGTACGAGGAGGAGGCCAGGAAGCTCCTGCCGGACGGCGTCGCGCTCTTCGACGCGCACGTCCACGTCGGCCGCGACATCGACGGCATGGTCGCGCCGTACGACGACCTGATCGACTTCCTGGGACGGTGGAATGTGAAGCGCGCCTTCACGTTCTGCATGGACGAGCCCGACCGCGAGCCGGCGTTTCGCGCGGCCAACGACCGCACGCTCGCCGCCGCGGAGCGCTCGAAGGGCCTCCTCATCCCGTTCGCGCGCCTCGACCTCGCCCAGCAGCCGATCGAGGAGGCAACGCGCGCACTCGACCTCGGAGCACGCGGGATCAAGCTCCACCCCAGGGCGCAGGGGTTCCTGCTCGACGACCAGCGGCTGGAGCCGGTCTTCGCGCTCGCCGCGGAACGGCGCGTGCCGATCCTGATCCACGGCGGGCGCGGCCTACCGCCGATCGCCGAGCATCTCCGCAGGCTGCACGACGCCTATCCGGAGGCGTCGCTCATCATCGCGCACGCGGGCATAGCCGACCTCGCGGCGCTCTCCGAGTGCTTCGCCGGCCGGCCGGGCGTCTACTTCGACACGTCCGTCTGGAGCGCGATCGATCTCCTCGCCATGTTCGCGCGCATCTCGCCGGGCCAGGTGCTGTACGCGTCCGATTACCCGTACGGCCAGCAGCCCGGCTCTCTGCTCCTTGCCGTTCGCAGCGCGCTGCTCGCCGGGCTTTCGGAGGAGGAGATGCGGGATATGCTGGGTCGCTCCGCCGCCCGGATCGCCGACGGCGAGCCGCCCGGTCCCCTCGCGGAGCCCCGCGGCTTCCGCCGCCTCGAGCAGCCGCTGACGTTCGCCCGCATCCACCAGTACCTGACCATGGCGACGCCGCTCCTCTGGACGCGGCAGGCCGACACGATCGGAGTGCTCGGGCTCGCGCTCAACGCCTGTGCCGAGCGCGACGGCCACGTCGAGGAGCGCCAGCAGATCGCGGAGCTGCTCGGCGCCGCCCGCGACCTCTGGCGGACACTGCCCGAGGCCGAGGACGAGACCGAGGTGAGGGCCCTCAGCCGCGCGACCTTCCGTCTCCTCCACATCGCGGACATCCTCACGCTGACGCTCGACGCCGGCGCGCACGCCGTCCGCTAGCGCCATGCCCGGTGCCAGGCCCCGGACGCGTCGCCGCGGACAGGCCGTGAGTCCTGAAACGGAGTTCGGGACCCCGCCGTCCACAGGGCCACGGCCGGAAGCGCCATGACCCAGGGACAGGCACCGGGACGTGGCCGCGGGGGACGGGTGGGTGCCGTGGTGCTCGCCGCGGGCGCGGCGACCCGGTTCGGGTCGCCGAAGCAGCGCCTGCTCCTGCCGCGCGTCTTGGAGCGGCTCGGCGAGGCGCCCGTCGACGAGGTGGTCGTGGTTGCCGGGGCCTACCCGTTGGAGGCGCGGGGCGCCCGCGTCGTCACGTGCGCCAACTGGGAGCTCGGCCCGGGCGCCTCGCTGCGCTGCGGGCTCGCCGCCCTCACACCTGAGGCCGAGGCGGCCGTCGTCGTCCTCGCCGACGGGCCCGACCTCTCACCGGCGGCGGTCGACCGCGTCCTCGCGGCCTGGCGCGAGGACGACGCGCCCCTCGTCACAGCCAGCTATCACGGCGACCGCGGCCACCCCATCGTCGTCGCACGCGAGCTCTGGGGCTCGGTGCCGGACGAGGGCCTCCGCGCGTTCGAGCCGGTGCTCGTCCCGTGCGACGACCTCGGCGCGCCCGGGGACGTCGACCGCCCGGAGGACCTCCTGTGAGACGCAAGCTGCTCCGTCCGGCCGTCCTCATTCCCGCCTTCGTCCTCCTTGCCCTGGCAGCGGGGATCGGCTACGCGGCCTGGCAGCAGCTCGACTCGCGACGGGCCGAGGCGAACAAGGCCATTCTCGACTCGCTCCCGCCGTACCCCGGCGCCCGCGAGATCCAGCGCATCACGCAGACCCAAACCGGCGACGATGCCTTGCCCGTTCCCGACGAGATCGTCACGAGCGCGCTGTACGAGCCGCCTCCCGCCGCCGGTCAGGAGGACATCGTCGCCTTCTACGTCGAGAACCTTCAGCCAGAGTGGGCGGCGCAGACGAGAGTGGTGCAGGCGAGCGGGCCCGAAGCGGAGGAGAGCGGAACGGCGCCGAGCTCGTTCCGCGTGGACTTCTCACGCGGAGACGACTGCCTCAGCCTCTACACCTACGGGATGGCCGAGGGCCACATCGGCGAGCCGACCTACGTCCTCTCCGTGCAAACCGGCGAGGGCCCTTGCCCTGAGCCCGAGTAAGCGTCAGTCGAGCGGCGTGCGGAGCGACGCGAGCTTGGCTTTCAGCTCCGGCGACATCTCCTCGGAGCAGCACGCCTGCCGCACGTACCGGCGCAGGCTGACCTCGAAGTGGTACCGCTTGCTGCAATACCCGCAGTCCCCGAGATGGGCCTCGGCCTCCGCGCGCTCGCTCTCGCTCAGGTCTCGGTCGAGGTACGGCTGGATCAGCTCTTCGCATTTCTCGCAGATCGACTCGAACGGCGTCACGGCTCCTCCCCCACTGTCGACTCCGCAAGCTCGCCCTTCAGGATCCTTCGCCCTCGATGCAGGCGCGACATGACCGTGCCGATCGGAATTTCGAGGATCTGTGCGGCCTCCTGGTAGGAGAAGTCGCCGATGTCGACGAGGACGATCACGTCCCGAAAGTCGTGCGGGACGCTGGCGAGGGCCTCGACGATCGAGTCCTGCGAGAGGCGCTCGACGACGCGTTCCTCGTCGTCGGCCGCTCCGGTCTGCTCGAGGCGGTTGTAGAGGAAGTAGTCGCCCTCCTCCATCGGCTGCATGTCGGGCGAGCGCTGCTCGCGCCGCCCGCGGTCGATGTTGAGGTTCGTCAAGATGCGCATGAGCCACGCTCGGAGGTTGGTGCCGGGCGTGTACGATCGCCAGCTGCGGAAGGCTCGCGCGTAGGTCTCCTGGACGAGATCCTCGGCCTCCTCGCGGCTCGACACGAGGCGGCGCGCGACCCGGTAGACCTGGTCTGCCAGGCCGAGAACCTCTTCTTCGAAGCGGACGCGGTCACGAGCCTCGGTCGCCAGACGGCGGGCGTCGGTTTCGGCGTCTGCCATTCGTCGGACACTAACAAGCTAACGCCCTGCTCCCTGCAGGTATTCCGCCCCCAGCGTCAGGTCGTTGCCGGACGGAAGCCGGCGCGCGCGAGAGCGGCGACGATCTCCTCCCGCTGTACCCGCTCGTCGTCCCAGGCCAGGGTCACCTCGCCGAGCAGGTTCGCGCTCGCAGATTCGAGCCCGTCGAGCGTCTCGAGGGCTCCGCCGAGCCGCAACACACAGCGCTCGCAGCGGATGCCCGTCACCTGCATCGTCTCCGACCGGGTCACTCGATCCCATCGTACGTCAGCGCGACCAGCCGCTTGCACAGCGGGCCGATTCCGTCCGAGCGGCCGGTCTCGAGCTGCCCCCCGGCCTGGTCGAGCCCTGCGAGCCCGCCCAGGAGGTCGCCGCTCCCCAGGCGCAGGGCGGCCGGCTCGATGCGCTCCAGCAACCCGGCCAGGAGCTCCTGGGGAGAACAGAGCCGGCCGGCCTCCGGGTGCACGAGGGCGGCGTCCGCGCCGAAGCGCGACGCAGCCCAGCGGTTCTGCGCGTAGAGCCCGCGGTCGCCGGGAACCGTTGTCGGCTCGGCCCAGGCAACGAGCGCCTGCGTCAGGGCGGCAAGCCCTGCGGTGGCGGCCAGCCGGGTCGGCTGGTCCGGCATGCGGATCTCGAGGGTGCCGAAGCGCGGATGGGGGCGGACGTCCCACCAGAGTCGCATGAGGCTGTCGGCGAGGCCTAGCTCGACCAGCAGCTCGGCGAAGCGGGCCCAGTCCTCGTAGCCGGCGAAGGCGGGTGGCGCGCCCGCCCGCGGCAGGAGCGTGAGCAGCTCGGCGCGCGTCGAGGCGAGGCCCGTCTCCTCGCCGCCGACGTAAGGGGAGTTCGCCGAGAAGGCGAGCAGAAGCGGCAGCCACGGGAGCACCGCCTCGAGCCGTCCCATGCACTCCTCAGGGCTGGCCACGCCGACGTGGACGTGGAGCCCAGAGCAGTGCTGGCGAAGCGCGGAGGCGCCCGCGTACTCGGCGAAGCGCTGGAGCGGCTCGAGCGGAGTGACAGGCTGCGTGCCGAGCACCGCGTTCGGCCACGTCCCGGCGGCGGCAAGCTCGAGCCCGTGCTCCTGAAGGCGCCGCCGAGCCTCGAGCCGGAGCGCGGCGAGCTCCTCCACCGCGTCTCCGACCGACGTGCACACGCCGGTGTTGAGCTCGAGCATGGTGGTGAAGAGCTCGGGCTTCAGACGCTCGCCGTCGAGGACGTCCTCCGGGACCGAGGCCGGCTCGAGCGTCTCCCCGTCGAGGACGAAGAGCTCCTCCTCGAGACCTACCGAGAACGCAGGTGACTCGCCGAAGCGGTGCGGAACCATCGCG
>JBOHAB010000010.1:0-22982 GCA_050697655.1 Gaiellaceae bacterium
GGGCGAACCCGGTCGAGATCAGGTTTCCCGTGCGGTCCTCCACCCACTTCACCGGCCGCCCGATCAGAAGCGATGCGGCCGTGGCGACGACGTAGCCGGGGTAGATCGGCACCTTGTTCCCGAAGCCGCCGCCCAGGTCGGGCGAGATGATCCTGATCTTGTGCTCGGGCAGGCCGGCTACGAGCGCGAACAGCGTCCGGTGTGCGTGCGGGGCCTGCGAGGTCATGTAGATGGTGGCCTTGCCGGTGGCCGGGTCGACGTCTGCGACGCAGCCGCAGCACTCGAGCGGCGCCGGATGGCAGCGGGGATAGAAGGTGTCGAGCTCGACCACCTTGTCCGCCTCGGCAAAGGCCTTGTCGGTCGCCTCCTTGTCGCCCGCTTCCCAGTCGTAGATGTGGTTGTCGGTTTGGCCTTCCTTCTCGTCGCGGATCACGGCCGCGCCCTCCGCGAGCGCCTGCTGCGGGGTCGTGATCGCCTCGAGCTCCTCGTAGTCGACCTCGATCAGCTCGCAGGCGTCCTTGGCGATGTAGGCCGACTCGGCGATCACCGCCGCGACCTCCTGCCCCTGGAAGCGCACCTTGTCGGTGGCGAGCACGGCCTGTGTGTCACCCGAGAGCGTCGGCATCCAGGCGAGGTTGTGCTGGGCCATGAGCTCGCCGGTGACGACCGCGACGATGCCCTCGACCGCCTCGGTCCGCGAGGTGTCGATCGAGGTGATGCGCGCGTGCGCGTACGGGCTCCGCAGAAACTCCAGGTGAAGCATCCCGGGGAGCGTGATGTCGTCGAAGTAGTTCCCTTTGCCGCGGATGAAGCGGGCGTCCTCGAACCGCTTGACGGAGTGGCCGACGCCGCGGATCTCCTCGGTTACGGCCATCTCAGCTCTCCTTTCCCTTCGCGGCTGCGTATTGAACCGCCTTGACGATGTTCTGGTAGCCCGTGCACCGGCAGATGTTGCCGCTCAGGGCCCAGCGGATCTCCTCCTCGCTCGGGTCCGGGTTCTCGGCCAGGAGGGCGCTCGCGGTCAGCATCATCCCGGGGGTGCAAAAGCCGCACTGGAGCCCGTGCTCCTCGTGGAAGCCTTCCTGCACGGGGCTGAGCCCGCCGGCGGGCGCGAGGCCCTCGACGGTCGTCACCTCGGACCCGTCCGCCTGGACGGCGAACATCGTGCAGGACTTCACGGGCGTCCCGTCCACGAGCACCGTGCACGCGCCGCAGTTGGTCGTGTCGCACCCCACGTGCGTGCCGGTCAGCCCGAGCGTCTCGCGGAGGAAGTGCACGAGCAGGAGCCGCGTCTCGACCTCCACCGAGCGCGCGGCGCCGTTGACCGTCACGGTGACCGGGTAGGTGAATTGCCCGGTCTCGACAGCTGTCTCGGTCATCGTCCCTCCCTCACGCGGTCGCCGTCTCGGCGGCCTTCCGGAGCCCTCGCTCCGTGAAGACGCGGACGACGCTCCGCTTGTAGTCGGCGCTCCCGCGATGGTCGCTCCGCGGCTGCGCGGCCTCGGCGGCCAGACGGGCCGCCTCCCGAATCGTTTCGTCGTTCAACTCGGCGCCGGCGAGGGATTCCTCGGCGGCCTCGGCCCGCAGGTTGCTGGGGCCGACACCGGTGAGCGCGATGCCCGCACGCCCGACCGAGCCGTTGTCGAGCGAGAGGTGGACGGCGACGCCGACGGTGGCGAAGTCGCCGACCTTGCGCTCGAGCTTCAGATACGTGCCGCCCGCGCGCGCGCCGGGATCGGGGATCCTGACGGCGCCGGCGATCTCGTTCGGCTGCAGGCTCGTCGTGAAGGGGCCCTGGAAGAGCTCCGTGAGTGGGATCGTGCGCGTGCCGCTCGAGGAGACGACTTCGAGCTCGCCGCCCGCGGCGAGCAGGGCCGAGCCCCAGTCACCCTGAGGATCGGCATGCGCCAGGGAGCCGACGACCGTGCCGCGGTTCCGCACGATCGGGTCGGAGATCTGCGGCGCGGCGTCGCCGAGGACGCCGTAGCGGCCCTCGAGCGCGTCGGAACGCTCGCAGTCCTTGTGCCGCACGAGGGCGCCGATCGAGAGGAAGCCGTTCTCCTCCTGGATCGAGTCGAGCCCCTCGATGCCGTTGATGTCGACGAGCGCGCCCGGTGATGCGAAGCGCAGCTTCATGAGCGGAATCAGGCTCTGGCCGCCCGCCAGCACCTTGCCTTCGTCCCCGTAGCGGTCCAGCAGCTCGAGCGCGTCCTCGAGGCTTGCCGGAGCGTGGTACTCGAACCTGGCGGGATACATGCGATGGCGCCCCCTTCCGGAAACCCCTAAACCAACCGGTCCTTGCGGTGCGAGAATACCCCGCGGCTACCGGCTATTTCCAACCCTTGTCTCCCGTTACGCTTCCGGGGTGGCATTCGGATCGGTCTCCGAGGTCGAGCAAGCCCTCCGTCGGGAGTCCTATCTCCCCGATCGCGGCCTTGCGACCGCCGTCTTCCTGGCCGTCTCGATGGGCAGGCCGCTGCTCCTCGAAGGCGAGGCCGGCGTCGGCAAGACTGAGGTCGGGAAGACGCTCGCGCGCATCCTCGAGGCCGAGCTGATCCGGCTGCAGTGCTACGAGGGCATCGACGCCTCGCAGGCCCTCTACGAGTGGGACTACGCGCGCCAGCTCCTTTATGCGCGGGCGCTGCAGGAAGGTGAGGTGACGGTCGGCGAGCGCGTGTCCGAGCTGTACGGCCCCGAGTTCCTCGTCGAGAGGCCCTTGCTCCGGGCGATCCGCGCCGGCGCGGGCGCCGCCCTGCTCGTCGACGAGCTCGACCGGGCCGACGACGAGTTCGAGGCTTTCCTGTTGGAGGTGCTCTCGGACTTCACCGTGACCGTGCCGGAGCTGGGGACGATCGAGGCGCCGGAGCCGCCGGTCGTCGTCATCACCTCGAACCGCACGCGCGAGCTCCACGACGCGCTCAAGCGCCGCTGCCTCTACCACTGGATCGACTTCCCCGACGTCGCGCGCGAGGCCGAGATCATCCGGCTCCGCGCGCCCGGCGTTGAGGAGCCGCTGGCCCGCTCGGTGGCGGAGACGGTCGCCCGCCTTCGGGCTTTGGATCTCGTCAAGCGGCCCGGCGCGGCGGAGGCAATCGACTGGGCGCAAGCGCTCTCGCTCCTGGGCGCAACGTCGGCGAACGGCGACGGCGCCCGCGAGACCCTCGGCGCCGCCGTCAAGAACCGCGAAGACCAGGCCCGGGTCGAAGCGGCCTGGGGCGAGCTGGTCGACTAGCGCGGACGTGCCGTGGCAGATGGCCTCCGCTTCTGACCCAGTCGAGACGCTCGTTCGCTTTGGGCGCGCTCTCCGCGTCGCCGGGTTGCCCACCGGGCCCGACCGCGTTGCCTCCTTCTCCCGCGCCGCCGCGCTCCTGCCTCCCGGTGAGCTCTACTGGGCAGGGCGGGCGACGCTGCTTTCCCATCCTGAGCAGGTGGAGGTCTACGACGCGCTCTTCGCCGCCTTCTTCGGGCCGCCGACGCCCTCGCAGGGGCCGCCGATCCGGATCCGGGTGCAGGTGGAGGCCGAAACCGATGTGGGGCTCGCCAGCGCCACTGAGATGCTGAAGGAGAAGAGCTTCTCCCGCTGCTCGGGAGGAGAGCTCTCCCAGCTCGCCGAGCTGATGGCGCGCATCGATCTCTCGGTGCCGCGACGGCGGACACGGCGGCGAGAGACCGCCCGCGCGGGCACCCCCGATCTGCGGCGAACGCTGCGCCGGTCGTTTCGCACCGGCGGCGAGCCGCTCGAGCGGGCGTGGCGGCGGCGGCGCAAGCGGCCCAGGCGGCTCGTTCTCATTCTCGACGTCTCCGGGTCGATGGACGCCTACTCCCGGGCGCTCGTCATGTTCGCGCACGCGGCCCTGCGCTCCGACCGGCGGTGGGAGGCCTTCTGCTTCGGTACGCGGCTGACGCGGGTCACCCGCCAGCTCGAGGGGTCGGACCCCGACGCCGCGCTCGCCCGGGCGGCCGCCGAGGTGGTCGACTGGGACGGCGGCACGCGGATCGGCGAGTCGCTCAAGCGCTTCCTGGACGAACACGGCCACTCGGGGCTCGCTCGGGGCGCGGTCGTCGTCCTCTGCTCGGACGGCCTCGAGGTCGGCGACCCCGACCTCCTCGCCGAGCAGATGGCCCGCCTCCACCGCCTCGCCTACCGGGTCGTCTGGCTCAACCCCCTCCAGGAGGACCCAGCGTACGAGCCGCTCGCCCGCGGCATGAAGGCCGCCCTCCCCCACGTCGACCACTTCGCCAGCGGCCACAGCCTGGCCAGCCTGGAGGAAGTCGGCGCGGCGCTTTCACGCTGGTAGTCAGGGCGCCCGCACAGCCCGGGTCCCGTAGCTCGAGAACGCGCCCCCCGCGGAGCTCACCCGTAGCGTGGCGCCCCAGCGGGAAGCCCGATTCCCCACGCCTGTCGCCGGGCTGACGATCGAGTAGCCGATGATGTTGGACGCCGCCGCCTCGTAGATGCAGAAGTGTCCTACCGCGGCCCGCGGGTTCGACGGACTTCCCGGACAGGCAGCCGTTGACGCCTGGCCGACGGTCAAAATGTGTGGCGTCGGCGCCGAGCGGAGCGTGTATCCGAACGAGAAGCTAGCCGCTTGGATGCTGCGGCCGACGAGACGCCTCTGATCACGTAGCTCCCACGAATGGTCCTCCCCCTGGGCAGGATCCCGCCCGGCAGGTAGCGCGCGTCCGCCTTCGGGCGGACGTGCTTCTTCCAGTTGTGCGTCCAGCCAGCGACGTGGCTCGTGGCCGGGCTCGCCGTCAGGGCGATTTCCAGCACGATGCCGAGCGCGAGCAGCGCGACGATCCTCCAGCTCATCCGGTCCCTTGCCAGGACCGGCCTCCTTCGCTCCGTGTACGGCCATGGTCCTACACTGTGATGAACGTTGCAAAATGCCGTCACCCAGTGTTGCGGAGGGCTGCCGCGATCCCCGCGATCGAGCGGAGGAGCGGGCGCTTGACCTCCTCGTCGCCAGTCTCGCGCCAGCGGCGGAGGAGCTCGACCTGGGTCGCGTTCATCGGGTCGACGTACGGGTTTCGCAGGCGGATGGAGCGCTGGATCACGGGATGGCGCTCGAGGAGCTCCCGCGCCTCGACGATCTCGAGCACCGCGGCGACGGTGCGCTCGTGCTCGGCGCGGATCGGCTCGTACAGGCCGGTGTCGTCGACCAGGTCGAGGTAGCCGGCTGCGATCTCGAGGCTCGACTTGGCGAGTGTCATCTCCAGGTTCTCGACGAGCGAGCGGAAGAAGGCCCAGCCGTGGTAGAGGCGCCGCAGCTCGCCGAGATCGGCACGGGCGAAGCCGGCGCCGCAGCCGTACCACGCCGGCAGGATGCAGCGGTTCTGTGTCCAGGCGAAGACCCAGGGGATCGCGCGGAGCGAGCTCAGGAGCTGCCCACCCTCGGGGCGCCGTGCGGGTCGTGAGCCGATCTCGAGTAGCGCGAGCTCCTCGATCGGCGTGAACCTGCGGAAGAACTCGGGGAAGCGCTCGTCCTCCCAGACGAGCCCGCGGTAGGCGGCGAAGGCCTCCTCCGAGAGCGCCTGCATCGTCTCGCGGGCGCCCTCGGGCGGCTGCGAGCCGGCGACCTCGGGGAAGGCGGCCAAGAATGTCGCCGCCAGCGCCGCCTCCAGGTTCCGGTAGGCAAGGCCGGGGAGACCGTACTTGAAGGAGACCGTCTCGCCCTGCTCGGTCAGCTTCAGCCGGCCGGGCGGGTGGCCGGCGGGCTGGGAGAGGATGGCGGCGTGCGTCGGGCCGCCGCCGCGCCCCGTCGAGCCGCCGCGGCCGTGGAAGACGGTCAGCTCCAGCTCGTGCTCGGCGGCCAGCCCGGCGAGCCGCTCCTGCGCCCTGAAGATCTCCCACTGCGCCGTCAGGTAGCCGCCGTCCTTTCCCGAGTCGGAATAGCCGACCATGACCTCCAGTCGGCGGCCGCGCTCCTCGACGAGGCGGGCGAAACGAGGTTCGTCGAGCAGCGCCTCGACGACGGCGGGTGCCTCGCGGAGGTCGCGAATCGTCTCGAAGAGCGCCACCGGCGAGACTCGCGCGCCGGCCTCGCCGGCCAGGTCGACGACGGCGAGGACGTCGGCGGCCGACTCCGTTCCGGAGACGACCACGGTGTCCACCGCCCGCTCGCCCAGCCGCCCCTGCGCCTCGGCGACGGCGGCGAGCGCTTCCCGCACGCGTGGGGTCGGCTCGCGCAGCTCCTCGGCGTGGAAGCGGACGTCCAGCTTCGCGACGTGGAAGCCGAAGAGCTCCACGCGGCGACGCAGGCTCGCCAGCCGCCCGTCCGCGATCCGCCCGCCGGCGTGCGCCCGCAGGCTTCGGTCCAGGACATCGAGGTCGGCGGCGAGCTCCTCGGCCCGCGCATACCCGCCGCTCCCGAGCCGCCACCAGACGAACGAGAGCTTGCGGCGGTAGGGCTCGTCGCGGTTCTGCTCGCCGATCTCCTCGGCATAAGCCGGGAGCTCGCGCTCGTCGCGTGCGATCGACTCCAGGAGCTCCTCCGAGACGCCGACGAGCGTCGTCGTCAGCCCGAGCGCTGCGGCCAGCTCACGTGCTTCGGTTCGGTAGCGGGCGAGCGCCAGCGCGCGGCCGCGGTCGAGCGCCTCGCGGACCGTCTCCGGCCCGGCGTGTGGGTTTCCGTCCATGTCGCCGCCGATCCAGCTCCCGAAGGAGAGCGGGAGCGGCGCGCCCGGGATCGACTCACGGTAGGCGCGGAGCAGCTCCTCGGCGGCGTCGAGGAGGCTGTGCTCGAAGAACCAGAGACCGTGGCGAACCTCGTCGACGACCCGCGGGCGCTGGGGACGCACCTCGTCGGTCTGCCAGAGGACGGTGATCTCCTCGGCCGCGCGCTCCGCCACGTCCTCGCCGGCGTCGAGCTCAGCCAGAAGGCCGCCGAGGCGCGCCTGGGCCTGCAGGATCGTCCGTCGGGTCGCCTCGGTCGGATGCGCGGTGAGCACCAGCTCGAGCGAGACGTTCGCCGCGGCGCGCGCGAGCGCCGCGTCGTCGACACCGCCCTCGCGCAGCTGCCGAAAAGCCTCGGCGAGCGACTCGCGCGGCACCCCGTCCTCCCGTTCGACGTCGCGACGGCGACGGACGCGGTGCTGCTGCTCGGCGAGGTTGGCGAGCTGGAAGAAGAGCGCGAACGCGCGCAGGATCTGCGTCTGCTGCTCGAGATCGAGCTCTCCGACGGCGCGCGCGAGCTCGGCGCGCACCACGGGGTCGCCGGTCTCGCGCGCGCGCCGCGAGACACGCCGGATCTCCTCCTCGCGCTCGAGCAGCTCCTCTCCCTCCTGCTCGACCATGACCCGCCCGAGCAGGTCGCCGAGCAGGCGCACGTCCCGGCGGAGCGGCGCGTCGGTCGCCATGACGTGAGAGATTACGCGCCGTGCGGACGCTCTTCTCGAACGCTTACGTCGTCACGATGGACGACGCCGGCACCGAGCTCGACAACGCCTGGCTCCTGGTCGAGGACGGGTTCGTCGTCGAGGTCGGCGAGGGCTCGCCGCCATTCGCCGAGCACTTCGAGAATCTCGGCGGCGCGCTCGTCACGCCGGGCCTCGTCAACACGCACCACCACCTCTGCCAGACGCTGACGCGCACCCGCGCGCAGGAGGCTGACCTCTTCACCTGGCTGAGGGCGCTCTACCCGCTCTGGGCCCGAATCGACGCCGAGGCCGAGTACGCCGCGGCGCGCACCGGGCTGGCCGAGCTCGCGCTCGCGGGGTGCACCACCGTCTTCGACCACCACTACGTCTTTCCACCTGGCCGCACCGGGATCGTCGAGGCCGAGATCCAGGCGGCGCGCGAGCTCGGGGTGCGGATCGTCGCCTCGCGCGGCTCCATGGATACGGGCGAGTCCGAGGGCGGCCTGCCGCCGGACGACCTCGTCGAGGAGATCGACGCCGTGCTCGAGGACACCGAGGGCCTCTTCGCCCTCCACGAGGAGGGCCCAGGGGCCTGGACGCAGATCGCCGTCGCGCCCTGCTCGCCCTTCTCCGTCTCGAAACGGCTGATGACGGAGTCGGCCGCTCTGGCTCGGCGGCTCGGCCTGCGCCTGCACACGCACCTTGCCGAGACGGCGGAGGAGGAGGAGTACTGCCAGGGCCTCTTCGGCTGCCGCCCGATCGAGTACTTGGAGCAAGTGGGCTGGCTGGCCGGCGACGTCTGGTGCGCGCACTGCGTGCACCTGTCGGACGAGGACGTGAACGCGTTCGGGGCGGCCGGGACCGGCGTCGCGCACTGTCCCACCTCCAACCTTCGGCTCGGCGCCGGCGTGGCGCCGGTGCGGGCGATGCTCGACGCCGGCGTCTCCGTCGGGCTCGGGGCGGACGGCTCCGGCTCGAACGAGCGGAGCGACCTGGCCGCCGAGGTCAAGCAGGCGGTGCTGGTCGCGCGCGGCCGGGGCGGGGCCGCCGCTATGAAGGTGCGCGACGCCCTCCGGCTCGGCACCCGCGGCGGCGCGGACGTGCTCGGCCGCAGCGATCTCGGCTCGCTGGAGCGGGGGAAGTGCGCCGACTTCGCCGTCTGGAACCTGGACGGCCTCGAGTTCGGCGGCGCGGACGATCCCGTGGCCGCGCTCGTCCTCTCAGGCCCGCACCGCGCGGAGCGGGTCTACGTGGGCGGCGAGCCGGCCGTTCTGGACGGCCGGCTGGCGCGCGCCGACGAGCGCGAGATCGCCGCCGAGCACCGAGTCCAGGCGGCCCGCTTCCTCCCCTGAGTCATGGCCCCGCAGTACGCGCCCGGGGCCTGTGCCCGGTCGTGGCCGTTCGAGCCACGGCCAGGTGCCTGGCACCCGAGCATTGGCCGTTCGAGCCACGGCCAGGTGCCTGGCACCCGAGCATGGCTCGCGAGGACAGAGCTCGTCGCGAGTCGCGCTACGCCGCCGGCTCGGCCCGCTCGGTCGGGTCGGTCGGGTCGGCCGCAGCCGGGCCCTCGCCCGCCGCCGCGAGCTTCTCCTGCTTCCGCGCTTCCTTCTTCTGGCGCTTGAGCTCGCGCTTCTCCTGCAGCGCCCGCTCCCGCGCCATCTTCGCCATCGTCGTCTGTCGCTTCGAGCTCGAGCCCATCTGCAGCTCCCTCGTTGACGTCCAGGACGTTGTCCAGTTGTTAACCGTAGCCGGACCTGCGGTGGTCAGCGTCAGGCGGGCGCCGGCTCGCGCACAGCGCGGAGCGAGGCGTCCATGATCTCCACCGCGAGATCGATCTCCGCCTCCGTCACCGTCAGGGGCGGCGCCATGCGGAAGCAGTTCGCATGGGCCTGGGAGCGAACGATGTTCATGGACAAGCCACGCTCGTAGCACTCACGTGTCACCGCGGCGCCGAGGGCGTCGGCCGGCCGGCGGCTCTCGCGGTCCTCCACGAGCTCCAGCCCGAGGAGGAGTCCGCGGCCGCGGACGTCGCCGATCGGCTCGTGCTGGCCCTGCAGCTCCCGCAAGCGGGCGAGCATGTACTCGCCGCGCGCGGCGGCCTGTCCGACCAGGTCCTCCTCGGCGATGACGTCCAGCACTGCCAGGCCGGCCGCCGCCGGCAGCGGGTCGGAGACGTGCGAGGTGACGTGGAGGAAGCCCTTCTCATAACAGTCCCGCTCGATCGCGCTCGACGTGATCGTGGCCGCGAGGGGCAAGCCGCCACCGAGTGTCTTCGAGACGCCCACGAAGTCCGGCACGACGCCGTCGTGCTCGAACCCGAACATCGTCCCCAGCCGCCCGAAGCCGGTCTGCGCCTCGTCCATGGTGAGCAGCATCCCGCGCTCGTCGAGCAGCTTGCGCACGCGCTGGAAGTAGCCGTCGGGCGGGACGATGATCCCGCCGGCGGAGAGCACCGGCTCGACCACGAGCGCGCAGAGCGCCCCCACCGACTGCTGGTCGACGAGCTCGAAGCCGACCTCCAGGCACGTGCAGTCGCAGGCGCCGTCACAGTGGCGCACCGGGCAGCGGTAGGAATACGGCGCCGGAATCGCGTACGAGCCGGGCAGCACCGGCCCGTAGCCGGCGTGCGCCATCGAGAAGTTCACCGAGGCGATCCCGGAGAGGAGGCCGTGGAAGCTTCGCGTCAGGCCGACGACCTCCCAGCAGCCCGTGTGCATCTTCGCCATCTTCAGGGCTACCTCGTTCGCCTCCGTGCCGGTGTTGAGGAGGAGCACGCGGTCGAGCGGCGGCGGGAAGAGCCCGGCCAGCCGCTCGGCGAGCGCGAGCACGGGCTCCGAGAGCATCCACGAGTTCAGGTGGACGACATCGTCGAGCGCGGAGCGCACGGCGGCGGCGATGCGCGGGTGGTTGTGGCCGAGGGTCGAGCAGATCTGCCCGGAGGTGAAGTCGAGGATGCGCTTGCCGCTCGCCGTCTCCACCCACGCGCCCTCGGCCCGCGCGACCGGCTCGGGCGCGAAGGACCCCGCGTAGCGGATCAGGAAGCGCTCGCGCTCGTCCACGGGGCAAGAATACGATGCCCTCGCAATGAACATCTCCACGCACGTCCTCAACACCGAGCGCGGCGAGCCGGCCCGCGGTATCCGGGTCGAGCTCTTCCGCGGCGACCTTCTCCTCTCCGTGCGGGAGACCGACGAGGACGGCCGCGTCCCTGACCTCGGCGGCGTCGAGCTCCCGCCCGACGTCTACCGGCTCGTGTTCCATCCTCGCTCGCCCTTCTTCCGCGGCATCGAGGTCGAGGTCGAGCTCGGCGAGGGTCACTACCACGTCCCGCTCCTCCTCTCCCCCTACTCGTGCGCGATCTACCGCGGCAGCTGAGCGTGGACGAGCTCGCCGACCTCTTCCAGGCCCGGAGCCGCTTCGTCGAGGCCTTGGCCGAGGTGGAGGATCCACTCGGACGCGCCCGCGAGGTGCTCGCCGGGCTACCCGAGGAGCAGCGGGTTGAAGCGCTGGCGCACCATCCGCGCATAGGAGAACGCCGGCTCGCCGGCCGGTCGGCTGCCGAACAGGGCGAGCCTGGGGAGGAGGATCCCGCGTTGCTGGCCGAGCTCGCAGAGCTGAACGCCGCCTACGAGGAGCGCTTCGGCTTCCGCTTCGTCGTCTTCGTCAACCGCCGCCCGCGCGCCGAGATCGTGCCGGTGTTGCGCCAGCGGCTCGGCCGGACGCGCGCCGAAGAGCTCGAGACCGGCTGCGACGAGCTCGTCGCGATCGCACTGGACCGGTGGCAGAGCTCCTGAGGATCGGCTACGGCAAGGAGGCGGTGTCCGTCTACCGGACGGACGGCCGGAGCTCGCTCTTCGCCGCCGAGGTCGGCATGACCGCGCGCGGCGAGGCCTTCGGCCCCTCCTACACCGAGGGCGACAACACGCTCGTCGTCGCCACCGACTCGATGAAGAACTTCATCCAGATGACGGCGCTCGACTACGACGAGTCGTCCCTCGAGGGCTTCCTGGAGCTGCTCGCCCGGCGCTTTCTCGACACGTACGACCACGTGGAGCGCATCGAGCTCTCGGCGCGCGAGGTGCCGTTCGCCCGCCGCAGCGAGCAGTCCTTCCAGAGCGTCGGAGGCGACCATGCGGTCGCCGAGCTCGCGCTCGACCGGGACGGAGCGCTTGAGCACCGTTCGGGGCGAGTGGGGATCCGGCTGGTGAAGCTGACCGGAAGCTCGTTCGAGGGCTTCGTCAGGGATGAGTACACGACGCTCCCCGAGTCCCGCGACCGGCCGCTCTTCATCCATCTGGACGTGTACTGGCGAAGCCGCGACTTCGCGGAGCGCGCGAACGGCGAGGCGATCCGCGACTCGGTCGCGGAGACGTTCGCCGAGTTCGACTCCGCCTCGATCCAGGAGCTCGTACACGCGATGGGCCTCCACCTTCTCGACCGCTTCGGCGAGCTCGAGGAGGTCTCGTTCGTCGCCGAGAACCGCCTCTGGGACACGGCTCAGGTCTCGGGCTCGGACGAGCGCGTGCGCGTGTACACCGATCCGCGCCCGCCGTACGGGCGGATCGAGCTGACGCTCCGGCGATGATCGTCCCCGGCCGGTACAACGGGCCGCCCGACTCGGCGAACGGCGGCTACGCCTGCGGCCTCGTTGCCGCGATCCTCGGGGGCGTCGCCGAGGTGACGCTCCGCCGCCCGCCGCCGCTCGACCGGGAGCTCGACGTCGTTCGGGAGGACGGGCGTGTCGAGATTCGCGACGGCGAGGCACTCGTCGCCGAGGCCGCGCCGGTGACGCTCGATGTGAACGTCCCGCCGCCGGTCTCCGTCGAAGAGGCGGCGACTGCGACGAGACGGTACGCCGGCTTCGTCCACCACGCCTACAACACGTGCTTCGTGTGCGGGCACGGGCGGAAGGACGGCCTTGGCGTCTACGCGGGGCCGGTCGAGGGCAGGCCGGGGCTGGTCGCCTCGCCGTGGACTCCCGGCGACGTGAGGCCGGAGCTCGTCTGGGCGGCACTCGACTGCCCAAGCGGGTGGGCGGTGGACGACTTCCAGCGCGAGGGCGTCCTCCTCGGGCGCATGGCCGCCGAGATCCACCGCCTGCCGACGCCCGGCGAGCCCCATGTCGTCCTCGGCTGGCGCATCGGCGAGGACGGGCGCAAGCGCCACGCGGGCTCGGCCCTCCTCACCGCCGGCGGCGAGGTGCTGGCGCTGGCTCGCTCCACCTGGATCGTCCCGTCGCCGTGATCGCGTGAATCTGCGCTCGACGACCGACGAGGCCGCCGCAGCCTCCTGACGCGCTCGTCGCTCTCTTGACACGGTCCGTGACCCACGTGCGCGAATTTCGACGGTACGCTCGAGAGCGGGTGGTGGGAGAGGGGTGCCCCTAGAAGCTATGTGGCTTGACGAAGTCGAAAAAGCCGTCTCTACCGAGGGCCCGTGCCATCTCGTCGAGCCGGGCTGACCGTCTTCTCACTTCGAAGATCAACGCTACGGAAACAGATCCCGCTCGGGAGGCATGACGAGCTCGCGGGCGCTCCCTTCGCCCGGCGGTGCCGCGTAGCCGCGGATGAGGGCGGCGGGCACGCCGCTCGCTTTGCCCATGACGAGCTCCGCGGCGCCCGCCAGCTCGTCGGCGACGGCGATCACCGTCGCCTGCAGCGGCCGCCCGCGCTCGTCCTGCGTGCCCCGTAGATCGAGGAGCGGCGCCATGCCGGCGACGCCGATCGCCACGTCGGTCGTCCCCTGGCGCCAGGCGCGGCCGAAGGAGTCGCTGACGATCACGGCGGGACCGATGCCGAGGCGGGCGGCGAGCGCGGCCCGGATCGCGCCCGCAGAGGCGTCCGGATCGCGGGGCAGGAGCACGACCCAGCCCTCGCCCGGCGTGTTCGACCGGTCCACCCCCGCGCTCGCGCAGACGAAGCCGTGCTCGGTCTCGGCGATCACGAAGTCGCCGCGGCGGCGCCGCACGGCCCGCGCCTCGCGCAGGATCACGGCCAGGTGGTCCTCGGCCTGCTCGACGCGACCCTCGGCCTTGGAGACGACCTTCTGGGAGACGACGAGCACGTCCCCGTCCTGCAACCCCCCTGCCCGCTCGAGTGCGTCGCCCAGGAGCGGCGCGAGGTCCTCGCCGGGTTGCACCTCCGGGATCCCTTCCAAAGGGATTACCTGGATCACTCGGGGAGCCCGGTGACCCTCACGCCCGCGTTCGTCTTGTAGCGCCGGTTCACGTTGAGGAGGACGGCGGTGAGCGTCTCCAGCCAGCGCGAGACCTCGAGCCGGCCGCAGTCGACCGCCCTCCCCTCCACCAGGCGCTCGGCGAGGCCGGCGACGACCTCTTTCGCATCGGCGTCGTCGCCCGCGAGCAGAACGTCCTCGTCGAGGGGCACGTCAGGGTCGGCCAGGGCCTTCGCGCTGACGGTGTGGAAGCCCGAGACGACGCGCGCCGCAGGAACCGCAGCCGCGGTAATCTCGGCGAGCGAGAGCTCGCCCGGCTCGGCTCCCGGCTTCCCCTCCCGGAAGACGACAGGCGCCGCGACGCTGACGACGACGCGGCCCGCGAGAGCGTCTCGTAGCGAGAGGGCCATGTCGGCCACGCCCTCGGGCGGGACGGAGAGGAAGACGACGTCGGAGGCGAGACAGGCCTCGGGGTTGGCGACGAAATCGTCGCGCGGCGTCCGCGAGCCGATTGCGACCTCCTCCCCAATCCGCCGCAGTCGCTCGGCCAGGCCCTGTCCGAAGTCGCCGCTTCCGCCCACGATCCCGATCACGTGATTGCCTCCAGCACGGCCCTCCCCACCTCCGCTCTCGATTCGGGCGCAACCATAACGATGGGCGCGACCAGCGCCTCGGACAATTCCTCCGCGTCCGCAGGGTCGACGACGATGTCGGTGGCGATGCCGTCGTAGAGCGCCGCGAGGCCGCGAACGCCCGGCTCGTGCCCGAGCGAGGCCATCATCTCGACCAGCGGGCCGCGCAGGGCCCGGCCGCGGACGAGCGGCGAGACGGCCACCACCCGCTTCCCGGCGAGCGCGCCAGAGATTCCGGGCACGGCCAGGATCGGACGGATGGAGACGAACGGGTTCGACGGCGCGAGGAAGACGACCTCGGCGCCGGCGATCGCCTCCAGTACCTCCGGGGCGGG
The DNA here is from genome assembly GCA_050697655.1 of Gaiellaceae bacterium. Taxonomy (GTDB): domain Bacteria; phylum Actinomycetota; class Thermoleophilia; order Gaiellales; family Gaiellaceae; genus JAIBJN01. Next base: position 14,501 of record JBOHAB010000010.1, read on the forward strand.
CCGCGCCTGCTCGGCTCCTTCGTAGCGGACCGCCGTGACCTCGTCGGCGTGGCGCCGCGCGACGAACCAGGTCTGGAAGTCGAGCTCGCCGACCGGGGTCGTGAGCAACGTGCGCACGGAATCGTCGGAGGCCGGCAGCAGGTGCACGCCGACCTCGAGGCTCTCGGCAAGGCGTCTTGTCGCCTCCGAGAGCGGCACGCCTTGGCTCAGGAGCCGCGAGCGCACGAGGTGGAGGCCGATGTCGCGGTCCCCGAGCGTGAACCAGGTTTCGCCGCCGAGCCGCCCGGCCAGCTCGAGCGCGTTCGTCGTCTCGTCGCGCACTCCCCACCCGCGCTCCTCGTCCAGCAGGCCGGCGAGCGTGTAGAGGATGGCGTCGAGGTCCGGTGAGACGTGCAGGCCGAGGATCTCGACGTCGTCGCCGACGTTCACGATCGCGGTCACCTGCTGGGGAGAGGCGGCGCGCGCGAGGGCGTCGACGAACCGCGAGCCGCCGAGGCCGCCGCAGAGAACGGCATAGGGGCGCGGCGGTATGCTCATCCCGTGCTCGGGATCGTGCCTGTCAAGGGCCTCGACGGCGCGAAAACACGGCTCGCGCCGCGCCTCTCCGCCTCCGAGCGCGCGCAGCTGGTCGCCGCGATGCTCGACAGGGTGCTGACCGCATGTGCGGAAGCCGACGCCATCGAGCGAACGCTACTCGTCACGGCCGATCCAAGCCTGGCGCGGGACGGCCTCGACGTCCTGATCGATGCCGGCACGGGTCACGCCGACGCGGTGGCCCTGGCCCTGGCCGACCCCCGGGCCGCCGAAGGCGCGCTCGTCGTCATGGGCGATTGTCCGCTCGTGACCGCCCGGTCACTCGACGAGCTGGCCCGGGCTGCGAGGCCGCTCGCCCTCGCCCCCGCGCGGGACGGCGGCGTCAACGCCCTCGCGCTCACGGCTGTGAACGGCTTCGCTCCCCGCTTCGGAATTCCCGCGGATACGACCGTCGCCGAGGCGCGCGCCGCCGGCCTCGTCGCCGTCGTCGTCGCGGACCCCGCGCTCGCCCTCGACATCGACCGGCCCGAGGACTACGACCTCTTGCTCGCCTCGTGAACGGCGTCGTCACCTACTCGCCCAAGGTCTTCATCCCGCTGACGAAGCTCTGCCGCGACGTCTGCCACTATTGCACGTTCGCCCAGCCGCCCCGGCGCGGCGAGCGCGCCTACATGAGCGCCGACGAGGTGCTCGCGGTCGCGCGCGCGGGCGCGGAGGCCGGCTGCCACGAGGCGCTCTTCACGCTCGGCGACAAGCCGGAGCTGCGCTATCGGGCGGCGCGGGAGGAGCTGGCGGCGCTCGGCTGCGAGACGACGATCGAGTATCTGGCGCGGATGGCCGATCTCGTGCTCTCGGAGGCGGGCCTCCTCCCGCACCTGAACCCGGGGGTCATGACGCGCGAGGACCTGCTCCTCCTGCGACCGGTGTCGGCGTCGATGGGACTGATGCTGGAGTCGCGCTCGCTTCGCCTCATGGAGAAGGGCATGCCGCACCACGGCTCGCCGGACAAGCGTCCGGAGGCTCGTCTGGAGACGATCCGGCTGGCGGGCGAGCTGGCCGTTCCGTTCACGACCGGGATCCTGATCGGGATCGGCGAGACGCGCGCAGAGCGGCTGGAGGCACTGGAGACGATCGCTGCGCTGCACAAGCGCCAGGGGCACATCCAGGAAGTGATCGTCCAGAACTTCCGGGCGAAGCCGGGAACGAAGATGGCCGCGCATCCGGAGCCGTCGCTCCACGAGTTGATCTGGACCGCGCGGGCTGCGCGGGACATTCTCCCGGCCGACGTCCACCTGCAGGTGCCGCCGAACCTCTCCTACGAGGACTTTCCGGCGCTCCTGGAGTCCGGCATCGACGACTGGGGCGGCGTCTCGCCGGTGACGATCGACCACGTCAACCCGGAGGCGCCGTGGCCGGAGATCGAGCGGCTCCGCGCCGCGACCGAGGCGCACGGGTTCGAGCTGGCGCCGCGGCTGCCCATCTATCCCGAATACGTGGCCGATCTCGAGCGCTGGGCCGCCCCGCGCATGGCGCAGGAGATCCTCAAGCACGCCGACACGTCTGGGCTCGCTCGCGAGGAGCACTGGGCGGCGGGAGCGCCCGGGGAGGCGCCGCTGCTGCGCGCGGGCGGTGGGCGGGCCGTCTCGCCCCCGGTCGCAGCGGCGCTCGCCCAGGTGCGGGCCGGGCGCGAGCTGGACGAGGACGCCGTCACCGTCCTCTTCGAGGCGCGCGGGGGCGACCTCGGCGCCGTCCTGACCGCCGCGGACGAGCTGCGGCGTGACGTCTGCGGCGACGAGGTCAGCTACGTCGTCACCCGCAACGTCAACTACACGAACGTCTGCTACTTCCGCTGCGGCTTCTGTGCGTTCTCCAAGGGCAAGCTCGCCGCGAACCTGCGCGGGAAGCCGTACGTCGTGCCGCTCGAGGAGATCGTGCGCCGCGCCCGCGAGGCGTGGGACCGCGGCGCCGTCGAGCTCTGCCTCCAGGGCGGCATCCACCCGGCCTTCACCGGCGAGACGTACCTGGAGATCTGCGCAGCCGTGAAAGAGGCGCTGCCCGACCTGCACGTGCATGCGTTCTCTGCGCTCGAGGTCTGGCAGGGCGCGGCCACGCTCGGGCTTCCCCTGGAGGACTACCTGGGCCGGCTTCGGGACCTCGGGCTCGCATCGCTGCCGGGAACGGCCGCGGAGATCCTCGACGACGAGGTGCGCCGCACCCTCTGTCCCGACAAGGTCTCCACCGGCCAGTGGCTGGACGTGCACGACGCGGCTCATCGCGTTGGCCTCCGGTCGACAACGACGATCATGTACGGCTCCGTCGAGGGGCCGCGCAGCTGGGCGCGCCACCTGCTGGAGCTGCGCGAGCAGCAGAAGCGGAGCGGCGGCTTCACCGAGTTCGTGCCCCTGCCCTTCGTCCACATGGAGGCGCCGATCTACCTGAAGGGACGCGCCCGCCCCGGGCCGACGTACCGCGAGGCGGTTCTCATGCACGCCGTCGGGCGGCTCGCGCTGCACCCGTGGATCACGAACGTCCAGGCGTCCTGGGTGAAGCTCGGGGTCGAAGGCGCGCAGGCGGCCTTGCGGGCGGGCGCGAACGACCTGGGCGGCACGCTCATGAACGAGTCCATCTCCCGCGCCGCCGGCGCCGCCCACGGCCAGGAGATGCCGCCGGAGCGGATGGAGGGGGCGATCCGCGCGATCGGCCGCACCCCGCGCCAGCGGACGACGCTCTACGGCACACCCGAGCCCGAGCGCACGCGCCTCTCCTACGGCGCCCCGCCGCTCCGCGAGCCTCTGAACCCGAGCGTCAACGACGCCGGCCTCGAGCGCCCTGCCCGCCTGATCCGCCCGGGCCTCGCCGCCACCGGCTGAGGGCAAAGCCCGTCAGGCGCCGAGATGGCCGTCGCGGTAGGCGACGGCGACCGCTTGGGCTCGGCTGTGGACCTCGAGCTTGCCCAGGATGTTGCCGATGTGGGCGGCCACGGTCTTCGGGCTGATGACGAGCCGGCCGGCGATGCCGGCTACGTTCTCGATCGAGCTCTCGAACGGCTACGAGGCCTCGGGCAACGTGACGAGTGGAAGGCGCATCAGGATCAAGCCCGGTCCACCCCGGTACCGGTGTAAAGAGAGAGTCTGATCAGCGCTCTGGAGGCCCCGCTCCGGCGGGGCCTCCGCGCGTTCAGTACCACTTGCCCTTGGCGAAGCCTCCGAAGGCGAGGAGGCCGACCAGGGCGACGATCAGGCCGATCCAGAACGCATCGAGCACGAACATGAGGATGATCCCCACGATGATGATGATCCCGCCGATCGAGATGCCGAACATGCGCCGTCCTTTCTGAGAGCCGGGTTGCCCCACCAATTCGCCGCCTTCGACGATCACCCTTCCGCGCACGCCCTCAGCGGAACCGAGCACCGGTGAGCTTCAGCCCCGGAGCCGCTCGAACGACGAACGCGTGCCAGCCCTGGGTGGGGAGCTCGACGCTGATCGTCGCACGGTCGCCGACGAGCTCCGGCTCGAGTGCGTGTCCGTCAGCGAAGACGCTGACCATCGTCGGCGCGGGCGCCTCCAGCTCGAGCTCGGCACGACCGCTGCCGTAGAGCCAGAGCGCGCCCTCGTCGAGCTCAAGCTCGCCCTCGACCCAGGCGTCGCAGAGAAGGGGCTTGGCGCGGTCCGGCTCGGGGAAAGGCGGTGGCCCGCTGTCCCGTCCGGGCTCGAAGAGAACGACTGGAGGGCGGCCCGCGACGGCCCCGAATCCTTCGCGGCGGAGCCCTTCCCATGCAAACGCCGCTCCCGGGGTCTCCGACTGCTCGTAGAGCCCGCCGTGCCAGACGATCGAGCGAATTCCGATCCGCTCGAGCTCCGCCCGGTCCTCCTCCAGCCACGCCCCGCAGTCGAGCCGGTTGTAGCGCTCTGTGAACTCGAAGACGCGCTCGGGAGCGAGCGCGTAGCCCGTCGGGCGCTCACGGGGCGCCTGCTGCGTGTAGTACTGGTACACGCTGCCGAACTGGGCGGTGCCGCGCTGGAAGATCGGGAGCTCGAGGACGCGCCCGGGGCCGGACCTCGCGAGAGCCGCGTAGGCAGGGTTGTCCGGGTCGGCGTCGCTCGAGCGCAGGGGGAAGACGAGCAGGTCGGCGGCGACGAGGGCGAGCAGCGCGGCGGCCACGGCGAGTCGCCGGCGCCCGTCGAAGCGAGCGATGGCGAGCGCCGCCCCGATCGCGGCCAGCCCGGCCAGCGCCAGGTTCGCGAGCGGCAGGAAGCGGCCGGGCACCCGCGGGTAGCGGAGGGGCGGGAAGACGTCCCGCAGGGTCTCGTAGAGCGGCAGGTTCGTCCCGAGCGCGACCAGCGCCGGCAGGAGGGCCGCGAGGCCGAGGAGGATCGCGAGCCCGCGGCGGCGCCGCGCCAGCACGATCACGCCCACGACGGCGAGCACGGGCAGCAGCCAGCCGAGATAGACGAAGCGCTCCGGGCCGTGGAGGCGCCAGCGGCTGAGGAAGTCCATCGCGTCGGCCGAGTAGAAGCCGACCTCCTCGAGGGACCGTCCCTCCGACTCCGTCGTGCCCGCGATCACCACCGTCTCGGCGAGGAGCCCGGCGGCGGCAGCCGCCAGTACTCCTCCCCAGGCCCAGAACGAGGCGGTGCGCGAGTAGCGGAGCGCGACGTAGACGGCGAGGAAGGGAAGGGCGCCCAGCGCCAGGTGGAGCTGTCCCGAGACCGGGATCGAGACGATGCTCGCGGCCGCGAGTGCTCCCCAGAGGTGCGTCGCGCGAGGAGTCTCCGCCCGGCGGGTGCGCTCGAAGGCCCAGAGCGCCAGCGGGACGAGCACCGCGGCCCACCCAAGCAGGTGCCCGCCGCTTTGCAGGAGCCGGTACGGCGCGAGCTCGAAGGCAAGGCCGCCGAGCGCCGCCGCGAGCGGCGGAAGATCCAGCTCCCGCAGCCAGAGATACGCAAAGACTCCGGCAGCGAGCGTGACGGCGAGCAGGAGGAGGTTCCACGCGACGACCGGGCCCCAGAACGCGTCCAGGGGCCAGAAAGGAAGGCCGTAGGGCCACCCGCCGAGGACGACCTGCGGCTCGACAAGCGGCTGGAAGCTGTACGGGTCGACCCAGGGCGTCTCGCCGCGCTCGAGCTGGCGGCCGACGAGCCAGAAGCGATAGGTCGTCTGCAGATGGTCGCCGGAGGCGGCCTCGCCGTAGCCGGACGTGCCGCCCTCGGTCATGAACTCGCCGCGCAGGCCGCCGACGGCCGGGATCGTGGCGACGACGGCGGCGACCGCGAAGAGCGCCAGCAGTGCCCACCACCGCCTGCCCGCAGTCGTCATGCTGACGGACTATGCCGAACGGGGTTGCGGGCGGAGCCGGCGAGCGGCCGCGCGCCACGGTCGCCGTCGCGATCGGGGTCGCGGCCCTCGCAGCGGCCGCCACGCTCCCGGGAGCGATCGACCTGCCGCTCTGGCAGGACGAAGTCGCCTCGGCCCGCGTGCTCCTCGAGGCCACGCCCGCCGGCGTCGTCGAGCACGTCGCGCGCACGGAATCGACCCCGCCCGGCTGGTACTTGCTCGCCTGGCTCGGGCGGGAAGCGGGAATTCCGCTCGAGAGCCTGCGCTACCTCTCGGTCGCGTTCGCGGCCGCGCTGGCCGGCCTCCTGGTCGTCTACGCCCGCCGTTTCCTGCCGCTCTGGACGGCCGCTCTCGCCGGAATCCTCACGGTTCTCGCCTGGCAGACGGTCGCCCATGGAAGCGAGCTGCGGGCGTACTCCCTGCTCGCCCTCGTCACCCTCGGCTTCGCGTTCCTGCTCGAGCGCGCCGCTGCGGAGCCGCGGCTCGGCCGGCTCGTCGCGCTAGGCGCTTGCACCGCGGCCGGCGCCTACACGCACTACTTCTTCCTGCTCGCCGTCGTCGCCGGGCTCGCCTGGCTCGCCGTCGAGCGCGACCTGCGGGCAGTCGCCATTCGCGTCGGCTCGGCGATCGTCCTCGGCTCGGCCACCCTGCTCGCCTGGCTCCCCGGCCTCGTCGACCAGGTGGGAGCGGAGCGCTTCGGCTGGATCGACGCCTTTGACGCCGTCAAGTTCGCCTCCTTGCCCTCCGCCCTCTTCTGGGATCCGGGGACGATGTACGCGGAGCTCGGGGCCGAGCCGGACTTCTCGGAGGCCGCTGCCCGCTTCGCGATCCTCGCGCTCGTTCTGGGCGGCTGCGCCGTTCTCCGAAGGCTGGGCTCGTCGGCACGGCTCTGCGCGCTCCTCGTCGTCGTTCCGATCGGCGTCTCCGGGATCGCCTGGCTCGCCGGGCTTCGGATCATCACGGGCAGGAACCTGATCGGGGTCACCGCCTTCGCGGCCGTGGCGCTCGCCGCCGTCCTCCTCCCGCTGCCGCGCCGCGCCGCCTTCGCGGCCGCTGCCGCCGGCCTCGCTCTGGCTGTCTACTCCTACGTGCGCGTTCCCATGCCCGAGCGGCCCGACTTCGACCGGGTCGCCGGCGCGCTCGTCGACGCCGGCTGGACGCCGGGCGGCCCGATCCTCGTCGTCGGGTCGCTGGCCGATTTCCGCTCGCCACTCGAGTGGTACCTGCCCGGCGACGTCACGCTGCCCGAGGCGGCGCCGCGCGAGGCCTGCCCCGAGGTCTGGGTGGTGACCGACGTCCCGCGCGGCCGCGACCTCCTCGACCTCGCCTCGCCGGCGAGCCGCGAGGCTGTGGGAAGCGTCGAGGTCGCACGCGTACCGTGGAACGGCAGCCTCGTCGGCGAGACCGTGGACCGCGGCGGCCGTTACCTGGACTCCGCGTCCGGCGCCGGCTGCCTGCGGCCGCTCGAAGACCGCAGGACCTAGCGAAATCGGGCCTAGGATACGCCCGCCGATGAGCATCCCCGTCTTCGCCGCGCGCCACGTCTACGCCGCCCTCGACCCCTCCGACGCAGTCGAGGCGGTCCGCGAGGCGTTCGTCGCCCACACCCGCGGCGAGTGGCTGATGCCCTCGAAGGTCTATCTGCCCGTCCCGCCGGGCGGCGACTTCCGCGCGATGCCGGCACGCGGAGGGGGCTACGCCGTGCTCAAGTGGGTGACGTCGTTTCCGCGCAACCCTGATCGCGGCCTCCCGACCGTCGCCGGCGTCGTCCTCCTCTCCGACGCGACCGACGGGCGGCTCCTCGCCGAGTTGGACGCGGGCGCCATCACCGCCCTGCGAACCGGAGCGGCAGCCGTCCTCGCCGCAGAGACGCTGGCCGCCGGGGACGGGCCGGCCGCCGTGATCGGCTGCGGCGTCAACGGGCGGGCGGTGGCGCGGACGTTCCTGGCCCGCGGCCGGGAAGTTCTCCTGTGGGACGCCCACGCCGAGCGCACCGCGCAGGTGGCCGGCGAGCTCGGGGCCCGGGCGGCCGGCTCGCGCGAGGAGGCGCTCGCGGCCGCCGTCGTCGCCACTGTCACGCCCGGTCGCGAGGTCCTCTTCGGGACCGGCAGCCTGCGCCCCGGCCAGCACGTCAGCCTGATGGGAGCGGATGGCCCCGGGAAGTCTGAGGTTGCCGTCGAAGAGCTCGCCCGCGCCCACGTCGTCGTCGACGAATGGGAGCAGGCGAGCCACAACGGGGACATCTCGCGCGCGGTCGAGGCGGGCACCCTCGGGCAGGACGACGTCACCGAGCTCGGCCGGATCCTCCTCGGCGAGGCGCCCGGACGGACGGGAAACGAGGAGATCACCCTGTTCGACTCGACCGGCCTCGCCGTCCAGGACCTCGCCGTGGCGATCGCCTGCTTCGAGAAGGCGGACGAGCTGGACGGCCTTCAGCGCGTCGACTTCGACTAGCCGGTCTCGGCCGGGAGACCGCGGCCCGACCAGTCGCTCCACGAGCCCGGGTAGAGCTTCGCGTCCTCCCGCCCTGCCTGCACGAGGCGGAGGAGCACGACGGCGGCGGTTACCCCCGAGCCGCAGTAGGCGACGAGTTCGCGGACGTCGACGAGGTCG
>JBOHAB010000011.1:0-22875 GCA_050697655.1 Gaiellaceae bacterium
CGGTGGGAACGCCGCCGTAGCGAAGCTCGAGATCTCTGATCTCCAGCATCGTGTCAGGCACTGGCGCTCCCGAGGTAGGCGGCGGTGACGTCGATGTTGCGCCGGATCTCCGCCGGCGTCCCTTCCGCCAGCGTCCTGCCCTGGTCGAGGACCTGGATGCGGTCGCAGACCTCGAGGATGAGGCCGACGTTGTGGTCGATCAGGAGCACGCCCGCCTCGCGTTCCTCGCGCACCGTCCGCACGACCTCGGCGAAGTCCGGCACCTCCGCCTCGGACAGGCCGGCCGCCGGCTCGTCCATGAGGACGAAACGCGGATCGGTGGCCAACGCGCGCGCGACGCCGAGCTTTCGTTCCTCCCCGTGCGGGAGCTCGGCCGCAGGAGAGTCTGCGCGGCTCTCCAGCCCCAGCAGAGCCAGGAGCTCGCCGGCCCGCCGCCTCGCCTCGCCGGGCGAGGCGCCGACGCCCAGCGCGGCCACCTCGACGTTCTCGCGCGCGGCGAGACCGGAGAAGAGCCTCCCGTGCTGGTACGTGCGGGCAAGCCCGGCCCGCGCTCGGCGATGGGGCGCCCACGAGGTAATCGCCTCGCCCGCCAGCTCGACCTCGCCCTCGGTTGGGGAGTCGAAGCCGGTGACGATGTTGACGAGCGTCGTCTTGCCGGCGCCGTTAGGGCCGATCAGGCCGACGACCTCGTGGCGATGCAGCTCGAGCGACACGCCGTTGAGCGCGTGCACGCCTTCGAAGGAGCGTGATATGCCGCTGGCCCGGAGAGTCTCCCCGGGCCAGCGGCGGGCTTCCGGCGCCGTGTCGGTCACACGGCGATCACTCGATCTCCGCGGGCGAGCTGGCCGCCCGGAGCTCGACGAACTTCGGCTGGCTGTTCTGCACCTCCATCACTCGATACTCGCGACCGAAGACCGAGTGGAACTCCTCGGAGAAGCTGATCGCTCCGGAGATCGTCTCGAGGCCGTCGAACCCCTCGAACGCCTCCGCGAGCGCCTCGCCCTCGGTTCCGCCCGTCTCCTCGACCGCGGCCGCGATCGCGTCGATGGCCGCGGCGCCGGTGATGAAGCCGCCGGTCCCGGGGGCCTGGTCCTGAGCCGCCATCTCGTCGATCAGCGCCTGTACCTCGTCGCTCGGATCGTCGCCGAAGACGGACGCGTACGTGACGGTGTAGAAGTTGTTCGTCCCCTCCGGCAGCCAGTAATTGCCGTCGCACGACCAGCCGCAGATGATCGGCGTCTCGTTGCCGAGGCTGCGGAGGCCGCCGACGAGCGCGGGCATGTCGTCGAACGCCGTCGAGGTGGCGATCACGTCCACGTTGGCTCCGTCGAGCGAGCTGACGACATTCTGGATCGTCCCGTCGCCCTGGGTCCACGATTCCTCGACCGCGATCTCACCGCCGAGCTCGACGTAGCGCGCCGCGAACGCCTTGACGACGTCCTGGAAGTAGACGATGACGTTGTCGGTCACCGTCGCGGCGGTCATCCAGCCCTGTTCGATCGCGTACTCGGCCATCGCCGCGCCCTCGTCCTGCGCGACGTTGCCGATGCTGAAGGCGAGCTTCCCCGCGTCGCCGAAACGCTCGGGGCCCATCTGATCCGTGCCGATGCACGGCGCCACGGCGAGGACGCCGCGCGTGATCGCTTCCTGCACCGCCGGCGTGGCAAAGTCGACGTCGCAGGTTACGAGCAGAACCTCGGCGCCGCCGTCGATCAGCTCGATCGCCGCGGACTTCGTTCGCTCCGGGTCGAGCTGGTGATCGACGACGCGCAGCTCGAGCTGTCGGCCGTCGACGCCGCCGGCCGCGTTGATGGCGTCCACCTGGATCTGCGCCGCGGTCACGGCAGGCCCGTCGAACGGGGCCATCTGATTCGTCAGGTCGACCGCCGCGCCGATCACGAGCGGCTCGCCGGTCGCCTCGCCGTCCTCGGCCGCCCCCGTGTCGGTGGCCGCCGCGTCCCCGTCGTCATCGTCGTCGCCGCCGCAGGCCGCTACCGCGAGCCCGAACGCCAGCACGAGCGCGAGCAACAGGCTCCATCTCGTCGTTCCTCTCATGCCGAACTCCTCTCGACCGTTTGCACTTGGCCGGCCACCGCCGGAGCCCGGCCCACTCCCGACGGATACGCCGCTTCCCTCCCCTTCACCAGCCGGTACATCGCCGTGTGCAGCGGTACCTCCACGCCGAGCCGCTCCGCCTCGCGAACGAGCGCGCCCGTGATGAAGTCCACCTCCGTGGGCCTCGCCGCGCGGACGTCCTCGAGCATGGACGGCACGTGCGCGTAGTCGCTCCGCTGCGTCTCCCCCCGCCTCACGGCGAGGACGTTCATCTCCCATGGATCCTCGTGCAGCTCGACCTCAGCCGCCGCGGCGACCCGAGTCCCCTCGTCCATGAGCGCATGCACGAGGTGGCCGAGGTCAGTCGGCTCCTCCTCGCGGGCGAAGAGCTCGACGTGCCCGAGGCACGTGAGCGCCGAGACCGTGTTCACCGTCGCGTTGAAGATCAGCTTCGACCACTGCGCCGGCAGGAGGTCCGGGAACGCCTCCGCCTCGAGGCCTGCCTGGCGCAGGAGCCCCTCGACCTCGAGTACTCGCTCGAACTGCGTGCCGGTCCCCGCGTACGGGCCCAACCACGTCGACGTGTCGAGCTCGTACTCGACGTGCGTGTCGCCGTGGCGGTGACCGCTCATGAAGGTCACCGCCGAGACGATCGGCCAGTCGCCGTGGCGGCCCACGATCTCCTCGGCGCCGAGGCCGTTCTGCACGGTCATGACGGTCGCTCCCGGAACGTGCCCCGAGAGGGCGGCCGCGGCCTCTTCGAGCTGCGTCGCCTTGGTCGCGAGGATCACCAGATCCATCTCCGGCAGCTCGTCCGGGTCGGAGGTCGCGCGTAGCCGCGCCGTGAAGTCGTGCTTCCCCGAGACCCGAAGGCCGTCCTCCTCGAGCGAGCGGGCATGCTCGGCCCGCCTCGTCAACACCCACACGTCGGCGACCGAGGCGAGATGGGCGCCATAGAGGCTGCCAATGACGCCGCCGCCTACGATGCAGACGCGCTCGTTCACGTTCTCATTTCGACGGCGGCGCGCTCCCACAGTTGGCGAAATGCGTCGTGCCCACGGCGGGCGAGGTCGCCGGCGTCCTCCTTCCAGAGGGAGTCGGGATACGCCGACCCGAACGTCCCATCGTCCGAGAAGACCTCGAGCTCGTAGGCGCCGCTCCAACCCACCTCGGAGAGCGCGCCGAGGATGGCCGGCAGGTCCGCGACGCCGTCTCCCGGGAGGACGCGGTCGCACCAGCCCCGCGTCTCCTCGCGCCAGTCGTTCACGTGGACACCGACGATCCTGTGCCCGTGGCGCTGGATCGCCCCCGCCAGGTCCGGAGTGTCCCACAGGTGCCACGTGTCGAAGAGGATCCCGACGTTTTCGTGGCCGGCCTCGTCGCAGAGCTCCGCCGCCTCGTCGAGCGTGGTCGCGATCGCCCAGTCCTCGCGGAAGCGGGCGCTCATCGGCTCGAGCCCCACGGGGAAGCCCGCGACTTCCGCCTCGTCCGCGACGGCCCGGAGCCCGGCGACGACGAGGCCCCGCGCGTCCTCGTCCCCGAGCTCGCCGGCCGGGCCGGTCAGGCACACGAGCGCGGTCGGCTCGAAGGGCGCGAGGCGCCGAACGCTCGCGCGAAGAGCCTCGACGCGCTCGCCTGGGTCATCGGGGCCCGGGAGATGGGGCAGCGGCAAGATCGAGGGCACCACCGGGACCGCGCTCGTGGCCTCGAGGCCGCCGGCCCCGAGCGCTTCCAGCTGCTCGCCCTCGCGGCCCTGGTCGAGCTTGATCTCGCAGATGCCTATTCCGGTCGCCCCGGCCGCGCGGTAGGCGGCGAGGTCGTCCTCGAAGCTCGCGTTGAGCGTCGTGAACTCGCAGACCGCAAAGGAAGGTGCGGAAGGGCTCACGGGCCCGCTAGGGCGTGATCGGAGGCGGGCTCGACCGATGCGTCCTCGCGGAAGTGCGGGATCACCCTCGCCGCGAAGAGCTCCTGCGCCTTGATCGCCTGCCAGTGCTCGAAGCCGCCGGCGTTGACGGTGATCGAGATCTCGGTGAGACCCTCGCAGACGTCGCGGACCGCTTCGATCCGCTCGATCACGTCTTCGGGAGTCCCCACCCAGACGACGTCGCCGTCGATCATCTCGTCGTAGGGCGTCTCCGCCAGCTGCTCGAGAATCCCGGCCGCGTAGAAGCCGTAGCCGGCGGCCTCGAGCTCGTCCGCCGGCGGCAGCTCGTCGCCCTCCGTGAGCGGCGAGGCGTTGCCGGCGAGGAACTGCTTCATGCCCTGCTCCGCCTCGCGCCTGGCCGCGTCCCGGTCCTCGTCGATGTAGCAGGCGTGGATCCAGACGATGTCCGGCTCGGTGCCGTGCTCGGCGCACTTCGCCCGGTAGAGGTCGAGCTGCTCCTTGAGCGCCGCATAGGGCAGAAGCGGGGGCACGACGACCGCCCAGCCGCGCTCGGCGGCGAGCTCGTACGTGCGGTCGCTCGTGCCGCCGAGGAAGACGCGGAAGCTGCGCGGCGGCCGCGGGACGACGTGCGAGTCGTCGATCTTGTAGAAGTCGCCGTTGTACGAGAACCGCTCCTGCTCGAGCGCCGTGAAGAGGATGTCGAGCGACTCCTCGTAGCGGTCGCGGGTTTCGGCGAGCGGCACGCCGGCCTTGAGCGGAATCCAGCCGTGCCCGCGCAGCGCACCGAACTCGTAGCGCCCGCCGAAGAGAATGTCGGCCGCCGCGATCTGCGACGCCAGGATCGTCGGATTGTGGTACGGAAGGACGTGGCCGAGGGTCCGGAACCTGATCTGCTGCGTGCGAGCCGCGCAGACGCCCCAGAGCGCGAAGGGGTTCGCGGAGATGGAGAACTTGGGGAAGAAGAAGTGCTCGATCGCGGCGTACGCGTGGTAGCCGAGACGATCGGCGTTCACTACCTGCTCGACCACCTCCTCGTAGAGCCGGCCCGGCGACTTGCCCGGCCAGTGCTGGATCTCCGAGTACAGGCTGAACTTCATCCTCTACCTCCCGGTCGGATCCAGGCGCCGCGACGCCCCTGCCCCAGCGACTCTGAACCATGTTTTATCAAGTGTCAAACACGCTCCCGAAGCGATCCCAGACGGCTGAGCGCCCGCCTGGGAAGCGGGGGCTTGAGCAGGTGCTTCGCGACGAGCGTTCCCGAGCCCGCCCCCAACCCAGGGCCAGGCTGCGTGCTCGCGCCGATCTGGTAGAGGCCGCCGACGCGCGTCCCGTGGCCCGGAAGCTCGGGGCGAGGACGCCAAACGAGACTCTGGTCGAGGCTGCACGAACCGCTGTAGATGTCTCCGCCGACTATGTTCATGTTGGCCGCCTCCAGGTCCGCCGGCGAGAGGACGACCCGCTGGAGGAGCGCCGAGTCGAGGTTCTCGATCTGCTGCGCGAGGCGGGCCTGGATGCGGTCTGCATACTGCTCCCGCAGCGCCTCCGTCCACGTTCCGTCCCCCACTTCTATCTCCCCCGCGGCATCGCCGCGTACGCGCGCGGGCAGCTCCTGGAGCTGGATCCAGAGGATCGACGCGCCCTCCGGCGCACGCGATGGATCGACCGTCACCGGCTGTCCGCAGACGATCGTCGCCTCGGCCGGGAGCAGCCCACGCTCGGCCTCGTTCACCGCCCGCGAGACGCCGTCGAGGCCGGGTGTGAGGTGGACGATGGCTGTACGCTCGAGACGCTTGTCCCCCGCCCAGCGCGGGGGCTCCGAGAGGGCCATGTGGATCTGCATGCCGGCGCGCCCGTAGCGGAACCGGCGGGCTGCTTCCGTCGTCTCGGCCGGGATCGAGACGCCTGCGAGCAACCGCTCGTAGAGCTGGGTGGGCGTGACGTTGGCGAGGACAGCCTTACCGGCCTCGACCGTCTCGCCTCCGGCGAGCGCGACGCCCGCGGCGCGTCCGTCCCGAACGAGGATGCGCTCGACGTCCCGCCCAGTCTCGCAGGCGCCGCCCGCGTCGCGGACGATCCCGGCGAGTGCTTCGACGAGCCGCACGCCGCCGCCGCGCGGCACGGGCATGCCGCCGAGCTCGATCGCCACCGCGATCACGCGGGTCATGAACCCGGAGGAGGCCGCGTCCGGCCCGACCCCAGTGTGCAGGACCCACGGAGCAAGGAGTCCGTGCACGTGAGGCGATGAGAACGTCTCGGCGACCCAGTCGCGGCACGACGCGAGCAGCGCGCCGCTGAACTCGACCAATCCGCGCCGGCCGAGCCGGCGGTAGGCCTTGACGCCGAGGCCGGCGCCGGACGAGGACCAGAGCTCCGTCCCGAGGACGCCGAACGCGAGGTCGGCGGTCGGCATGAACTCGCCGACGACCCGCCCCCAGGCCTCCCCGTCCCCGGGAGCGAGCCGCTCGAATTCCTCGACGTTGGCCTCGTGGGAGGTGGTCAAGAAGGCGCTCGAGCCGTCCGGGAAGAGCGAGGCAGTCGGCAGCTCGGTGTTCAGGTACTCGAGACCGCGCGAGCCCAGCTCCTCCCCGAGCTCGGCATAGGCGGCAGAGCCGACGAAGAGGGGATGCCACGAAGAGAAAACCTCGTGCACGAAGCCGGGCTCGGTGATCTCCGCGGTTCGGATCGCGCCGCCGATGTAGTCGTTGCGCTCGAGCACGAGCACGCGCTTCCCCCCGCGGGCGAGAAGGGCCGCGCCGACGAGCGAGTTGATGCCGCTGCCCACGAAGACGACGTCGTAGCGCTCACTCACTCAAGGGCTCCCCGAGCGCATGGAAGGTGCGGTCGAAGTAGAGGAGCGGGCCGCCCTCGCGGCTCGACGAGACGACCGCCTGAACGTCGCCGATCAGGAGGGTGTGGCCGCTCACGCCGAAGACGCGCTCGACCGCGCACTCGAGATGGACGAGCGCGCCGGCGATCATGGTCGTCGGCTGGTCGGAGCCCGCCTCCTCGCAGAACACGTCCACGTACTTGGGCGCGCCCGGCACCGCGCCAAGCTGGGCCAGATGCTTCTGGTCGTCGCGAAGGACGCTGAGGCCGAAGCGCCGCGTCTCGAGGATCGCGTCCCGGCAGCTCGCGTCGTCGGCGAGCGAGATCAGAACCCGAGGCGGATTGGCCGAGATCGAGCAGCAGGCGCTGATCGTCAGGCCCCAGAGCCGGTCCCCCGTGCGCGCGATCACCATCACAACGCCCGCGGCGAGCGAGCGCATCGCCGACTTGAAGGTCTCCTCGTCCACGCTCGCCGGCCGTCGCAGTGCGAAGGCGGGATCGGCTTCGATGTAGCCGCCGACGAGGGCCCGGGGGTCGGGCGCGAATTCCGCGTAGTCGCTCACAACTCGAAAAGGTCGCCGGCGCCCATGCGCCGGGAGACCAGGTTGGCAGTGTGGGAGAGGTGCCGGCGAAGGAGCTCCGCCGCCTCGTCCGGATCGTGCCGCGCGCAGGCCGCGAGGATCGACTCGTGCTCCTCCCTTCGCTGGCGGAGCGACCGGCCGGCGAGCGAGAGGGCCCGGTAACGCTCGCAGTTCTCCCACGCGGGCCGGATCAGGCGCATGAGCCAGGCCGAGCCGGAGGCGGCGTACAGGGACAGGTGGAACTCGGCGTGGAAGCGCCGGGCGGCTTGCTGGTCGCCGCGCCGATGCGCCGCCGCGTAGTCGTCCAGGAGGACACGCCCGCGCTCGGCGTCCTCGTCCGTGAACCTGACCGCGGACCGGCGGACGGCCAGCGGCTCGAGCGCGAGCCGCGCCTCGTAGGCGTCGTGCAAATCCTCGATCGCTAGCTCGCTGACGCGCGCACCGCGGTGCGGGACATGGACGGCAAGACCCAGGCCTTCGAGCTGGCGGACCGCCTCGCGAACCGGGGAGATGCTCATCCCGAGCGAGCGGGCCAGTTCCTCGAGCCGGAGCGGCGACCCGGGAGCCAGCTCCCCGGTGAGGATCCCTTCCTGCAGCTCCGCCACCGCCGCCTCCGCCATCGTCTGATGACGCCGCTTCCCCGGGGCCAGCGCCGCGCGCTTCACGACTGGCATCGTCCCGCGCATTTGATCAGATGTCAAATGGCAGAAGGCCAGCACCGCTCAGTCGAGTGAGGCGGTGCACTCGATCTCGATCAGGCAGCCCGGGACGGCGAGCCCGGTGACGCCGACGATCGTCTGCGCCGGGTGCGCGGCGCCGCCGGTCACCTCGTCGATCGCGGCGGTGATCACCTCGTACTCGGTCGGGTGGAGCGTGTAGATCGTCCTCCGGACGATGTCGCCCCAGCCGGCGCCGACCTCCTGCATCGCGACCTCGAGGTTCCGCATCGCCGCCTTCGTCTGCTCGCCGAGGTCGTCGCCGCCGACGATCACGAACTCAGGGTCGAGCGCGAGCTGGCCGGCAAAGTGGACCTCGTGGGTCCCGTCGGCAACGCTGACGTGACTGAAGCCGGGTGCCGGATGGAGCGCGGCCGGGTTGACGTCGTCGCGTGGCATAAGTCCTCCTCTTACTCGTGGAGCGCGCGGGCCAGCTCGGCGAGCTCGTCGTCGGAGACGAGGCCGCGCTTCTCCGCTCCCCGTGCCTTGACGGCCTCGAGCAGCGCGCGCTCCTCTTCCTCGGAGAGCTCGAGGCCGAGCTCCACCGCCTTGATCCGGATGGAATCGATGCCGCTCTTCTTGCCGAGCACGATCGCCCGCTCGGCCGCGACCACCTCCGCCGAGTAGGGCTCGATCGAGGGCGGGTCGTGAAACTGGCTCGCAACCGCCCCGCTCTCGCGGCGGAAGAGCGTGTCTCCGACGAGCGGCTTCCACGGTTCGAGCTTGTAGCCGGAGAGCTCTCGCACGCGCTCGGACACCTCGCGCGCCCGCTCGAGGCGCAGGTTCGTCTCGACGCCGTAGAGCGCGTCGAGGGTGAGCGCAACCTCGAGGAGGTTCGCGTTGCCCGCGCGCTCGCCCATGCCGTTGATCGTCCCCTGGATCCAGCCCGCCCCGGCCTGCACCGCCGCCACGGCGGCCGCGGTGGCGAGCCCGAAGTCGTTGTGCCCGTGGAAGTGCACGGGCACTGCGGAGCCGACCAGCTCGACCGTGCGTCCGACGAGGTCGGCCACGGCTTCAGGTGTGGCGATCCCGAGCGTGTCCACGACGACGACCTCTTTCGCCCCGGCCTCGACCGCGGCCGAGTACACCTGCCCGAAGAACTCGGGGTCGGCCCGCGTCGAGTCGACGCCGAAATAGGCGACCGTGACGCCCTCCTCGGCGGCGAAGGCGACGGCCTTCCGGATCCGCTCGAGCATGGTGTCGCGGCTGACGCCGAGCGCGTCGAGCTTGAGATCGGAGATCGGGGACTCGACGACCGAGGCGCGCACGCCGAGCTCGACCAGAGCCTCGACGTCTGCGGGAACGGCGCGCGAGAAGCCCCAGACCTCGGCCTGAAGCCCGGCGCCGAGAATGAGCTCGATCGCGCGGCGGTCGTCCTCGGAGACCCTGGGGAAGCCGGCCTCGATCCGGTCGATGCCGAGGGCGTCGAGCGCGCGGGCGATCTCCAGCTTGTCCTCCGGGGAGAGCACCACGCCGACCGTCTGCTCGCCGTCGCGCAGCGTCGTGTCGTACAGTCCCACCGATCCTCCGCGCCGGAACGGCTCGTTGACGCTCCCCGTCCAGATCCGGTCCCGCTCGATCACGTGGCGCGAAAGTCGTCAGGAAAGGAGGAGAGCCGCTCGGCGCCGTCCGCGGTGACCAGGAAGTTGTCCTCCAGGCGGAGCCCGCCGCCGCCCTCCCAGTACGCCCCCGGCTCGATCGCCAGCACCATGCCTTCCTGGATGATGCCGCCTCCGGCCTGGTGCGCGTACGGCGGCTCGTGGGCCCGCGCCCCCACCCCGTGCGCGATCGGGTGCGACGGCTGTCCCGGGTAGCCGGCCTCGGCGATGCCGTCACGGACGAGGCGGTCGAGCTCGGCCAGCTCGGCCCCCGGCGCGAGGTGGTCGATCGCAGAGTGATAGACCGCGAGCAGGCTCTCGAGGAGCCGCTCGTACTCGGATGCGAGCTCGCCGGGGCAGACGTTCTTCGTGTGGTCGCACCAGTAGCCGTCGACGCAGACCCAGATCTCGAAGAGGGTCGGCTCGCGCTCCTGCACCGGTCGGTCGCCGGTCGCCGTGAAGGTCCGGATCCCCGGGCCCGACCAGACGAGCGCGAAGCCGCGCGCGAGCTCCACCTTCCCCTGGTAGCCGGTTCCTTCGCCGTGCACGAAGCCCTCCCAGAGCGCTCCCGCCTCGCTCTCCTTCATT
Organism: Gaiellaceae bacterium; assembly: GCA_050697655.1. Classification (GTDB taxonomy): domain Bacteria; phylum Actinomycetota; class Thermoleophilia; order Gaiellales; family Gaiellaceae; genus JAIBJN01. The sequence continues at coordinate 10,250 of JBOHAB010000011.1, forward strand.
CCGGGCCGCAGCTCGCGCCGCACGTGTTCCATCGCCCGCGCAGAGAGCTCGTTGGCGAGCCGCATTCGCTGGATCTCCTGCGGAGTCTTGACGGCCCGCGCCTCGACGAGGAGGGGCGTCGCGTCCTCCGCTGGGCCGAAGGCGTCGAAGAACTCCCGCGTATATGTCGTCGGCTCCCCGACCATGCGATCGGCCGCCTGCGTCCCGAGCGAAAGCTCCAGGCCGACCCGCTCGTACCCGGCCTCGCGCACGACCGCCTGTGCGAGCTCGAGCGAGCGGGCGGGCGGCGGGCGCGGGTCGCGCTCGTCGTAGCCCTTGAAGAGGCGGATGTCGGACGTCCAGGCGGTACGCTCCGCGTCCGCCTGCTGGGGCTCGAGAACGACCAGCGTCGGGTCGCCTTCGCGCGGGAAGACGACGACGTCGTAGCCCTTCATGCACCAGTAGTTGGACAGGTAGAGGACGTTGTCGGGTGCCCGGACGACGAGCGCGTCGAGCCCGCGGTCGGCCATCAGCGCGCGCACGCGGTCGAGCTTCGCCGAGTCGCGGGGCCAGCTCACCGGCACGTTCCCGGCACGATCCCGTCACCCACCCGCGCGCCCTGAGGCGATAGGCTCGATGCCAACGGGGCGGGAGGTGGGTCTCCCGTCAAGACGCGAGTAATAGAAGAGTCCGCGGTCACCAGCGGACCCGCGGCGGTGCCGGCTCCCCGTGGGCCTCCTCCCACGAGACGACGGGGTTGCGAAGGACGCCGATCCGCTCGATCTCGCCCTCCATCACGTCACCCGGGCGCAGGTAGAGCGAGGCGGCGTCTTCGCTGAAGCCCGCCACGCCGGAGACGGTGCCGGTCGAGACGACATCGCCGGCGCTGTAGCCCAGCGCCGAGTAATGGGAGACGATCTCCGGGATGGTCACCGACATGCGGCTCGAGTGCGAGACCTGGCGCGCCTCGCCGTTCACTCTGAGCTCCATGGCGAGGTCGTGCGGGTCGGGGATCTCGTCGGGGGTGACGATCCAGGGGCCGAGCGGGCAGAAAGTGTCGATTGCCTTGCAGAAGGAGAAGACGCCCGACCGCATCTCGCGCCGCTGGATGTCGCGCGCGGTCACGTCGTTGAAGATCACGTAGCCGCCGATGTAGTCGGCGGCCTCCTCGGGCCCGAACCACTTCCCGGGCTTCGAGATGACGACCGCGAGCTCGAGCTCGTAGTCGAGCTCCTCGGTCAGGTGCTCGGGATAGACGACCGGCTCGTCGGGGCCGACGATCGCGTCGACGTTCTGGAAGAACACGATCCACGGGGCGATCTCGTGCGACCACTCGACGCGCTTCGACTCCTCCTCGTGCTCGCGGAAATTGCCGGCCGTGTGGAAGAACTTCTTCGGGACGATCGGCGCGCGCAAGCGGGCGTCCTCCCGCGGAACCCGCTCGCCGGTCTCCTCCGCGCCGTCGCGCTCGAAGTACTCGCGCATGCTCGGGACGTCGAGGACGGCGATCTCCTCGCCGTCGAGCCGCCCGACGCGGTCGTCGTCGAAGGTGACGAGCTTCATGCCGTTCCGCAGACCGCCTTCGCCACCCGCGCGTAGACCTCCGCCGTCCTCACAAGCCCCTCGATCTCCAGATTCTCCCCCAGCTCAGCGTCGGGCAGGCCGCTCGACGTACCGTAGTTCACCGTGGCGATCCCGTAACGGGAGAGCACCGAGGCGTCGGAGAACCAGCGCGTGACGTCGCGCTCGGGCGCCTCGCCGAAGACCTCGGCATGGGCGGCGTCGAGCGCCGCCACGAGAGGATGCCCCTCCTCGATCTCGGCGCCCGGCGCAGTCACGTACGCCTCCGCCTCGACGCCGTCGAGGCCGCGGGCGAACTCGAGCGCCTTTCGCCGCGCTTCCGCCATCGGCACCGAAGGCGGGACCCGGAGGTCGACGTAGAGGTCGGTCTCGTGCGGCGTCCGGGAGACGCGCCAGCCGAAGCCGCCGCGAATCGCGCCGACGTTGGCGACCCCGCGGACGTCGCCGTAGCTCATCTCCTCCTCCCAGCTCGGGAGCCACGCGAGCACCCGGTCGAGGACCGCGCCCATGCGCACGATCGAGTTCTCCTCCTGCCGCCCTGCGCTGAACGCCGTATGAATGAATGGCCCGCGCGTGCGCAGGCGCAGCCAGAGCGTGCCGAAGTGCGCCAGCACGACCTTGTTCTCCGTCGGCTCGCCGAGGATGCACATGTCGGCCGCGCCGCCGTGGCCGACGAGGTGGCGTGACCCTGCCGCGTACCCGCGATACTCGGCGCCCTGGGCATCCCCCTCCTGGGTCTTCTCGATCTCGCCGGCCACGGCGGCGATCATCACGTCGCCGCGGAGGCGAGCTCCATCCTCGATCAGCGACCGCACCGCCTCGACGTAGCAGGCCACCGCTCCTTTCATGTTCGAGATGCCGAGGCCGTAGATGCGGCCGTCGCGCTCGAAGCCTTCGGGCTGGAAGCCGGGAATGCCCTGGAGCCAGGGCTCGCGGCCCGAGTACGAGGTGTCCAGGTGGCCGTTGAACATGAGCGTCGGGCCGCCGCCCTCACCCGGCAACGTCCCGAGCACGTTCGCGCGCCCCTCTTCGACTTCCTGCCACTGGACCTGGAGGCCCAGGGAGGCAAGCTCGCCGCGGACGAGCTCTGCCGCCGTCTCCTCGGAGCCGGTGAAGGACGGTGTCGAGACCAGCCGGATCGCCAGGTCGACCAAACGACGCTCGTCGATCATCGCGGCTTGCGTCCCGAGCCGAGCTTGACGGAGACGGGCACGTCGAATCCGGCCGTCGCGCGGTACGCCTCCAGCGCCGCGTCAAAACGCGCTCGGATTGCCTGCTGAATCTCTACCGTCTGCGACTGCACGAGCGGCCGCACGCGCACCGATCCCTCCACGAGCCCGTTCCAGAGCTCGTCGCCGGACTCCAGGTGGAGGGTGAAATCGACGGTCTCGACGACAACGTCGGTGAGCCCAGCGCCGCGCAGCAAGTCGCCGAAGGCCCCTTCGTCCGCGAAGTGGAAGATCGGCAGCCCCGGCGGGACCTCAACCGGCGGTTTCGCCCCCGCGTCGTGGACGGCGTCAAGCAGAACGCCGAGCCACCGGCTACGCGACGGCTCGTTCCAAACGCTGAATGCTGCCCGCCCGCCTGGGCGCAGCACGCGCGCCGCCTCGGCAGCGGCGAGCTGCGGCCGACCGAGGTGCAGCAGAACGAACGCGCCGATGACCGCGTCGAAGGACTCCGCGGGGAACGGAAGTGCGGTCGCATCGCCGTGCACGAGCTCGACGTGCGGCAAGCGCGCCCGCACGTGGGCCAGCATCACTTCGGAGAAGTCGAGCCCGACCGGTTCGGCGCCGCGCGCGGCCGCGCGTTCGGCGACGTATCCGGGGCCCGTCGCGACGTCGAGCAGGCGTATCCCGAGGCCTGTGTCGACGGCGTCGAGCAGCGGATCGGCCACGCGCGAGGTGACGCGGCCTGCGAGCGCGTCGTACGCGGCGACGTCCTTGGTGCTCCAACCGGCGGCCTCGAAGGCGTCGAAAGCGTCCGGGTCGTAGTCGCTCACGACCGGAAGTGTGGCAGGACGCGCTCCCCGAAGACCTCGAGCTGGTGGTGGCGGTCCCCGCCCCAGAGCTCGAGCATCACGTGCGTGCAGCCGGCCTCGCGGTACTCCTCGATCGCCGCGACGCAGTCCTCGGGCGTGCCGGCGATCGGCTTGCAGCGGTCGAGCAGCGAGTCGGTCACGAGCTCCTTCGCGGCCAGGCGGCCGCCGCGCTCCATCGCTTCGGCGACGGGCGCGAGCTCCTCCATCTCGATCCCGGCCAGCTCGAGCAGCGTGTCCGCCGAGCCCTTGATGTTCTGGAACTTGTTGGCGAGATACATCGCTGCGATCTCACGCGCGCCGTCGCGTCCCGCGTCCCGGTTGGACTCGTGCACCGAGGCGACGACCGTGCAGCCGATGTCGATGTCGGCCTTGACGTTCTCGCGGGTGTAGCGGACGAAGGCAGGCGTCGTGATCGACGGCGTCAGGCAGCCGTCGCCGATCTCACCCGCGAGCGCCTGCATCTTCGGAGCCGTCGCCGCCACGTAGACAGGCGGAACCTCTCGTGGGGTCTCCGCCGCCTCCGAGAGGCCGGGCACGGAGGCGCTCCACGTCCCGCCCTCGTACTCGAAAGGCCCGCCGGCAAGGACGCCGCGAACGATCGCGACGGCGTCGCGCATCGGCCCCAGCGTCTTCTTCGTCTGCATCACGGCGTTGTTCAGGAAGATCTTCGAGGTGCCGAAGCCGAGCAGGAAGCGCCCCGGCCCGGCGGCCTCCTGGACGACCCGCGCGTCCATGGCCGCCTGCACCGGGTGTCGCGTGAACGGGGAGATGATCCCCCAGCCGACGGCGATCCGCTCGGTCCGCTCGGCGATCAGGGCGGAGACGACGGTCGAGGAGCGCGCCTCCATCCCGTGCTTCCGCCACCAGGGGTAGGCCTCGGCCAGCCAGATCGTGTCCATGCCCACCCGGTCCATAACCGCGGCCGTCTCGAGCATCTCCTCGAGCGGCTCCATGGTCAGCTGCATGACGCCTATGCGGAACGGCTGGCCCATGGTCGAGCCCCGCGGAGGCTACGCGTCTCCGCCCTTCGCGGCGACGCGGGCGTCGAGCGCGTTCAGGACGTTCTCGACCTGCTGGTTCACGATCGGCTGCACGACGCGCTGGCCCATGCTCGCCACCTGGCCGAGGATGCGCACGTCGGCCTGCCAGCGCATGTCCGTGCCGCCGCCGTCCTCGGCGAGGTCGAACTGGGTCTCCATGCTCATGATCGCCCCGACGCCCTTGCCCTTCGCGTGGAGGCTCGCGTGCTCCGGCGGGCGGGACGCGGTCTTCTCGAAGTCGATGCTCATCTTCACGCTCCCAAGGCCGAGCGGCACCTTCACCTTCGCCTGCCAGTGGGTGTCGTCGACGATCTCGAAGCTCTCGACGCCGGGCATCAGCTTCGCCATCTCGGCCGGGTCGTTGAGCACGTCCCAGACGCGCTCCCTCGACGTCTGGAAGCGCCGTGTCCCCTCGACCTTCACGAGGTCTCGACCCTCACGAGAGCCCGACTGGCCTCGGGGTTGCGAAGGAGCTCCCACACCCGGTGGTACGGGTTGTGGCTGTCGGTCACGACCGCGTTCCCGGCCGTCCGCAGTGCGTCCTGGATGGCCGCGCAGACCGCGTGGATGCTCGCGCCGCCCCCTTCGCCCATGCCCTTCGTCCCCAGGGAGGTGAACGGCGACGGCGACTCGATCGCGTCCGTGCGGAGCGGAGGCATGTCGAGCGCGTGCGGGACGTGGTAGTCGTAGAAATTGGAGGTCAGGAGCGTCCCGTCCTCGTCGTATGTGAAGGTCTCGAACATCGCGGCTCCGAGCCCGTGCGCGACGGCCCCGTGCACCTGCCCTTCGACGATCTGCGGGTGGATGCGGTTGCCGCAGTCGTCGACGGCGGAATAGTCGACGATCTCGTAGACGCCGGTCTCGGGGTCGACCTCGAGCACGCAGACGTGGATCTGCATTGCGTAAGTGAGCGTGAGGTTCCCGAACTTGCGCTCCTTGTCCGGCACTTCGAAGGGCGGCTTGTAGACGTAGCGGCAGTTGAGCGTGACGTCGTCCAGCTCCTCGGGCAGGCCGGCGTTGTTCGCGTTGACGATCGCCCCGCAGGCCATGAACGGAAGGGCGGCCTCCGGGTTGTCGCGCCGCTTGGCGAAGCCGCCGCCGAGCTCGATCTCGTCGGGACCGTCGGCCCCGAGGATGACCGCTGCCAGCCGCCGGATCTGCTCGGCGAGCCGCTCGGTGGCGCCCTTGACCGCGCCCAGGCCCGTGACCGCGAACTGGCTCGCGTAGGTCCCGGAGAAGCCGGCGTGTGAGTTCCAGTAGCTGTCATGGCCGGCCCGCACCTGCACGTCGTCGGGCGTGACGCCCAGGATGTCGGCGACGATCTGGGAGGCGACGGTCTCGTGGCTCTGGCCCTGCGGGGTCGTGCCGAGGGTGACGACGACCTCGCCGAAGATGTCGAGCTTGACGCTTGCCACCTCGTTGTTGCCCGAGAACTGGAGATCCGGGTTCAGAAGCTGGGACTGGCCGAAGTTGTTCGTCCCCGAGTCGAGCGTCGAGCCGATGCCGACCCCGAGCAGGTTTCCCCGGCTCTCGGCATCACGCCGCTTCTCCTCGAGCGACGAGTAGCCGACGAGTTCGAGGGCGATGTCGAGGCAGCGTCCGTAGTCACCGGAGTCGTAGACGCAGCCGTTGGGCGTCTCGTAGGGCATCTCCTCGGCCTTGATGTAGTTGCGCTTGCGGACCTCGACCGGGTCGAGCTCGAGCTCGTGGGCGGCGATGTCGATCACGCGCTCCGTGAACCAGAGGTGCTGCATGCGCGAGTAGCCGCGGTTCGGGCCGCAAGGGGACTTGTTCGTGCACACCTGCGTGAAGTCGATGTGGACATTGCGCCAGCGGTACATCCCCGGCGTCACCTGCGCCCAGATGATGCAGCCGAGCGGCTCGTAGCGGCTGTAGGCCCCGCAGTCGTCGATCGCCTTGCAGCGAAAGCCGAGCATCGTCCCGTCCGCTTTCACGGGCACTTCGATGTCGAGGAAGACGCGCTCGTTCCCATGGCTGTTCCCCGTGTGCTGGTCCGTGCGCCACTCGGTCCACTGCACGGGGCGGTTGAGCTTGCGCGCGAGCAGGCAGAGCGCGACCAGCTGCGGGTGGGTGCAGATCTTGTTGCCGAAGCCGCCGCCGATGTCCTGGGAGACGAAGCGGAGCTTGTCCATCCCGGTGCGAAGAGCGGGCCCCATCATGATGATGGCGAACCCGGGGAACTGGTTGTTCGCGTGGATCGTCCACTGGCCGGTTCCGCGGTCGTACTCGACCAGGGCGCCGCTCGTCTCGAGCGGGGTCGAGGAGAAGCGGTCGAAGTGGAGCCGGTCGATCCTGACGACGTGATCGGCCTCCTCGAGGGCGGCTTCGAAGTCGCCCCAGTCGAACTCGCCGGACCAGACGAGGTTCGAGCCCGCTTCCTCGTGGAGGACGCCGGCGTCCTTGTCGAGCGCGTGCTCCGGGTCGACGACGACGGGAAGCGGCTCGTACTCCACCTCCACGAGCTCGGCGGCGTCACGCGCGAGCTCGCGGGTGCGCGCGGCCACCGCCGCGACGGGATCCCCGAGGTGGCGCACCTTGCCGACGGCGAGGCCGTAGTCCTTGATCTCGGAGCCCGGCGGCACCGAGAGCTGGAAGAAGGGATCGGTGAGCGCGGCCACCTCCTCGCCGATGAGCGCGCCGTGGACACCCTCGAGCGCCAGGGCCGCCGAGACGTCGATGTTCGTGATCGCCGCGTGCGCGTACGGCGAGCGCACGAAGTGGACGTAGCCGACCTCGTGCCGGCGGACGTCGTCGACGAAGACGCCCTGCCCCTGCACGAGCCGCTTGTCCTCCTTGCGCGGAATGCTCTCGCCGGCGAAGCCCTTCTCGGGCGCTTCGACCTTCTCGGGCGCAGTCGTTGTCACACCGAAACCTCCCCTTTCGCCGCTGCCGCGATCGCCTCGACGATGTTGACGTAGCCGGTGCAGCGGCAGATGTTGCCCTGGATGGCCCGCCGGATCTCGTTCTCGGTCGGCTCCGCGTTGTGGTCGAGCAGGTGCTTCGCGCTCATCAGCATCCCCGGCGTGCAGTAGCCGCACTGGAGCGCGTGGTGGGCGGAGAAGGCCTGCTGGAGCGGATGCAGCTCGCCGTCGCCCTGCGCGAGCGACTCCACGGTCTCGATTGAGGCCCCGTCGGCCTGGACGGCGAGCAGCATGCAGGACTTGACCGCCACCCCGTCGAGGATGACCGTGCACGCGCCGCAGTTCCCGGTGTCGCAGCCGATGTGCGTGCCGGTCAGGCCGAGGTCGTCGCGGATCAAGTGCACGAGCAGGCGGCGCGCCTCCACTTCTCGCCCGTGGACCTCGCCGTTGACCGTTACCGAGACCTGCATGCTCGTGACGGGCTCCATCTAACCTCCTTGTCCCGCGGCCGCGAGCGCACGCGCGGCAACCACCTCGGCGAGCTGCCGGCGGTACTCGGCGGGGCCGTGGACGTCCGACGGAGGGTCGAGCTCCGCGCCGCGCACCGCTGCCCGCACGGCTTCCTCCTCGGCCTCCGCGGTGAGGAGGACCGGCGTGGCGGCGACACATCCCAGCACGATTCGCGCTTGGTCGCCGGTCACGGTCGCGGCGGCGTTGACGATGCACGTCCCGTCCGCTCCGATCGCGACCGCGCTGAAACCGTCCCGCGCCTCGCCGGCGGGGGGAAGAACGACCTTCGTGAGCAGCTCGCCCGGGCCGGCGGCGGTCATGTAGACGCCGAGGAAGAACTCCTCCGCCGGGACCGTGCGCTCCCCGTCGGCTCCGACGACGGTCATCGTCGCTCCCGCCGCGACGAAGACCGGCGGCAGGTGGTTCGTCGGGTCGTTGGAGCACACGTTGCCCCCCACCGTGCCGCGGTTGCGCACCTGCACGTCGGCGATCTGCGCGGCCACCTCGGCGACGATCGGACGGGCCTCCTTCACCTCCGCCGAGGTGATCAGCTGGGAATAGGTGGCGAGCGCGCCGAGCTCGAGCCCTCCGTCGGGGGCGACGGCGATCGTCCGCAGTTCCGCGAGGTCGGCGAGATCGACGAGGACGTCGGGCGCGGCGGCGCGCGCCTTCATCACGTTGACGATGGTCTGGCCGCCCGCGAGCGGTCTCGCCCCGTCGTTCTCCGCCAGGAGCCGCACGGCTTCGTCAACGCTGGAAGGTCGTGCGTACCCGACCTCGCTCAGCAGCATCGCGAGCGATCCTAACCAACCTGATCGTCCCTCCGTCAAGGTGTAGGGTAGGCCGGCGCTTGGCGAGGGACACGCCTAACCAGCCTGCCGGCACGCCGTCTGAGAGAGTGAAAGTGAGGCCCATGCTCGAGGTCACGGTTCACCGCGACGGCTCCAGCCCCACACCCGGGGTCTAATTGCAATACGTGACCGACGAGGCCTCGGCCGAGGCGCGGCGAGACGAGGGCGACACCGCCACGACACGCGTGACCATCGACCCCAGCTTCGGCTGCGAAGCCCTCGAGCAACGGGTGATTCGCTTCTCCCCGGGTCGGTCGAGCAAGCGCGGAGGCTCGAGCCGGGAGGAGCTTCTCTTCGCCGTCTCGGGCTCGGGCACGGTGGGCCTCGACGGCACGACCCACACGCTTGGCCCTGAGACCGGGCTCTTCGTGCCGCCGGGCACGGCGTACGAGGTCGCCAATCTGGGCCCTGACGAGCTCGTGCTCGTCTCCGTGCTCGCTCTCGAGCCCGAGAACGAGGCGAGCGAGCGACCTGCCCCTGTCGGAGTGCGTGTCGCCGACCAGCCTGCCCATCCCGCGGGCAGAGATCGGGAGTTTCGCTACGTGGCGAACGAGGAGGTCGGCTGCCGCACGGTCACGCAGTTCGTCGGCTCGATCCCGCCCGGGCGGGCGAAGCCCCATTACCACACCTACGAGGAGGTGGCCTACATCCTGGAGGGAGAGGGCCTCCTCCACATGGGCGGCGAGAGCTCGGCGGTGCGGGCGGGCTCGTGCATTCACTTTCCGCCGCGGGAACCGCACATCCTCGAGAACGTCGGCACGGGGGCGCTCAGGGTCCTCGGCGTCTTCCATCCTGCCGGCGACCCCTCGATGGCCTACAACGTCCCCGAAGAGGGCTGAGGCCCAGGAAGAGGAGGAAAGCGCATGAGGAAGTCCGGGATTTGGCTCCTGCTCGCTCTGGTCGTTGCCGCGCTCGCGCTGGTCGCGACCGGCTGCGGCGGAGACGATGACGACGACGGAGGGGCTGCGCCCCCCGAGACGACCGCCACCGACGGCGACACGATGGAAGCGGTCGAGTGCACCGCGTCGATCGGGATCATGGGACCGTTCACCGGCGACGTCGCCGCGATCGGCCAGGAGCAGCTGAACTGGGCGAAGTTCGCCGTCGACCGGTTCAACGAGGAGCACGGAACGACCTTCTCGCTCGTCGAGGGCGACACGCAGCTCGACCCGGCCCAGGCGGCCACGGTCGCGCCCCAGTTCGTCTCGAACAGCGACATCATCGCCGTCGTCGGCCCGGCGGGAAGCCAAGAAATCGAGGCGGTCGGAACGATCTACGCCGACGCGACCATGGCGTTCATCTCGCCGTCCGCGACCGCGACCAACCTGACGGAAGACTTCGAGACGTTCTTCCGCGTCGTCCCCACGGACGCCGACCAGGGCCCGACCGACGCCGCCTACATGGTCGACACACTCGGCGCGGCAAACGTGCTCATCATCGACGACCAGAGCTCGTACTCGACCGGCCTCGCCGACTCCACGGCCGCCGCCCTCGAGGACGCGGGCGTGACCGTCGAGCGAGAGTCCGTGAGCCAGGACCAGACGGACTTCTCCGGGCTCGTCTCGGCTGTGGCCGACGACACGGACGTCGTCTTCCTGCCGTGGCAGGTCGCGGCCAACGCGCAGCTCTTCGGCAACCAGCTCGCGGAGCAGGGCAAGGACGCGGTCATCTTCGGGTCGGACGGCCTCTTCTCGCCTGACGACTTCAAGATCGCAGGCTCTTACGTCTCGTCGTTCGCCCCCGACATCACGGGGCTCGACGACCCGGCGATTCAGGAGCTCGCAACCGCGTTCGAGGAGGAGTATGGCGACTTCGGGACGTTCGGTCCGCCCACCTACGCCGCCACGAACGTCGTGATGGAAGCGGCCATGGCCCTCTGCGCGGCCGGCGAGGAGCCGACGCGCGAGGCGATGATCGAGCAGATGCAACAGACGAACCTTCCCGAGTCGATCCTGGGGCAGCCGATCGCCTTCACGGACATCGGCGACATCCAGGACGCGGTGTTCTTCATCTTCCAGGTGCAGGACGACGGGAGCTACACGCTCGTCGAGTAGTTAGAAAGAATCCCGGGTCCAAGGCCGTGCGGCTCCTGCGGGGGCCGCACGGCCGACGCGAGCAGCGAGGGCAGCCACGGACTTCTTCGTTCAGCAGCTGGTGAACGGCGTGACCCTGGGGAGCGTCTACGCCCTCATCGCCCTGGGCTACTCGATGGTCTACGGGATCTTGAAGCTCCTCAACTTCGCCCACGGCGAGGTCTACATGATCGGCGCCTTCATCGGCTACTTCGTCCTGACGGCGCTCGGCGGCGCCTCCTCGCCCATGCTCCCCGTGGCGCCGCTGCTCATCCTCATGTTCCTGGCGGGGATGCTCGGCGCCGGGCTGCTCGGGGTGGTGATCGAGCGCTTCGCGTACCGGCCTCTGCGCAACGCGCCGCGCATCGCGCCACTGATCAGCGCGATCGGCGTGTCGTTCTTCCTCCAGGCCTCCGCGCTCTTGCTCTTCTCGGCGCAGTTCAGGACGTACGACACGCCGCAGCTCATCCCGTTCTCGACCGGGATCGAGGCGGGGCCGCTGCGGATCTCGCTCGTTCGCATCCTCGTGATCAGCTCAGCGATCTTCCTCATGATCGCCCTGACGCTGCTCGTGAACAGGACGCGGCTCGGCAAGGCGATGCGGGCCACGTCGTACGACCGCGAGGCGGCGGCGATGATGGGGATCGACGTCGACCGGGTGATCGTTGCCACGTTCTTCATAGGATCCGCGCTCGCAGGCGCAGCGGGGGTGATGGTCGGGCTCTTCCTCGAGCGCGTCTTCCACTTCATGGGCTTCGTCGCCGGGCTGAAGGGCTTCACAGCTGCGGTGATCGGCGGCATCGGGAACATCCCCGGCGCCATGCTCGGCGGGCTCGTGATCGGCCTCGCCGAGGCCTTCACTTCCAGCTACATCTCCTCGACCTACCAGAACCTGATCGTCTTCGGAATCCTGATCGCCGTGATGCTCGTCCGCCCCACTGGGCTGCTGGGGTCGCCGGTCTTGTCGAAGGTGTAGACGGGAATCGATGCCAAGAATCGGCACCGACGAATGGGTCTCCGAGCAGGAGCTCCGCACCGAGTACTACACAGGCCTGACCGCCCCGGCGCGGCGCGCGTTCGACCGCGTCGGACCGGGTCCGCGCTTCTTCGTCTTCCTGGGGATCTGCGCGCTCTTCCCGTTCCTCACCGACTCGCCCTTCCTCATCCGCGTCGGCGTCAACGTGCTCCTCTTCGCGCTCCTGGCGCTCGGGCTCAACATCGTCGTCGGCTGGGCCGGGCTGCTCGACCTCGGCTACGTCGCCTTCTACGGCTTCGGCGCCTACATGTACGCCTGGGTCTCGTCGGACCACCTCGACGTCCACCTGCCGACCGAGCTGGCGATTCCGGTCGTCGTCGTCGCCTCGGCGCTCCTCGGGCTGCTGCTCGGGCTGCCCTCCTGGCGCCTCGTGGGCGACTACCTCGCCATCACCACGCTGTTCTTCGCCCAGATCTTCGTCGAGCTCGCACTCAACCTCGACCGCATCAACCTGCCGTGGCGCGAGGAGCCGCTCAACCTGACCGGCGGCCCGAACGGAATCCCGGGCATTGACCGGATGGACTTCTTCGGCCTCCAGCTCGACCACGTGCGCGACTACTACTTCCTGCTCCTGATCCTGATGGCGCTGATCGCGGTCGGCCTCTTCTATCTGAACGACTCGCGCACGGGCCGTGGC